>NC_018513.1:1259510-1574388 GCF_000292915.1 Burkholderia cepacia GG4
ACGTTCAGCTCGGCGAGGCGGTCGGCTGCGGCCGTGTCGTCGAGCCCGTCGAGCGTGTCGCGATGGCGCCGCGCGAGCGCGCAGAGCGGCGCGATGCGGCGCGCGACGTGCGGCAGGTCGGCCGGCGGCGGCAGCAGCGATGCACGCACGCCGCCGCATCCGTAGTGGCCGCACACGATCACGTGGTCGACCCCGAGCACGCGCACGGCGTACTCGAGCACGCTCGCGGAATTGTCATCGTCGGGATGGAACAGGTTCGCGATGTTGCGATGGACGAACAACTCGCCGGGCACGCTGTGCGTGATGGTTTCGGCCGGCACGCGACTGTCGGCGCAGCCGATCCACAGCACGCGCGGGTTCTGGCCGCGCGCGAGCGCGTCGAAGAAGCCAGGCGTGTGTTCGCGCGTCTCGCGGGCCCAGGCGATGTTGGCAACCAGCATGCTCTTGGGGCGGTTCATGAGGACTCCTTTGAAATAAGGACAAACGAAGATCAATCGAAATGGCACAACAACATTCTTTCTAAATTGAAAGGTTGGATTTCGACTGATATTAGGGGTATGCCCTAGCGCCCTGTGCCACTGATACAAATTGTTTCAACTCGATCGGGCGCGGTGCATCGCATGCACCAAGGCAACGCATGATATGCATCGAGCATGCTTGTTTCCCGCTAAGGGCCGCATGGCACGGGGCTCTGCGCGATGGCCTCCCGTGCGTGGTCGATCGGAAAGGATTGCCGGCTGAATTTCCGGATTAATCGAATATGACGGAAAAAATGAAATGGCCATTCACGCAATCATTCGTGAATGGCCATTGCGAAATTGCGCGGAAATCGTGCAATCGATCAGAACAGGTTGCGGCGGTCGGGATCGTGCAGCGGGTCCGGCGTTTTCTGCGTGATGCGCAGGATGCCCTGCGGATCGAAGTAGAAGCTGTACATCATGTACCAGACGTTGTCTTCGAGATAGCGGTAGGTCCACACCTCGCGCTTCATCAGCGGGAAGTAGGACGTCTCGACCGGGCGGCCGAAATTGACGAGCACGTCGGTCTTGGTCCACTTGCCGATTTCCGCGCGATAGAACTCGCTCGGCTGCAGCACCTGGCGCACGTTGACGATCCGGTGGGCTGCGTCGACGTCGGCCGCGACGGTGGTCTCGCCCATCGGCTGGGTCGGCCACATCAGGCGCTTGCCGCCACCGGGCAGGTCGTAGATCTCGCGCGGCGGGCCCATGCGCGCGACGATCGCCGACTCGTCCTGGCCGGCCTGGTATTGCTGCCATGGTTGCGCACAACCGGCGAGCAGTGCCGCCGCGCAGGCGACCAGCACCGGCAGGCGCACGGGAATGCGAATGCGCATGAGATTCTCCTGAACTCGCTAACGGTTCAGTTGTATCACGGACGGCGCGCGGCGGCGCATCACACCGAAAAAATCGGTGCGGATCACCGGCCAGGGCCCGTCGGGGTGTGGTTTTGCGCCGTGCTTGCGGGCGGCAGGGCCGGCGGCCTATGATCCGCGCTTCTCGGACAGATTGAAGGGCAGGTAGCCGATGCAGCTGTGGAAACGGTGCGCGCTCGCGTTGAGCGCGGGGTGGATGCTGGTGTCATCCGCGTTCGCGGCAAGCGAGCCGGTGCGGATCGCGCTGATCGAAGGGATGTCGGGCCCGTTCGCGAACGCGGGCGCGGCCGTGGAGCGCAACCTGCGCTTCGGCGTCGAGCAGGTCAACGCGGCGGGCGGCGTGAAGCTGCGCGACGGCGCGCATCCGCTCGAACTCGTGGTCCTCGACAGCAAGGGCAGCCCGGAAGAGGCGCTCGTGCAGTTGCGCGCGGCGGCGGACCGGCACATCGGTTTCGTCGCACAGGGCAACAGCTCGGCGGTCGCGGCTGCGCTCGTCGCGGCGCTCGACAAGCTGAACGCCCGCAATCCCGACAGCCGGATGCTGTTCCTCAACTATTCGGCCGACGATCCGGCACTGACCGGCGCACGCTGCAGCTTCTGGCATTTCCGTTTCGACGCGCACGCGGGGATGCGGATGGCCGCGCTGGCGGACGTGATGGCGCGCGACCGCGCGCTGCGCAAGGTCTACTTGCTGAACCAGGACTACAGCTTCGGCCACGACGTCAGCGCGCTGGCGCGGCAGGCGCTGGCCGAGCGGCGCCCCGACGTGACGATCGCCGGCGACGAATTTCATCCGATCGGCCGGATCAAGGATTTCTCGCCGTACATCGCGAAGATCCGGGCGAGCGGCGCGGACGCCGTCGTGACCGGCAACTGGGGCAACGACCTCACGCTGCTCGTGAAGGCGGCGCGCGAGCAGGGGCTGAACACGAAGTTCTATACGTTCTACGGCAACAGCCTCGGTGCGCCGGCAGCGCTCGGTGACGCGGGCGTCGGGCGGGTGGTGGCCGTCGCGGACTGGCATCCGAACGCGGGCAGCGCGAAGTCGGACGCGTTCTATCGCGCGTTCCGGACCCGTTTCCCGGCGGCCCAGGACGACTATCCGGTGCGACGCATGAGCCTGATGATCGAGATGCTCGCGGCCGCGATGAGTCGGGCCGGCTCGGCCGACCCCGTCGCGGTGGCGCGCGCGCTGGAGGGGCTGTCGTTCGACGACGGCTTCCACGCGTCGACCATGCGCGCGCAGGACCATCAGTTGATCCAGCCCCTTTATGTCATGGAAATGGACAAGGCCGGCACGCCGGGCGTGCGCTTCGACAACGAGGGCTCGGGCTACGGCTTCCGGACGGTCCTCGCGGTGCCTGCGCAGCGCACGCAGATGCCGTCGACGTGTTCGATGACGCGCCCGTGACAGGCAGCGGTAGGAACGGCGTACAGTTGTGTTACAATGCCCGCCGGTTGTAAGTCACGGCACGGCCATTCTTCCGTGTCCGCGTGTTCAGTTAGCAAGTAGGAAAATCAAGGAAATCACATGTCTGTTGCAGATATCAAGAAGTCGGAAGTCGTTGCTCAGTTCGCCCGCGCTACCAACGACACGGGTTCGCCCGAAGTCCAGGTCGCACTGCTGACCGCGCGTATCGTCGAACTGACGGGTCACTTCAAGTCCCACGCGAAGGATCACCACAGCCGCCGCGGCCTGCTGCGCATGGTGAGCCGCCGCCGCAAGCTGCTCGACTACCTCAAGGGCAAGGATGCTGACCGTTACCGCGCGCTGATCGAGAAGCTGGGTCTGCGTAAGTAATCGAGGCGATTGCCGCCAGCAAGATGCCTGTGTCAGTCCGCTGATACAGGCATTTTGTTTTTGCGCGGTGCGTAGCGTCACGCGCACCGCAGGTTGTCCGGCACGCGGGTGCCGGGCTGCCGGAACGGCTGATACCGGGGTCGGGATTTGTGTCATTCCAGCGCGTCGCTCGACGAGTGCCGCGCTGGAATGGCATAAAAAACACACCTTGCTCCGGGTGATTCGGTCGGGACGCCGCCGCGCGGGATGGCCCGGGCGGTGAATGAAATGATTGAATTCAAAGGAGCAACCATGTCCATGTTCAACAAGGTCGTGAAGGAATTCCAGTGGGGCCAGCACAAGGTGCGCCTCGAAACCGGTGAAGTCGCCCGCCAGGCGAGCGGTGCCGTGATCGTCGACGTGGAAGACACCGTCGTGCTGGCAACCGTCGTCGGTGCGAAGTCGGCCAAGCCGGGCCAGGATTTCTTCCCGCTGACCGTCGACTACCTCGAAAAGACCTACTCGGCCGGCAAGATCCCGGGCGGCTTCTTCCGTCGCGAAGGCCGTCCGTCGGAACACGAGACGCTGACGTCGCGCCTGATCGACCGTCCGCTGCGCCCGCTGTTCCCGGAAGGCTTCTACAACGAAGTGCAGGTCGTGATCCACGTGCTGTCCGTGAACCCGGAAATCCCGGCGGACATCCCCGCGCTGATCGGCGCATCGGCTGCGCTCGCCGTGTCGGGCCTGCCGTTCAACGGTCCGGTCGGTGCCGCGCGCGTCGCGTACATCGACAACGCCTACGTGCTGAACCCGACGCGTGACCAGATCAAGGCGTCGAGCCTCGACCTCGTCGTCGCCGGTACGGAACGCGCGGTGCTGATGGTCGAATCGGAAGCCGATCAGTTGCCGGAAGACGTGATGCTCGGCGCGGTCGTGTTCGGCCACGAGCAGATGCAGACGGCGATCGACGCGATCCACGAACTCGTGCGCGAAGGCGGCAAGCCGGAGTGGGACTGGCAGCCGGCACCGAAGAACGAGGCGCTGATCGCACGCGTGACGGAACTGGCGCAGGGCGACCTGCTCGCCGCTTACCAGCTGCGCGACAAGCAAGCTCGTTCGACGAAGCTGAAGGAAGTCTACTCGGCGACCTCGGCGAAGCTCGAGGAAGACGCGCTGGCGGCCGGCACGGTCGCGGCCGACAAGGCCACCGTCGGCAACGTCCTGTTCGACATCGAAGCGAAGATCGTCCGTTCGCAGATCCTGAACGGCGAGCCGCGCATCGACGGTCGCGACACGCGCACCGTGCGTCCGATCGAGATCCGCACCGGCGTGCTGCCGCGCACCCACGGTTCGGCGCTGTTCACGCGTGGCGAAACGCAGGCGCTCGTCGTCGCGACGCTCGGCACGAAGGGTGACGAGCAGATCATCGACGCGCTCGAAGGCGAGTACCGCGAGCGCTTCATGCTCCACTACAACATGCCCCCGTTCGCGACCGGCGAAACGGGCCGCGTCGGCTCGCCGAAGCGTCGTGAAATCGGTCACGGCCGTCTCGCGAAGCGCGCACTGGTCAAGTGCCTGCCGAGCGCCGACGAATTCGGCTACTCGATCCGCGTCGTGTCGGAAATCACCGAATCGAACGGTTCGTCGTCGATGGCATCGGTGTGCGGCGGCTGCCTCGCGCTGATGGACGCCGGCGTGCCGATGAAGGCGCACGTCGCGGGTATCGCGATGGGCCTGATCCTCGAAGGCAACAAGTTCGCGGTGCTGACCGACATCCTCGGCGACGAAGATCACCTCGGCGACATGGACTTCAAGGTGGCCGGCACGGAGCAAGGCGTGACGGCGCTGCAGATGGACATCAAGATCCAGGGCATCACGAAGGAAATCATGCAGGTCGCGCTCGCGCAAGCGAAGGAAGGCCGCATGCACATCCTCGGCAAGATGACCTCGGCGGTCTCGGGTGCGAACACCCAGCTGTCGGAATTCGCGCCGCGCATGATCACGATCAAGATCAACCCGGAAAAGATCCGCGACGTGATCGGCAAGGGCGGTTCGGTGATCCGCGCGCTGACGGAAGAAACCGGCACGACCATCGACATCTCGGATGACGGCGTCGTGACGATCGCGAGCACGAACAGCGAAGGCATGGCCGAAGCGAAGAAGCGCATCGAGCAAATCACGGCCGAGATCGAAGTCGGTCAGGTGTACGAAGGCACGGTGCTCAAGCTGCTCGATTTCGGCGCGATCGTGAACCTGCTGCCGGGCAAGGACGGCCTGCTGCACATCTCGGAAATCGTCAACGAGCGCGTGAAGGACATCAACGACTACCTGAAGGAAGGCCAGCAGGTCAAGGTCAAGGTGATCCAGACGGACGAGAAGGGTCGCGTGCGTCTGTCGGCGAAGGCGCTGCTGAACGAAGCAGCGGCGGCGTCGCAGTCGGATACGCCGCCGCAGCAGTAAGCGGACAGGCGTGACAACGGCCGGCAGTGCGAAAGCGCGCCGGCCGTTTTTTCTGTAGCATCGTTGTGCGGCGCAGCAGCGCCGGCGAGGCGCCCGTGCCGCGCGCACGGGTGCACCATCCGATTCCGATCCTGGAGCGACCACCATGAAAGCCATCGAAATCACCGAATTCGGCGCCCCCGACGTGCTGAAGCTCGCGGAGCGTCCGCGCCCCGAACCGAAGCGCGGCGAAGTGCTGATCAAGGTGACGGCTTCCGGCGTGAACCGGCCGGACGTATTCCAGCGCAAGGGCGCGTATGCGCCGCCGCCGGGTGCGTCGGACCTGCCGGGCCTCGAGGTCGCGGGCGAGATCGTCGGCGGCGATTTGTCGGATGCCGCGCTGAACCCGTTCGGCCTGAAGCTCGGCGATCGCGTTTGTGCGCTGCTCGCGGGCGGCGGCTATGCCGAGTATGCGGTCGCGCCGCTACCCCAATGCCTGCCGGTGCCGGACGGGCTGACCGACATCGAAGCCGCATCGCTGCCCGAAACGTTCTTCACGGTGTGGAGCAACGTGTTCGACCGTGCGCTGCTCGGCGCGGGCGAGGGCGGCGAGCAGGAAACGCTGCTCGTGCAGGGCGGCTCGAGCGGGATCGGCGTGACGGCGATCCAGATCGCGCATGCGCTCGGCTTTCGCGTGTTCGCGACGGCCGGGAATGCCGACAAGTGCCGCGCATGCGAGGCGCTCGGTGCCGAGCGTGCGATCAATTACAAGACCGAGGACTTCGTCGAGGTCGTCAAGTCGCTGACGCACGATCGCGGCGTCGACGTGATCCTCGACATGGTCGCGGGTTCGTACGTGCCGCGCGAACTGTCCGCGCTCGCGGATGGCGGCCGCCTCGTGCTGATCGCGCTGCTCGGCGGCGCGAAGGCCGAAGTCAACCTGAATGAAATCCTGCGCCGTCGGCTGACGGTGACCGGCTCGACGCTGCGCCCGCGTCCGGTCGAGTTCAAGGCGCGCATCGCGGCGCAGCTGAAGGCGCGCGTGTGGCCGCTCATCGCCGACGGCCGCATCAAGCCGGTCATCTACCGCGTGCTGCCGGCCGGCGAGGCCGCGCAGGCGCATGCGCTGATGGAAAGCGGCGAGCACATCGGCAAGATCGTGCTCGATTGGGGCACGAACGCGTGACAGCCCGCGCGGCGGGCTTGACATGCGCGGTTTGACCGGTTCAAGCCGTGCGCAGTAAAATCGCGGGTTTGCTTCGCCAGATCCAACCTGACGGCCGGTCTCCGGTACGTCGATGACGAGACAGACACGATGTCGAAACAACGAACAAAGCGAGTGATCGGCAACTGGAAGATGCACGGCCGGCTGGCCGGCAACCAGGCGTTGCTGAACGAAGTGGTGCAGGGCGCGGGCGCGGTGGCGGCTGAAACGTCGATCGGCGTGTGCGTGCCGTTCCCGTATCTCGCGCAGGTTCAGGCGCAGCTTGGCGGCGGCCGTGTCGCGTTCGGTGCGCAGGACGTGTCCGCGCACGAGCAGGGCGCGTTCACCGGCGAAGTCGCGGCTGCGATGGTTGCGGAATTCGGCGCGCACTATACGATCGTCGGTCACTCGGAGCGTCGCGCATATCACGGCGAACGCAACGAGACGGTCGCCGCGAAGACGCAGCGCGCGCTCGCGGCCGGCCTCACGCCCGTCGTGTGCGTCGGCGAGACGCTCGACGAGCGCGAAGCGGGTGCGACCGAGCAGGTGGTCGGTGCGCAGCTCGACGCCGTGCTGGCCGTGCTGACGGCTGACGAGGCGGCACGCATCGTCGTCGCGTACGAGCCGGTCTGGGCGATCGGCACGGGCAAGAGCGCGACGTCGGCGCAGGCGCAGGATGTGCACGCGTTCCTGCGTGCGCGTCTCGTGGCGAAGGGCGCGGCGGACGTGTCCGTGCTGTATGGCGGCAGCGTGAAGCCGGACAACGCGGAAGAGCTGTTTGCGCAGCCGGACATCGACGGCGGCCTGATCGGCGGTGCGTCGTTGAAGGCGGAAGATTTCCTGGCGATCTGCCGGGCCGCACGTTGAGCGGTCCGGAATCGAATTGAACCATGATGGCGGCCGGTCGGTCCGGTCGCCTGATCCAATCGGGTGGGTGTGATGCTGTTATTCAAGACGCTGATTATTGTGGTGCAGGTGCTGTCTGCACTCGGTGTGATTGGTCTCGTGCTGCTGCAGCACGGCAAGGGTGCCGACATGGGCGCTGCGTTCGGCAGCGGCGCGTCGGGCAGCCTGTTCGGTGCGACGGGCTCGGCGAACTTCCTGTCGCGCACGACGGGCGTTCTCGCGACGATCTTCTTCGTCACGACGCTCGCGCTGACGTACCTCGGTTCGTACAAGTCGACGCCGTCGGCAGGCGTGCTGGGCGCGGCAGCGACCGCGCCGGCATCGGCGCCGGCAGCATCGGCACCGGCGGTTGCGGCATCCGCTGCCGCGGGTTCGGCTGCGAGTGCGCCGGGCCAGGACGTCCCGAAATAAAAAGTTAAAATTTTTGCGTTTGTGCGTTGAACAATTCTGGAAGTCAGGTTAGAATTTAATTCTTGAAGCGATTCGCGGGAAACAAGTAGCACAACCCGAGTTGCATGCAGTGCCGACGTGGTGAAATTGGTAGACACGCTATCTTGAGGGGGTAGTGGCGAAAGCTGTGCGAGTTCGAGTCTCGCCGTCGGCACCAAAGTTACTCAATGCCAGCCGCTTCTAGTGGCTGGCATTTTTCATTTCTGGGGTGTGCCTTGCGATTGTCTTGGGATCGCACGCACTCCGAAATGATTCCTTCCGCCGGAAGTGGTATTCTCCGGACGCTCAGAACCAACCGATAGAGGATTGCCTTGAACCTCGCAGCCTATTACCCCGTCTTGTTGTTCCTCCTCGTGGGCACTGGTTTAGGTATAGCGCTGGTCAGCATCGGCAAGCTCCTTGGTCCCAACAGGCCGGACGTCGAGAAGAACGCACCGTACGAGTGCGGCTTCGAAGCCTTTGAAGACGCCCGGATGAAATTCGACGTCCGGTACTACCTCGTCGCCATCCTGTTCATCATCTTCGATCTCGAAACCGCATTCCTGTTTCCGTGGGGCGTCGCGCTCCGGGACATCGGCTGGCCGGGTTTCATCGCAATGATGATTTTTCTGCTCGAATTCCTGCTGGGCTTTGCCTATATCTGGAAGAAAGGCGGGCTCGACTGGGAGTGATGGGTTAATCGCCGGTTTGCATGGGCGGCCACGCTGGGCCGCTCGTCTGGAGTGGAAAGCAAATGAGTATCGAAGGGGTCTTGAAGGAAGGGTTTGTCACCACGACGGCTGACAAGCTGATCAACTGGACGCGTACCGGCTCGCTGTGGCCGATGACGTTCGGGCTCGCGTGTTGCGCCGTCGAGATGATGCATGCGGGCGCGGCCCGTTACGACCTGGACCGGTTTGGCGTGGTGTTCCGTCCGAGTCCGCGTCAGTCGGACGTGATGATCGTTGCCGGCACGCTGTGCAACAAGATGGCGCCCGCACTGCGCCGTGTGTATGACCAGATGGCCGAGCCGCGTTGGGTGATCTCGATGGGGTCGTGCGCGAACGGCGGCGGTTACTACCACTACTCGTACTCGGTGGTCCGCGGCTGCGACCGGATCGTGCCGGTCGACGTCTACGTGCCGGGCTGTCCGCCCACGGCCGAGGCGCTGGTCTACGGCGTGATCCAGCTTCAGGCGAAGATCCGCCGCACCAATACCATCGCCCGTCAATAAAGCCCCGAGCGTCCCCTCAATATGGCAAGCAAAATCGAGACCCTCAAGGCAAACCTCGAAGCCGCGCTCGGCGCGCGCGTGGTGAGCCTCACCGAAGCGATCGGTGAACTGACGCTCGTCGTGAAGGCGAGCGATTACCTCGAAGTCGCAACGATGCTGCGCGACGATCCGAAGCTCCGTTTCGAGCAGCTGATCGACCTCTGCGGCGTCGACTACCAGACCTACGGCGACGGCGCCTATGACGGCCCGCGTTTCGCGGCCGTGTCGCAGCTGCTGTCGGTCACGAACAACTGGCGCCTGCGCCTGCGCGTGTTCGCGCCGGACGACGATCTGCCGATCGTGGCATCGGTCGTCGATATCTGGACCTCCGCAAACTGGTACGAGCGCGAAGCGTTCGATCTGTACGGCCTCGTGTTCGAGGGGCACCCCGACCTGCGCCGCATCCTCACCGACTACGGCTTCATCGGTCATCCGTTCCGCAAGGACTTCCCGGTGTCGGGCTATGTCGAAATGCGTTACGACCCGGAAGAGAAGCGGGTCGTCTACCAGCCGGTGACGATCGAGCCGCGCGAAATCACGCCGCGCGTGATCCGCGAGGATCGCTATGGCGGTCTGAAACATTAAGGGGGCGTCATGGCAGAAATCAAGAACTACACCCTCAACTTCGGTCCGCAGCACCCGGCAGCGCACGGCGTGCTGCGCCTGGTGCTCGAGCTCGACGGCGAAGTCATCCAGCGCGCCGATCCGCACATCGGCCTGCTGCATCGCGCGACTGAAAAGCTCGCGGAAAGCAAGACCTTCATCCAGTCCGTGCCGTACATGGACCGTCTCGACTACGTGTCGATGATGGTCAACGAGCACGGCTACGTGCTCGCGATCGAGCGTCTGCTCGGCATCGACGTGCCGGAGCGCGCGCAGTACATCCGCGTGCTGTTCGACGAGATCACGCGCGTGCTGAACCACCTGATGTGGATCGGCGCGCACGCACTCGACGTCGGCGCGATGGCCGTGTTCCTGTATGCATTCCGCGAACGCGAAGACCTGATGGACGTGTACGAAGCGGTGTCCGGTGCCCGGATGCACGCGGCGTACTACCGCCCGGGCGGCGTCTATCGCGACCTGCCTGACGCAATGCCGCAATACAAGGCGTCGAAGATTCGCAACGAGAAGGCGCTCGCGAAGATGAACGAATCGCGCAGCGGCTCGGTGCTCGACTTCATCGACGACTTCTTCACGCGTTTCCCGAAGTGCGTCGACGAATACGAAACGCTGCTGACCGACAACCGGATCTGGAAGCAGCGTCTGGTCGGGATCGGCGTCGTCAGCCCGGAACGTGCGCTGCAGATGGGCCTGACGGGCCCGATGCTGCGCGGCTCGGGTATCGCATGGGATCTGCGCAAGAAGCAGCCGTACGAAGTGTACGATCGCATGGATTTCGATGTGCCGGTCGGCGTGAACGGCGATTGCTACGACCGCTATCTGGTGCGCGTCGAAGAAATGCGCCAGTCGATCCGCATCGCGAAACAGTGTATTGAGTGGCTCCGCAAGAATCCGGGCCCCGTGATGACCGACAATCACAAGGTTGCGCCGCCGTCGCGCGTCGGCATGAAGACCAACATGGAAGACTTGATTCACCACTTCAAGCTCTTCACCGAAGGTTTTCACGTGCCGGAAGGCGAAGCGTACGCAGCGGTCGAGCATCCGAAGGGCGAATTCGGCATCTACCTCGTGTCGGACGGTGCCAACAAGCCGTATCGCCTCAAGATTCGCGCTCCGGGCTTCGCGCACCTGGCGTCGCTCGACGAAATGGCGCGCGGTCACATGATCGCCGACGCCGTCACGATCATCGGTACGCAGGACATCGTGTTCGGCGAGATCGATCGCTAATGGTTGCGCCGCCTGCGCGAGCGGGCGGCGAGCAGTAAGTCACACGCGATGCGCGCTGAACCGGCGCGGCTTCGTAAGCTGTCAACAGTGAGCGCCAGGTCTGCCGTCCATGCACTGCAGTGCGGCAGGTTGTTCGTTCGGTAGGAATTGAAAGAGTCGTGTCTGAAAATGATCTCAGCTGAAGGCCTGAAGGAAATCGATCGAGCGTTGACGAAGTATCCCGCCGATCAGAAACAGTCCGCCGTGATGTCGGCGTTGGCCGTCGCTCAGGAAGAGCACGGCTGGCTGTCGCCCGAACTGATGCAGTTCGTCGCGGACTATCTCGGCATGCCGGCCGTTGCCGTGCAGGAAGTCGCGACGTTCTACACGATGTACGAGCTCAACCCGGTCGGCAAGCACAAGATCACGCTCTGCACGAACCTCCCGTGCCAGCTGGGTCCGCACGGCGGCGCCGAGGCGACGGCCGACTACCTGAAACAGAAGCTGGGCATCGGCTTCGGCGAGACCACGCCCGACGGCAAGTTCACGCTGAAGGAAGGCGAATGCATGGGCTCGTGCGGCGATGCGCCGGTGCTGCTGGTGAACAACCACAGAATGTGCAGCTTCATGAGCCGCGAGAAGATCGACCAGCTGCTTGAGGAACTTTCGAAATGACGTCCCTCCACGACCGTCACATCAAACCGCTGATCCTCGCCGGTCTGAACGGCGAGAACTGGCATCTCGAAGATTACGTCGCGCGCGGCGGCTACAAGCAGCTGCGCCGCATTCTCGAAGAGAAGATTCCGCCCGAGCAGGTGATCGCCGACGTGAAGGCGTCGGGCCTGCGTGGCCGTGGCGGTGCGGGCTTCCCGACCGGCCTGAAGTGGAGCTTCATGCCGCGTCAGTTCCCGGGGCAGAAGTACCTCGTCTGCAACTCGGACGAAGGCGAGCCGGGCACGTTCAAGGATCGCGACATCCTGCGCTGGAACCCGCATGCGCTGATCGAAGGCATGGCCATCGGCGCGTACGCGATGGGCATCACCGTCGGCTACAACTACATCCACGGCGAAATCTTCGAAGTGTATCGACGCTTCGAGGCGGCGCTCGATGAAGCGCGCGCTGCCGGTTTCCTCGGCGACAACATCATGGGCTCGGAATTCTCGTTCCAGCTGCACGCGCACCACGGTTACGGCGCGTACATCTGCGGCGAGGAAACGGCGCTGCTCGAGTCGCTCGAAGGCAAGAAGGGCCAGCCGCGCTTCAAGCCGCCGTTCCCGGCGAGCTTCGGCGTGTACGGCAAGCCGACCACGATCAACAACACCGAGACGTTCGCCGCGGTGCCGTTCCTGCTGACCATCGGGCCGCAGAATTACCTCGAGATCGGCAAGCCGAACAACGGCGGCACGAAGATTTTCTCGGTGTCGGGCGACGTCGAGCGTCCGGGCAACTATGAAGTGCCGCTCGGCACGCCGTTCGCGACGCTGATGGAGCTCGCCGGCGGGATGCGCGGCGGCAGGAAGATCAAGGCCGTGATTCCGGGCGGCTCGTCGGCGCCGGTGATCCCGGGCGACATCATGATGCAGACCGATCTCGATTACGACTCGATCGCGAAGGCGGGCTCGATGCTCGGCTCCGGCGCGGTGATCGTGATGGACGAGACGCGCTGCATGGTGCGTTCGCTGCTGCGCCTGTCGTACTTCTACTACGAGGAATCGTGCGGCCAGTGCACGCCGTGCCGCGAAGGCACCGGCTGGCTGTATCGCGTCGTGAATCGTATCGAGCATGGCGAAGGCCGCCAGGAAGATCTGGACCTGCTGAATTCGGTTGCCGAGAACATCATGGGCCGCACGATCTGCGCGCTCGGCGATGCGGCGGCGATGCCGGTACGCGGGATGCTCAAGCATTACTGGGACGAATTCGCGTACCACGTCGAGCACAAGCATTGCATGGTCGGCGGCCACGCGCACGCGGCGGCAGCCTGAAGCGAAGCACCCGGTTGCGGAATTTGAGCGCACGGTCGGGCGAAGGCGCGAACGGGCGGAAATAGGTTAAGGACCATTCACCATCATGGTTGAACTTGAAATAGACGGCAAGAAGGTCGAGGTGCCCGAAGGCAGCATGGTGATCCAGGCTGCGCACAAGGCGGATACGTACATTCCTCACTTCTGCTATCACAAGAAACTGTCGGTTGCGGCCAACTGCCGGATGTGTCTCGTCGAAGTCGAGAAGATGCCGAAGGCCGTACCTGCCTGCGCGACGCCCGTGTCGGCCGGCATGATCGTGCACACGCAGTCCGACAAGGCCGTGAAGGCGCAGCAGTCGGTGATGGAATTCCTCCTCATCAACCACCCGCTCGACTGCCCGATCTGCGATCAGGGCGGTGAATGCCAGCTGCAGGATCTGGCGGTCGGCTACGGCAAGTCGTCGTCGCGCTACTCGGAAGAGAAGCGCGTGGTGTTCCACAAGAACGTGGGCCCGCTGATTTCGATGGAAGAAATGTCGCGCTGCATCCACTGCACGCGCTGCGTCCGCTTCGGCCAGGAAGTCGCCGGCGTGATGGAGCTCGGCATGCTGGGCCGCGGCGAGCACTCGGAAATCACGACGTTCGTCGGCAAGACGGTCGACTCCGAACTGTCGGGCAACATGATCGACCTGTGCCCGGTCGGCGCGCTGACCAGCAAGCCGTTCCGCTACAGCGCCCGTACGTGGGAACTGTCGCGCCGCAAGTCGGTGAGCCCGCACGATTCCGTCGGCGCGAACCTCGTCGTGCAGGTGAAGAACAACCGCGTGATGCGCGTGTTGCCGTTCGAGAACGAAGCGATCAACGAATGCTGGATCTCGGACAAGGATCGTTTCTCGTACGAAGGCCTGAACAGCGAAGAGCGCCTGACGAAGCCGATGCTGAAGCAGGGCGGCCAGTGGATCGAAACCGACTGGCAGACCGCGCTCGAGTATGTCGCGAAGGGCCTGAAGGGTATCGCGGCGGATCACGGCGCGAACGCGCTGGCGATGCTCGCGAGCGCGCACAGCACGGCTGAAGAGCTGTTCCTCGTGAAGCAGCTGGCCAACGAACTGAAGACGCCGAACGTCGACTTCCGTCTGCGTCAGCAAGATTTCTCGGCACCGGTCCAGGGCGCGCCGTGGCTCGGCATGCCGATCGCCGACCTGTCGAACGTGGATGCCGCGTTCGTCGTCGGTTCGTTCCTGCGCCGCGACCATCCGCTGTTCGCCGCACGCCTGCGTCAGGCTGCGAAGAACGGTGCGAAGCTGCACTTCCTGCACGCGACCGCTGACGACTCGCTGATCCCGACCGCGAAGCGCATCGTCGCCGCGCCGTCGGCATGGCTCGACGAACTGGCTGGCGTCGCCGCAGCCGTCGCGCAACTGCGCGGCGTCGCGCTGCCCGATACGCTCGCGGGTGTTACGGCATCGCCGGCTGCGCAGGCTGTCGCACAGTCGCTCGCGAATGGCGAGCGCCGCGCGGTGCTGCTCGGCAACGTGGCCGTCCGTCATCCGGAATTCGCGAAGCTGCACGCCGTTGCACAGTGGATCGCCGAGAACACCGGCGCCACGTTCGGCTTCCTGACGGAAGCGGCGAACACGGTCGGCGCGCACGTCGTCGGCGCACTGCCGGGCGAAGGCGGCCTGAACGCACGCGAAGCGTTCGCGCAGCCGCGCAAGGGCTACGTGCTGCTGAACGTCGAGCCGGAATTCGACACGGCCGATCCGGCGCAGGCGCTTGCCGCGCTGAACCAGGCCGAAATGGTCGTCGTGATGTCGCCGTTCAAGCACGGCCTCGATTACGCCGACGTGCTGCTGCCGATCGCTCCGTTCACGGAAACGGCTGGCACGTACGTGAACGCGGAAGGCTCGGTGCAGAGCTTCAACGGCGTCGTGCGTCCGCTCGGCGACACGCGTCCGGCGTGGAAGGTGCTGCGCGTGCTCGGCAGCCTGCTGGGCCTGCCGAACTTCGAATACGAGACGTCCGAAGAAGTGCGCCTCGCGGCGCTCGGCGACGCAGGCGTCGCGAGCCGCCTGTCGAACCAGGCGTCGGTCGCGCCGGCACGCGTCGCGGCGAATGCCGCGAACGGCGGCTTCGAGCGCCTCGCCGACGTGCCGATCTATCATGCCGACGCACTCGTGCGCCGTGCAGATTCGCTGCACCTGACGGCTGCCGCGAAGGTGGCGAACGCCGCAGCCCTGCCGGCCGCGCTGTTCGACAAGCTGGGCTTGAAGGAAGGCGACGCGGTGCGCGTGCGCCAGGGCGAGCGTGCGGTGCAGTTGCCGGCCGTGCGCGACGCGAATCTTGCGGAGACGGTCGTTCGCGTGTCGGCGGCAACGCCTGCCGGCGCAGCGCTCGGCAGCCTGTCCGGTGAACTGGTGGTGGAGAAGGCGTAAATGAGCTTGTTCGATACGATCAACGCGGGCGGCGCCCAGCTTCTCGGCGTCGCGTGGCCGACGGTGTGGGCAATCGTTCGCATCCTCGTCGTCTCCGTCGTCATCCTGCTGTGCGTCGCGTACCTGATTCTGTGGGAACGCAAGCTGATCGGCTGGATGCACGTACGTCTCGGCCCGAACCGCGTCGGCCCCGGCGGCCTGTTGCAGCCGATTGCCGACGTGCTGAAGCTGCTGCTGAAAGAAGTGATTCAGCCGAGCGCCGCCAGCCGCTGGCTGTACCTGATCGCGCCGGTCATGACCGTCGTGCCGGCGTTCGCCGTGTGGGCGGTGATTCCGTTCCAGGCCAAGGCCGTGCTCGCGAACATCAACGCGGGCCTGCTGTACGCGATGGCGATCTCGTCGATCGGCGTGTATGCGGTGATCCTCGCGGGCTGGGCGTCGAACTCGAAGTACGCATTCCTCGGTGCGATGCGTGCCGCGGCGCAGATGGTCTCGTACGAAATCTCGATGGGCTTTGCGCTGGTGCTCGTGCTGATGACGGCCGGCAGCCTGAACATGTCGGAAATCGTCAATTCGCAGCAGCATGGCTTCTTCGCCGGCCACGGCGTGAACTTCCTGTCGTGGAACTGGCTGCCGCTCCTGCCGGCGTTCGTCGTCTACTTCATCTCGGGCATCGCCGAAACGAACCGTCACCCGTTCGACGTGGTGGAAGGGGAGTCGGAGATCGTCGCGGGCCACATGATCGATTACTCGGGCATGGCGTTCGCGCTGTTCTTCCTCGCCGAGTACATCAACATGATCGTGATCTCGGCGCTCGCTGCAACGCTGTTCCTCGGCGGCTGGGATGCACCGTTCGAATTCCTGTCGTTCATTCCGGGCATCTTCTGGCTGGTGCTGAAGGTGTTCGCGCTGCTGTCGGTGTTCATCTGGGTTCGCGCAACGTTCCCGCGCTACCGTTACGACCAGATCATGCGTCTGGGCTGGAAGGTGTTCCTGCCCGTCACGGTGATCTGGGTGGTCGTGGTCGGCTTCTGGATGATGTCGCCGCTCAACATCTGGGTGAAGTAAAGATCGGACGAAATCATGACGGCAATCCAACACTTCTTTAAGACCTTCTTCCTGACGGAACTGCTGAAGGGGCTCGCGCTGACCGGTCGTTACACGTTCAAGCGCAAGGTCACCGTGCAGTTCCCGGAAGAGAAGACCCCGATTTCGCCGCGTTTCCGCGGGCTGCATGCGCTGCGCCGCTACGAGAACGGCGAAGAGCGCTGCATCGCGTGCAAGCTCTGCGAGGCCGTGTGCCCCGCAATGGCGATCACGATCGAATCGGAAACGCGCGCGGACAACACGCGCCGCACGACGCGCTACGACATCGACCTGACGAAGTGCATCTTCTGCGGTTTCTGCGAAGAGAGCTGCCCGGTCGATTCGATCGTCGAGACGCAGATTCTCGAGTACCACGGCGAAAAGCGCGGCGACCTGTATTTCACGAAGGAAATGCTGCTCGCGGTGGGCGATCGCTACGAGAAGGACATCGCTGCGGCGAAGGCTGCCGACGCGCCGTATCGTTGATTGTGTTTGCAGTGCCGGCCCGGCATGAACGGGCCGAGCCGCCGCGACGGGTGCGGCACGCGAGAGCGTCCCGCAAGCCGCGCCTGACTATGGCCTAACGATGAACCGGTAATCATGGAATTCACGACCGTACTGTTCTACATCTTCGCGCTGCTCCTGGTGGTATCAGGGCTGAAGGTGATCACTTCGCGCAACCCGGTGGCGTCTGCGCTTTTCCTTGTGCTGGCGTTCTTCAACGCCGCCGCGATCTGGATGCTGCTGGAAGCGGAGTTCCTCGCGATCCTGCTGGTGCTGGTGTACGTGGGCGCCGTGATGGTGCTGTTCCTGTTCGTCGTGATGATGCTGGACATCAACATCGATTACCTGCGCCGCGACTTCAAGCGCTTCGTACCGATGGCAACGGTGGTCGGCGCGATCATCGTGGTCGAGACCGCGCTGATCCTGTGGCGCGGCTACGGCGACACGCACACGGTGCACGCCATGGCGACGGGCGCGATGGCCGACTGGTCGAATACGCGACTGATCGGCAAGGTGATCTACACCGACTACATCTTCGCGTTTGAAATCGCCGGCCTGGTGCTGCTGGTCGCGATCATCGCCGCGATCGGGCTGACCGAGCGCAAGGGCAAGGACAGCAAGCGCCAGCGCGTGTCGGATCAGGTCAAGGTGCGTCGCGACGACCGCGTGCGCCTCGTGAAGATGGAAGCGGAAAAGCCGCAGCCGGAAACGGCGCAGAGCGAAGCCGGTTCGAGCACCAACGGCTAAGCGGAGGAAAAGAAAATCATGCTGACTCTTGCTCACTACCTCGTGCTCGGCGCGATCCTCTTTGCGATCGCGATCGTCGGGATCTTCCTGAACCGCCGCAACATCATCATCATCCTGATGGCGATCGAATTGATGCTGCTGGCGGTGAACACCAACTTCGTCGCGTTCTCGCACTACCTCGGCGACGTGCACGGCCAGATCTTCGTGTTCTTCGTGCTGACTGTCGCCGCAGCGGAAGCCGCGATCGGTCTCGCGATTCTGGTGACCCTGTTCCGTAAGCTCGACACGATCAATGTCGAGGATCTCGATCAGCTCAAAGGTTAATTTCAGGCAACGCTGTTATGTCAACGACACTCAATGAAAACCTGCTGCTGGCGATTCCGCTCGCTCCGCTGGCCGGCTCGCTGATTGCGGGGCTGTTCGGGAACGCAGTCGGGCGCAAGGGCGCACACCGGATCACGATCCTCGGCGTAATGATCGCGTTCCTCCTGTCGGCGAAAGTCTTCTTCGACGTGATGGGCGGCGCAAGCTTCAACGCGACCGTCTATGAATGGATGAACGTCGGCTCGCTGAAACTCGAAGTCGGCTTCCTCGTCGATTCGCTGACCGCGATGATGATGGTCGTCGTGACCTTCGTCTCGCTGATGGTGCACATCTACACGATCGGCTACATGGCGGAAGAAGACGGCTACCAGCGCTTCTTCTCGTACATCTCGCTGTTCACGTTCTCGATGCTGATGCTCGTGATGAGCAACAACTTCCTGCAGCTGTTCTTCGGCTGGGAAGCGGTGGGTCTGGTGTCGTACCTGCTGATCGGCTTCTACTTCACGCGTGAGAGCGCGATCTACGCGAACATGAAGGCGTTCCTCGTGAACCGCGTGGGCGACTTCGGCTTCCTGCTGGGCATCGGCCTGCTGCTCGCGTTCGCGGGTTCGATGAACTACGGCGAAGTGTTCGCGAAGCGTGCCGAGCTCGCGAGCCTGCACTTCCCGGGCACCGACTGGGGCCTGCTGACCGTTGCCTGTATCTGCCTGTTCATCGGCGCGATGGGCAAGTCGGCGCAGTTCCCGCTGCACGTGTGGCTGCCTGACTCGATGGAAGGCCCGACCCCGATCTCGGCGCTGATTCACGCGGCGACGATGGTGACGGCCGGCATCTTCATGGTGTCGCGCATGTCGCCGCTGTTCGAGCTGTCGGACACCGCGCTGTCGTTCGTCACGGTGATCGGCGCGATCACGGCGCTGTTCATGGGCTTCCTCGGCATCATCCAGAACGACATCAAGCGGGTGGTCGCCTACTCGACGCTGTCGCAGCTCGGCTACATGACGGTCGCGCTCGGCGTGTCCGCGTACCCGGTCGCGTTGTTCCACCTGATGACGCACGCGTTCTTCAAGGCGCTGCTGTTCCTCGGCGCCGGCTCGGTGATCATGGGCATGCACCACGACCAGGACATCCGCAACATGGGCGGCCTGCGCAAGTACATGCCGATCACGTGGATCACGTCGCTCGTCGGTTCGCTCGCGCTGATCGGTACGCCGTTCTTCTCGGGCTTCTACTCGAAGGACTCGATCATCGACGCGGTGAAGCTGTCGCACCTGCCGGGTTCGGGCTTCGCGTACTTCGCGGTCGTCGCGAGCGTGTTCGTCACGGCGCTGTATTCGTTCCGCATGTACTTCCTGGTGTTCCACGGCGAAGAGCGCTTCCGCAAGCCGAAGCATCCGGAATCGCCGATGGGCATGGCGGCCGCGCACGGCCACGACGACCACGGCCATGGCCACGGTCATGACGACCACGCGCACGAGCCGCACGAGACCCCGTGGGTCGTGTGGGTGCCGCTGGTCCTGCTGGCGATCCCGTCGGTGATCATCGGTGCGATCGCGGTCGGCCCGATGCTGTTCGGCGACTTCTTCCAGCACGGCGTCGCATTCGACAAGGTGATCTTCATCGGCGAAAACCATCCGGCGCTGGCCGAGATGGCCGAAGAGTTCCACGGCTGGGTCGGCATGGGCCTGCACTCGGTGTCGGGCCTGCCGGTCTGGCTGGCGCTCGCCGGTGTTGTCGTCGCCTGGTTCCTGTACCTGAAGCGTCCGGAGCTGCCGGCGTCGATCCGCCGCGCGTTCGGTCCGATCTACACGCTGCTGGACAACAAGTACTACATGGACAAGATCAACGAAGTGGTGTTCGCCCGTGGTTCGGTGGCGATCGGCCGCGGCCTGTGGAAGGAAGGTGACGTCGTCGTGATCGACGGCCTCGTCAACGGCAGCGCCCGGTTCATCGGCTGGTTCGCCAGCGTGATCCGCTTCCTCCAATCCGGTTACATCTATCACTACGCGTTCGCCATGATCATCGGCATGCTGGGGCTCCTGACCCTGTTTGTAACGCTCGGCGGCAAATAAGGCGGGGGACAACTTAATGCACGCTTTTCCGATTCTCAGTACCGCGATCTGGCTGCCGATCGTTTTCGGCCTCCTCGTGCTCGCGGTAGGTAACGACAAAAATCCGGGGACGGCCCGCTGGGTCGCGCTGATCGGTTCGCTGCTCGGTCTCGCGGTCACGATCCCGCTGATCACGGGCTTCGACTCGAGCACGGCCGCGCTGCAGTTCGTCGAGAAGTCGACCTGGATCGAACGCTTCGACATCGCGTATCACCTCGGCGTCGACGGCATCTCGATGTGGTTCGTCGTGCTGACTGCGCTGATCACGGTGATCGTCGTGATCTCCGCTTGGGAAGTGATCACCGAGAACGTCGCGCAGTACCTCGCGGCCTTCCTGATCCTGTCCGGGATCATGATCGGCGTGTTCTCGGCGGCCGACGGCCTGCTGTTCTACGTGTTCTTCGAAGCGACCCTGATCCCGATGTACATCATCATCGGCGTGTGGGGCGGCCCGAACCGCGTGTATGCGGCATTCAAGTTCTTCCTGTACACGCTGGCCGGCTCGCTGCTGATGCTGGTCGCGCTGATCTACCTGTACACGCAGACGCATTCGTTCGACCTCGCGACGTGGCAGAACGCCAAGATCGCGATGACGCCGCAGATCCTGCTGTTCATAGCGTTCTTCCTCGCGTTTGCGGTGAAGGTGCCGATGTGGCCGGTGCACACCTGGCTGCCGGACGCGCACGTGGAAGCGCCGACGGGCGGCTCGGTCGTGCTGGCGGCGATCATGCTGAAGCTCGGCGCGTACGGTTTCCTGCGCTTCTCGATGCCGATCACGCCTGACGCAAGCCACTTCCTGGCACCGGTCGTGATCACGCTGTCGCTGATCGCGGTGATCTACATCGGCCTCGTCGCGATGGTGCAGTCCGACATGAAGAAGCTGGTCGCGTATTCGTCGATCGCGCACATGGGCTTCGTCACGCTCGGCTTCTTCATCTTCAACCAGCTCGGCGTCGAAGGCGCGATCATCCAGATGATCTCGCACGGCTTCGTGTCGGGCGCGATGTTCCTGTGCATCGGCGTGCTGTATGACCGCCTGCACTCGCGCCAGATCGCCGATTACGGCGGTGTCGTCAACGTGATGCCGAAGTTCGCGGCATTCGCGATGCTGTTCTCGATGGCCAACTGCGGCCTGCCGGGTACCTCGGGTTTCGTCGGCGAGTTCATGGTGATTCTCGCGGCCGTCCAGTACAACTTCTGGATCGCGTTCGGCGCGGCATTCACGCTGATCCTCGGCGCTGCCTACACGCTGTGGATGTACAAGCGCGTGTACTTCGGCGCGGTTGCGAACGATCACGTTGCCAAGCTGACGGACATCGGCCGTCGCGAATTCGTGATGCTGGCCGTGCTCGCCGCGTTCACGATGCTGATGGGCCTGTATCCGAAGCCTTTCACCGACGTGATGCACGTTTCCGTGGAAAACCTCCTCTCCCATGTCGCGCAGTCGAAGCTGCCGCTGGCCCAGTAATCGCGAGCGGAGGAACTCAAGATCATGAACGCTCCTATGAATGTCCTGTTGCCTGACGCGCTGGTGATGGTCGCCATCGTCGTCGCATGGCTGAATGACACCTTTACCGGTGCCGGCGGCCGCCGCCTGACCTATCTGATCGCGGTGGTTTCGTCGGTCGTCGCCGGCGTGTGGTTCGCCGTGCAGGCGCTGGATCCGCAGCAGTACTACTTCTTCTCGCGGATGGTCGTCGTCGACTCGTTCGCGAGCATGATGAAGGCCGTCGTGTCGATCGGCTTCGCCGTCTCGCTCGTTTATTCGCGCAAGTACCTCGAAGACCGCGAGATGTTCCGCGGCGACGTGTTCCTGCTGGGCATGTTCTCGCTGCTCGGTCAGCTGGTGATGGTGTCGGGCAACAACTTCCTGACGCTGTACCTCGGTCTCGAACTGATGTCGCTGTCGCTGTACGCGATCATCGCGCTGCGCCCGGATGCTCCGCAGTCGAGCGAAGCCGCGATGAAGTACTACGTGCTGGGCGCGCTCGCATCGGGCTTCGTGCTGTACGGCATCTCGATGCTCTACGGCGCGACCGGCTCGCTCGAGCTCGGCGAGGTGTACAAGGCAGTCGGCGGTACCACCGACGCAGCCGTGCTGATGTTCGGCGTGATCTTCATCGTCGCCGGTATCGCGTTCAAGCTCGGTGCCGTACCGTTCCACATGTGGGTGCCGGACGTCTACCAGGGCGCACCGACTGCGATGACGCTGTTCGTCGGCGGCGGTCCGAAGGTTGCCGCGTTCGCCTGGGGCCTGCGCTTCCTGGTGATGGGCCTGCTGCCGCTCGCACAGAACTGGCAGACCGCGCTCGTGATCCTCGCCGCGCTGTCGCTGATCGTCGGCAACATCACCGGTATCGTCCAGCGCAACATCAAGCGGATGCTCGCGTACTCGGCGATCTCGAACATGGGCTTCGTGCTGCTTGGCCTGCTCGCAGGCATCGTGAAGGGCGACGCGACGGCACCGGCGAACGCCTACAGCTCCGCGATGTTCTACGCGATCGTCTACCTGATCACGACGCTCGGCTCGTTCGGCGTGGTGATGCTGCTCGCACGCCGCGATTTCGAAGCGGAAACGATCGACGACTTCAAGGGCCTCAACAAGCGCAGCCCGGTGTTCGCGTTCGTGATGATGGTCATGATGTTCTCGCTGGCCGGTATCCCGCCGACCGTCGGCTTCTACGCGAAGCTCGCGGTGCTCGAGGCGACCGTCAACGCGGGCCTCACGTGGCTGGCCGTGCTGGCCGTGATCACGTCGCTGTTCGGCGCGTTCTACTACCTGCGCATCGTCAAGCTGATGTACTTCGATGCACCGCAGGACACGGCGCCCATCACCGGCGATTTCTGCAAGCGCACGATCCTCGTGCTGAACGGCCTCGCGGTCGTCGTGCTCGGCCTGATCCCGAGCCCGCTGCTGACGGCCTGCCTGCAGGCGATCCGTCACACGCTGCCGCTGTAATGTCGGCAGCCGGCTGGTTCATCGTGCTGTTGGCGCTCGTGTGCGCCAACCTGCCGTTCCTGAACCAACGCCTCTTCGCCGTCGTGCCGTTCGGTGCGACGAAGAAGAGCGGGTGGGTTCGGATCGGCGAGCTGATCGTGCTGTATTTCGTCGTCGGCGCGCTCGGCTTCTGGCTCGAGTCGCGCGCCGGCAACCGTTTCGAACAGGGCTGGCAGTTTTACGCGATCACGTTCAGTCTCTTTGTCGTGTTCGCGTTTCCCGGCTTCACGTTCCAGTATCTCGTCAAACGACGTTGACGGCTTCGGCCGTCACGCTCAATTCCGGAGCCGCCGATGGCCGAACTACCCAATCACGACGCCGCACTGACCGAAACCTGCCTCGAGAGCGAGGCGATTTTCGAAGGCTCGTTCCTCAAGCTCAAGCGCGATACCGTTCGTTTGCCGGACGGCAAGCAGGCCACGCGCGAATACGTGCAGCACCCGGGCGCGGTGATGGTGATCCCGCTGTTCGACGACGGCCGCGTGCTGATGGAAAGCCAGTACCGCTATCCCATCGGCAAGGTCATGGCCGAATTCCCGGCCGGCAAGCTCGACCCGAACGAAGGCGCGCTCGCCTGCGCGGCGCGTGAGCTGCGCGAGGAAACCGGCTACACGGCACGTGAATACGTGTTCCTGGCCCGGATTCACCCGATCATTTCCTACTCGACCGAATTCATCGACCTGTATCTCGCCCGCGGGCTGACGGCCGGCGAGCGCAAGCTCGACGAAGGCGAATTCCTCGAGACCTTCACGGCGACGCAAGCCGACCTGCAGGAATGGGTGCGCACGGGCCAGATCACCGACGTGAAGACGATCATCGGCACGATGTGGCTTGAGAAGGTACTGTCCGGCACCTGGCCGCTCGGTCCGGTCCAGACGGCCTGACTGCGCGTCAGCGGCGGGTGGGGCGCCGCGTTACAATCCGGTGACGCGGCCGCAATCCGGCGCGCAATCCTGATTTAGCACGATCGTTCACAAAAGCGCTTTTTGCGCTACACTCGTCACACGCCCTGATTCAGCATGAAGGTCCTCGATTTACAGTGCCCGCACGGTCATCGGTTCGAAGGCTGGTTCGCTTCCGCCGATGAGTTCGAAGCGCAGTTGTCCCGCAAGCTGGTCGAATGTCCGGTGTGCGGGACGACCGAGATCAACCGGATGCCGTCGGCGCCGCGCCTGAACCTGTCGGGCTCGACGCAGGCGCAGCCGGCCGATCCGCGTGCGCTGCAGGCGCAGGTGATGCGCGCGTTGCGCGAGGTGCTGGAGAAGACCGAGAACGTGGGCGAGCGCTTCGCCGAGGAAGCGCGGCGCATCCATTACAACGAGGCGCCGGCACGCAGCATTCGTGGCGTCACGACGCCGGAGGATGCGCAATCCTTGGTCGAAGAAGGCATCGACGTGATGCCGCTGCCGATTCCTGCCGCGCTGAAAGAACCGCTGCAATGACGTAAGCAGTGTGTCCTTGCCGGGCTGGACGGCTGCGGACAGGAGACACTGCGCATGGATCTGGATTATTCCCCCGCCGACGACGCATTCCGCGCCGACATCCGCGCCTGGCTCGAGGCCAACCTGCCTCGCGCACTGCGCGCCAAAGTACTCGATCACAAACGACTCGATCGCGAGGATTTCGCGAGCTGGCACCGGATTCTCGGCCAGCGCGGCTGGTCCGCGCCCGCATGGCCGGCCGAATACGGCGGTCCGGACTGGAACGCGACGCAGCGGCACATCTGGGATGAGGAGTGCGCGCGCATCGGCGCGCCGACCGTGCTGCCGTTCGGCGTATCGATGGTCGCGCCGGTGCTGATGAAATACGGCAGCGAAGCGCAGAAGCGCCACTATCTGCCGCGCATTCTCGACGGCACCGACTGGTGGTGCCAGGGCTACTCGGAGCCGGGCTCCGGATCGGATCTCGCGTCGCTGCGCACGCGCGCCGAGCGCCACGGCGATCACTATGTCGTCAACGGCCAGAAGACGTGGACGACGCTCGGCCAGTACGCCGACATGATGTTCTGTCTGGTGCGCACCGATCCGGCGGCGAAGAAGCAGGAGGGTATCTCGTTCCTGCTGATCGACATGAACACGCCCGGCATCACGGTGCGCCCGATCGTCACGCTCGACGAGGACCACGAGGTCAACGAGGTGTTCTTCGAGGACGTGAAGGTGCCCGTCGAGAATCTCGTCGGCGACGAAAACCGCGGATGGACTTACGCGAAATACCTGCTGGGTCACGAGCGCACCGGCATTGCGCGCGTCGGCGCGTCGAAGCGCGAGCTCGCGTTCCTGAAGCGCGTGGCGTCGAACCAGCGCAAGAACGGCAAGCCGTTGCTCGCCGATCCCGTGTTTGCCGCGAAGGTCGCGGCGCTCGAAGTCGAGCTGATGGCGCTCGAGGTGACGGTGCTGCGCGTCGTGAGCCGCGAGACGAGCGGCAAGGGGCCGGGCCCCGAGGCGTCGATGCTGAAGATCAAGGGCACCGAGGTGCAGCAGGCGCTCACCGAGCTGATGTTCGAGGCGATCGGCCCGCTTGCCGCGCCGTTCGACGTACCGTTTCTCGACGGCGAACGCGAACACAGCATCGCGGGCGACGACGATGCGGCGCCGCTCGCCGCGTACTACTTCAATTATCGGAAGACGTCGATCTACGGCGGTTCGAACGAGATTCAGAAGAACATCATCGCGCAGATGATTCTCGGGCTGTGATCAGGGAACGGAGACAACCATGGATTTCAGCTTTACCGATGAACAGCAGCAGTTTGCCGATGCGCTGCGCCGTTATCTCGGCGAGCAATACGGTTTCGACGCGCGCCAGGCCATCGTGCGCAGCGACGCGGGCGTGTCGGACGCGCAATGGAGCGCGTTCGCGGAACTGGGTCTGACCGCGCTGCCGGTGCCTGACGCACAGGCCGGCTTCGGCGGCGGCCCGGTCGACATGCTCGTCGTGATGCAGGAGCTCGGTCGCGCACTCGTGGTCGAGCCGTACTGGGCGACGGCGGTCGGCATCGAGGCGCTGCGTGTCGCCGGGGCCGGCACGGGTGACGATGCCGCACTGCTGGAAGCGGTCGCGCAGGGGCAGAAGCGCCTGGCGGTTGCGTTCCATGAACCGCGGGCGCGCTACGACCTGTACGAACTCGATACGCAAGCGCGCGAACAGGGCGGCGCCTACCGGCTGACCGGCACCAAGTCGGTCGTGCAGCACGGCGCGCAAGCGGATGCGTGGATCGTGCCCGCGCGCGTCGACGGCGGCGGCATCGGCCTGTTCGTCGTCGAGCGCGCTGCGGCGGGGGCGAAGGTCGTCGATTATCGGACGATCGACGGCCAGCGCGCCGCGACGATCGAGTTGCATGAAACGCCTGCGCGACCGTTGACGGGTGGTGCACGCGACGCGGCCGCGCTCGAGCAGATTGCCGATTACGCCACCTTCCTGCTCTGCGCGGAAGCGGTCGGCGCACTCGACGAACTGAACCGCGCGACGGTCGAGTACACGAAGACGCGCGAACAGTTCGGCGTACCGATCGCGCGTTTCCAGGCGCTGCAGCACCGGATGGTCGACATGCTGATTCACGCCGAGCAGGCGCGTTCGCTGACGTACCTCGCGGCGGTGCGCTACGCGGGCGGCGATGCCGATGCGCGGCGCAAGGCGGTTTCGGCCGCCAAGGCACGGGTGGGCGCGGCTGCACGCTTCGTCGGCCAGCAGGCAGTGCAACTGCACGGCGGCATGGGCGTAACCAACGAGGTTGCCGCCGCGCACCTGTTCAAGCGGCTGTCGATCATCGAGACGACGCTCGGCGACACCGATCATCACCTTGCGCGCATCGCGGCACTGCCGGATTTCGCGCAGGCCGACGTAGCATGACGGCGACGCGCGAGCGCGCCATAGGAGACACAGTGGGTACCAGTTATGAAGATCTGGTGGTCGGCAGTACCACCGAAATCGGCCGTTACACGTTCGAGCCCGACGACATCAAGGCGTTCGCGCAACGCTACGATCCGCAGCCGTTCCACCTCGACGAGGAGGCCGGCAAGGCATCGCCGTTCGGCGGATTGGTCGCGAGCGGCTGGCATACGTGTTCCGTGTTCATGAGCCTGCTCATCAAGAAGCTCGGACCGGATTCGACCAGCATGGGCTCGCCCGGTATCGACTCGATCCGCTGGCTCAAGCCCGTGCGTGCCGGCGACACGATCACGATGCACCAGAAGGTCCACGACAAACGCGTGTCGGCGAGCAAGCCCGATCGCGGCATCGTGTCGACGGAATGGATCGGCATCAACGGCGCCGGCGAGACGGTGATCACCGTGCATACCAAGGTGATCTTCGGGCTGCGTCATCCGCACGGAGCCGGTGCATGACGGACGTGACATTGCCGCTGATCGCGTCGACGCAAGCGTTGGATGCGCGGGTCGGTGCGGAACCGCTCGCGAGCGGTTGGGTTGAGATCGACCAGCGTCGGGTCGACGGTTTTGCCGACGCGACCGGTGATCACCAGTGGATTCACGTCGATCCCGAACGCGCGCGGCGCGAGTCGCCGTTCGGCGGCCCGATCGCACACGGATTCCTGACGCTGTCGCTGATTCCCGCGCTGATGACCGATGCGATGCGCTTCGAGCAGAAGATGGGCGTGAACTACGGACTGAACCGCGTGCGGTTCCTGAAGCCGGTGCCGGTCGGCGCGCGCGTGCGCGCGCTGTTCGCGGTGAAGGAAACCGCCGAGGTCGCGCAGGGCGGTGTGCAGGTGACGTGGTCGGTGTCGATGCAGGTCGAGCGTCCCGACGCGCCGCTGCTTGTCTGTGCGGCGGAATTCATCACGCTGCACTACTTCTGAAGCACGCAACGGCATTCACGGATGCCGTTGCGCCGGGTCTCGCGTGTTGCTTCAGTGCTTCGCGTATTGCGTCGCGCCGAACAACATCTCGCGTGCCTTGTCGTCCTGCAGTGGCTTGCGCAACGAAGCGAGCACTTCGACTCCGCGTTGCACGGCCGGCCGCGCGGCGATCGCCTCGTGCCAGCGTTTCACGTTCGGCAGTTCGTCGAGCACGACGCCCTGGTTCTGCCACGAGCGCGTCCACGGGAACGTCGCAATGTCCGCGATCGTGTATGCGTCGCCCGCGAGATACTCCGATTCGCCGAGGCGCTTTTCCATCACGTTGTACAGGCGCTTCGCTTCGTTCGTGTAGCGATTGACCGCATATTCAATCTTCTCCGGCGCATACAGGCGGAAGTGATGTGCCTGCCCGAGCATCGGTCCGACGCCGCCCATCTGGAACATCAGCCATTCGAGCGTCGCGTAGCGCGCGGCCGGATCGGTCGGCAGGAACTTGCCGGTCTTTTCGGCGAGGTAGATGAGGATCGCGCCCGATTCGAACAGCGAGATCGGCTTGCCGCCGGGGCCGTCGGGATCGACGATCGCGGGGATCTTGTTGTTCGGGCTGATCTTCAGGAATTCGGGCTTGAACTGGTCGCCGGCACCGATATCGACCGGATGCACACGATACGCGAGGCCCGTTTCCTCGAGCATGATGTGTACCTTGTGGCCGTTCGGGGTCGCCCAGCTGTAGACGTCGATCATCGTCAACTCCTTCGTTGCATGCGCGAAAACGGCGCCGACAGGGCGCCGCGACAGGCGGTCATTAGAGCATGGATCGATGGGGGCTGCAGGCGGCGGCACCGTGCGGTCGCGCGCCTGCGCGTGCGTGTCGACGTGGCGACGTCGAGGCCGCTTGAACCGCGGAAGCGCGTGCGGTTAGCGCCTGTAGTGTGGTTGGCGCTTGTCGAGAAACGCGGTAATGCCTTCATACGCGTCCGCGTGATGCAGCGACGCGACGAAGTGATCGCGCTCGGTGCCGAGATGCGCATCGAGCGGCTGCGCGGTCGCATCGTCGAGCAGCGACTTGATGCGCGTGAGCGCGTTCGGCGAGATGCCGGCAAGCGAGTCGGCCCACGCGAGCGCGTCGGACAGTGCGGCACCGGGCACGGCGAGCCGATTGACCACGCCGAGCGTATGCAGGCGTTCGGCCGCAACCGGCTTGCCCTCGAACAGGATTTCGGCGGCGAGCGCACGCGGCAGCGCGCGCGCGAGGAACCACGAGCCGCCGCCGTCGGGCGTGAGGCCGACGCGTGCGTACGACATCACGAACTTCGCGTCGTGCGCGGCAACGATCAGGTCGCACGCGAGCGCGAGCGAGAAGCCCGCGCCGGCCGCCGCACCTTCGACTGCCGCGATCACGGGCTTCGTCGCTGCGCGAATCGCCGAGATCCACGCGCCGAGCTGATCGATGCTGTCGGCCTGGTAGGACGGATCCTTCGAGCGGTTGTCGAGCAGCCGGTTCAGGTTGCCGCCCGCGCAAAAGAAACGATCGGCCCCCGTGAGCACGACGGCGCGAATCGCGGGATCGCGCTCGGCGGTGGCGAGCGCTTCGACGCCGGCCGCATACATGTCGGGATGCAGCGCGTTGCGCGCGCCGGGATTGGACAGCGTGAGGAGGAGCGTCGATTCGCTCTCGGGCGGACGCGAGGCCAGCAGTTCAGCACTCATGCGAGGGTGTCTCCATCGGATGGCGAGGCTGCGGCGCCGCATGTTACGCGGGGTCGTGCGCATACCCGTGAGGGTGCTGCCGCAGCGGATGTATTGTTGTCATGACGGACGTGAAACTGCTTTAGACTAGCACGAACGTGCTTTTCAGCGCGACGCATCCCGATGCGGCCGGCGTCACCGCGGCCGCGTTTCAGCAACGAAGGAGACTCCGATGCTACAGCTGTGCGGTATTCCGTTGTCCAACTACTACAACAAGGTGAAGTTCGTCCTGCTCGAACATGACATCCCGTTCGAGGAATCGGCATGCAGCTTGCCGATCAGCGATCCGGCACTGCTCGCCGATTCGCCGCTCGGCAAGATTCCGTTCGTGAAGACGGAAGAGGGCGCGCTGTTCGAGTCGCAGGTGATCATCGAGTATCTGGCGGCGCGTTATCCCGACAAGGCCATTTTCCCGGCCGGGCCGTTTGCGGCCGCGAAGGTGCGCGAACTCGTCGAGACGCTCGAGCTGTATCTCGAATGGACCGCGCGCGAGGTCTATACGGAAGCGTTTTTCGGCGGCAAGGTCAGCGACGGGATGAAGGCGCATGTCGAGAAGCGCCTGCCGCGTGCGATCGATGCGTTCAAGCGGATGGCGCAGTTCTCGCCCTACGTGCTCGGTGACACATTCAGTCTTGCGGACATTGCCGCAGCGATCCATCTGCCGGTGATCGGGATGGCGACGAAGGCCATCTTCGGCCGCGATTTCCTGCTCGACGCGGGCATCGACTGGAAGGCGCACGTGAAGCTGGTCGGCGAGCGGCCGGCCGCGCAGCGCGTGGCGGCCGATCGCAAGGCCTACGTCGAGGCAACGAGCGCCGCGCGTTCGTAAGCGCGACCTGGGCGCGGCACCGGGCAGCGCCCGGCTGCCGGTGCCGGACTGGCCCGGACTGGCCCGGACTTACAGGCGCGCGAGCCGTTCGAGTGCGGACGCGAGCGTGCCTTCCTGCTTCGCGAAGCAGAAGCGCACGACGCCCGATTCGTGCGGTTCGTGATAGAACGCCGACACCGGAATTGCCGCCACGCCGATCTCCGACGTGAGCCACTTCGAGAATTCTGCTTCGGGCAGGTCGCTGATCGCCGAATAGTCGACGCACTGGAAGTACGTGCCCGGGCACGGCAGCAGCTTGAAGCGCGTGCGTTCGAGGCCGGCGCGGAAGAAGTCGCGCTTCTTCTGGTAGAAGTCGGGCAGCGTCCGGTACGGGGTCGGATCGCGCAGGTAGTCGGCGAGCCCGATCTGCATCGGCGTGTTCACCGTGAACACGTTGAACTGATGGACCTTGCGGAACTCCGCGGTCAGTGCGGCCGGCGCCGCGACATAGCCGACCTTCCAGCCCGTCACATGGTAGGTCTTCCCGAAGCTCGACACGATGAAGCTGCGCGCGGCCAGTTCCGGGTAGCGTGCGACGCTCTCGTGCCGCGCGCCATCGTAGACCATGTGTTCGTACACTTCATCCGACAGGATCAGCACGTTGGTGCCTCGCACGATCTCCTCGAGCTTGCGCATGTCGGCCTCGCGCCACACCGTGCCGGTCGGGTTGTGCGGTGTGTTGATCATGATCATCCGCGTCTTCGGCGTGATCGCGGCAGCGAGCCGATCGAACGGGATCGCATAGTCGGGCGCTTCCAGCGTGACGAACACCGGCTTGCCGCCGGCGAGTTCGATCGACGGCAGATAGCTGTCGTAGGTCGGTTCGACGACGATCACTTCATCGCCCGGATGCACCGCGCACAGGATCGCCGTCAGCAGTGCCTGCGTCGCGCCGGCCGTGACCGTGATCTCGGTGGCCGGATCGTAGCGCCGGCCGTACACCTGCACAATCTTGTCGGCGATCGCGTCGCGCAGCGGTGCGACGCCGGCCATCGGCGGATACTGGTTGTGACCGTTGCGCATCGCGGTCGAGACCGCGTCGAGGATGCGCGGGTCGCAGTCGAAATCCGGGAAGCCTTGGCCGAGGTTCACTGCGCCTTTCTCGGCGGCGAGGGCACTCATGACCGTGAAGATCGTCGTGCCGACGTTCGGCAGGCGCGAGGGGAAAACGGGAGTCATAGGCATGTCGGAAGGAGCGTTCATCGATACGGTCGCAAGCGGGTGGCGCCGGGCCCGTCAGGCCGGCGTGGTGGTGGTGGCCGACGCGGCATCGAGCGCGCAGGCTTCGGTAAACGGCGCGGGCTGCGCGATCCGGAAGCCGAAGTCGCGTGCGGTGCGCTTCGCGAGCTTGAGCAGCGCGCGGTCCTTCGACACGAGCCATTCGGCCTGCGCGGCGCGCGCGAGCTCGAGAAACTTCTGATCGTCGCGGTCCTTGCACTTCGGCAGCGGCAGTGCGTCGGCGTCGACGGGTGGCGGCTCGACGAGGCTCGTCAGGCGGGCGACGGTCGCGAGCGCTTCGGCCTTGTCGATTGCGCGCGCCTGGAACTGCGGGTAGTCGAGCACGAGCTCGAGTTCGTTCAGGCAGCGGCCGTCAATCACGGCGGCGAGCGTGCCACGTTCGAGCGCAGCCCGGATCGGGCGGGTGGCGGGGTCGTCGAATACGAGTATGTCGATCCAGACGTTCGAGTCGAGCACGACGCGATGTGCGGCATGCGGGGCGAGGGAGCTGGTCATTCGTTACAATCGGTGGTTTTCGTCTGACCGCAAGGCACGGCGTGCCAGCGAGCCTCTATGATAATCGTTCTCTCCCCAGCCAAATCCCTCGACTACGATACGCCCGCCCACGTCCCGTCTTACACGAAGCCTGCATTCGTCGACGACGCATCGGAATTGATCGACGGCCTGCGCAAGCTGTCGCCGCAGGACATCGCGACGCTGATGGACATTTCCGACCCGCTCGCGCGCTTGAACTTCCAGCGCTACGCGGACTGGTCGCCGAGTTTCACGCAGGACAATGCGAAGCAGGCGGTGCTCGCGTTCAATGGCGACGTGTACGAAGGGTTCGACGCGAAATCGCTGTCGGCCGCCGATCTCGACTATGCGCAGCAGCACGTGCGCGTACTGTCGGGCCTGTACGGGCTGCTGCGTCCGCTCGACCTGCTGCAACCGTACCGGCTCGAGATGGGGACCCGGTTCGCGAACGCGCGTGGCAAGGATCTGTACGCGTTCTGGGGCGACCGGATCACTCGGGCACTGAACGAGCAGCTCGAGACGCGCAGCGGTGCGGCGCGCGTGCTGGTCAACTGCGCGTCGACCGAGTACTTCAAGTCGGTCAAGCCGAAGCTGCTGGCCGCGCCCGTCATCACGCCGGTGTTCGAGGACTGGAAGGGCGGCCGCTACAAGATCATCAGCTTCCACGCGAAGCGCGCACGTGGCCTGATGGCGCGCTATATCGTCGAGAATCGCATCGCCGAACCGGCGGCGCTAAAGGATTTTGCGGTGGAAGACTACGCGTTCGATGCCTCTGCGTCGAACGATTCGACTTACGTATATCGCCGGCGAATCGGCGAGTGACCATGCCGGCCGTTCACGAGACAGCCGGCGCATGCATGAGGCCGGACACGCGGCAAACCGCCCGTTCCGGTCGCAGGAGGAGAGACAGATGACCCTTTCGATCACCAGCAATTTCGACGCGGGCGCGATCGACGTCGTGTCGTGCGAAAGCCCGGACGCGATCCGGTTGCGCGTACGCGGCGACAGCCGCTCGGAATTCGCGCAATGGTTCTACTACCGCTTGACGGGCGCGCGCGGCGAGCGCTGCGTGATGTCGTTCGAAAATGCGGCCGAATGCGCGTATCCGTCGGGCTGGCGCAACTACAGCGCGGTCGCGAGCTACGACCGGGTCGACTGGTTCCGCGTGCCGACGACATTCGACGGCAAGACGATGACCATCGACCATACGCCCGAGTTCGACAGTATCTACTACGCGTATTTCGAGCCGTATTCCGAAGAGCGTCACGCGGCGTTTCTCGGCGCGGTCCAGCAATTGCCGCAGGCAAGCGTCGTCGAACTCGGCCGCACGGTCGAAGGCCGTCCGATGTCGTTGCTGACGCTCGGTACGCCGGAGGTCGACGGCGCGCCGAAGAAGAAGGTGTGGATCATCGCGCGCCAGCACCCCGGCGAAACCATGGCCGAGTGGTTCATCGAAGGGCTCGTCAAGCGGCTGGCCGGATGGGGCGACTGGGCGGGCGATCCGGTGGCGCGCAAGCTGTACGACCACGCGACGTTCTACATCGTCCCGAACATGAATCCGGACGGCAGCGTGCACGGCAACCTGCGTACCAATGCGGCGGGCGCGAACCTGAATCGCGAGTGGATGGAGCCCGATGCCGAGCGCAGCCCCGAAGTGCTGGCCGTGCGTGATGCGATCCATGCGATCGGCTGCGACATGTTCTTCGACATTCACGGCGACGAGGATCTGCCGTACGTGTTCGTTGCCGGTTCGGAGATGCTGCCGAGCTTCACCGAGCAGCAAGGCAAGGAGCAGACCGCGTTCATCGAAGCGTTCAAGGTCGCGAGCCCGGATTTCCAGACCGAGCACGGCTATGCGGCGAGCAAGTACAAGGAGGACGCGCTCAAGCTCGCGTCGAAATACATCGGCCATCAGTTCGGCTGCCTGTCGCTGACGCTCGAGATGCCGTTCAAGGACAACGCGAACCTGCCCGACGAGCGGGTCGGCTGGAACGGCGAGCGTAGCGCGGCGCTCGGCGCGGCGATGCTGGCGGCGATCCTGGTGCACGCCGAGGCATTCGCGTAAGCGCACTGTCGACGATATGAAAAAAGCCGGTGCATCATCCGATGCGCCGGCTATTTTGTTTCTGTCGTTGGTGCTTCGTCGTATCAGGACTTCTTCGCCGTCTTCTTCACGGCTTTCTTCTGGCCGCCTGATTTTTTGGTCGCGACGGCTTTCTTGCCGGTGCGGCCCGAGGCCTTGGCCTTGACCTTGCCGCGGTGCGATTTGCCCGAGAACTTCTTCGTCGACGACGAGGGGCGCTCGACGCGCGGCTTCAGCGGCGCAACCGGATCGTTCCAGCTGAACGCAAGCATTTGCTGGCCGACATAGCCGCAGCGGAATTTCAGCGGCGTCGGGTCGCTGCCGTTGCTGTGGATACCGAGGCCATCCACGGTGACGATGTTGTCGACTTTCACGCGCTGTTTGCCCTGATCGAACGAGTCGTTCCACGGCGTGATCGTGGCGTTGCCGCTTTCGAACGCGTTCGGCGCGAAGTCGACGCGGTCGAAGGCCGACGACGTGCTGGCGATGAAGCTGCCGTGCGCCGCACAATCGGCGACGATCGGATCGGCGTGCATCTCGTTGACGAATTTGTTGATCAGTTCGGAGCGCTGGTCGAGGAGGTCGGCGAATACCGGTGCCGGAAGCGCAAGCGACAGGCCTGCGACACAGGCCGCCAGCTTGCCGAGCGCCCGGAAAATCCGGAGCGAGGCAGGAGAGCTGTCCATCTGGTTATTGGTGAGGAGCAAATGAGGCATCGGGCTCGTATAGATGCCCGATGAAGAGCAGGAGTTCAATCTTAGCGTAAAAAAGTTGCGCGGCAGTAGGTGCCGCGCTCTCCTGCGCTGTGGAAACGGATCGCCGCGTGCGCCGATCGCACCGGGACGGAAGGACTTTCAGGCGCGCGGGCCGCCGAGACGGTAGCGTCGAACGTCGAACGTCGTGACCCACGCAGGGCGATAGACGGCGATGAGCGCGGTAGCCATGCCGGTGAACCACGCTTCCCCAAGCGCCAGCAGCGCAGTGTTCAGCAGATAGCCGGCAGGAATCACGACCGGCACGCCGTCCGCGAGCGCGAGCTGGACGCCACCCGCGGCCGCGGCGACCGCGACGATCGAGATGGCCGGCGACAGGAATCCCTGGCCGGTAATGAACGACGCGAGGTTATGCGGCAGCCATGCGAGCGCCGCGCGCTGCAGCAACGCCGACACAGCGACCGGAAGCGCGCCGTAGATCAGATAGGTGAGGCCGATGCCCTGCCACGGCGCATCGAAGACGATCGCGGCGACGGCCGTGACGGCGCCCATCGCGATCAGTGCAAGCGTCCAGTCGAACAGCGTGACGAGCAGCGTCGCGCCGAGCAGATGCATGACGATGCCGTCCTCGAGCCATGCGTTCGAGGCCCAGAGCACCGTAATCGCGGTGACGAGCGCGAGCCACACGTGCTGGAGCGTTGCGTCCTGCAGGCGGACGAACGGACGATTCCAGAGCGCGAGCGCGAGCAGCGCCAAGGCGGCGATCCAGCCACCGACGCCAACCCAGAGCGGAAGCGGTGTGAAAAGAAAACCCATGCGTCCATATTACTCGTTGAGCATCAAAGGTGGGAATCCGCACATGCCGACCGTCGCAATATCGATACTGTCCGATTAGCGCTCGCGCCGAAACCGCGCTGGCGGTTCGGCCGCGAGCGGCAAGTCCTGGGTACCGGTATTTGTCCCAGGCAACGGGTACGCCCGTTCGTTCCGTTGCGTGCGCAGCGGAACCGGGCCGCGTTCGCCGATGGCCGGTTTGCGTGCGCGATCGCGATTCGCCAGCAATACCTCGAGATGGGGCGACAGCCAGCCGTTGTAGATCGCGACGGCGGCGGCGCGGTTTGCCGCGCCGAGCTGCTGGAAGATGCTGGCGAGGTGGATCTTCACCGTGCCCTCGCTGATGCCGAGCGTACGCGCGATCATCTTGTTGGTGCTGCCCATATGGACGAACCGCATGATCTGCGCCTGTCTCGGCGACAGCAGGCCGCTTGGCGGGCGGCGCGGCAGCGATCCGGCGAGCGTCTGGAAATGGGTGTCGTGGCGTGCCGCGGCGGCGGAGGGAAGCAGGCTGAGCGCAATCGGCGGGATGTAGTGCCCGCCCAGCAGAACCATTTCGAGCGCCCGCACGATCAGGTGCGGCCGCGTGGAGTGCGGGATCACGCCGGCGACGCCATAGTTGAAGAAGCGCTGGATGCCTTCCGGCGTGGATTCGTCGATCAGTACCGCGGCGGGTGTCGGCGAGCAGGCGCTGCAGAGCGCCTGAAGCTCGCTGAGCCGGCCGACGTCCAGCCAGTCGATCGCGACGAGGTCGAAACGCTGGGTGCGCAGCAGCCGGCGCGCCTGGAAACTATCGGGCGCATCGTTGATGCTGGCGTGACGGTCGATCTGCCGCAGCAGGGCCTTCAGCCCGTCACGCCGTTCGGCGTCTGAGTTCAGCACCAGGAACCGCATATTCAACCTCCGTAAGGTGAGTCATTGAGCTGCCGTCGGCATGCCTTGGGTCCGATGATGACAAAGACCTTACACGATGTCTGCTTGGCTGAAAGGCTTAGGAAAAGTCTGAAATTTGGAGGGATGGGAATACGGACGAAAAAAAAGCCGCTCCGGCTGGAACCGGGAGCGGCTTCGGGTGGGCAGGCCATGCGGGCCTGCGGTGCCGATCAGTGAAAGTGCGGCTGGGCGGGGGACGCGTCTTCCGGCATTTCCGCATGGACGATTTCGCCGAGCGGATCCGCATAGAGCGGCACGCCGCAGTCGTCGCAGTACTCGGGTTCGAAGCGGCCTGCGTGCCGCCGGACGTCGGTTACACCGCATTCCTTCAGCAGGCTCACGATTTCCTCGAGCGGTCCTTCGATCGGTGCTTCGCCTTCGAGCGTCGCGTTGTCGCTCGCCACGTCGCCGTTCTCGCGGCCGTAGAGCGGCCACACGACGCCATAGATCACGTCGTTGCTGGCGCGTCGAGTGAAGCCGACGCGATACTCGTCGATCCGACGTTCGCCGAAGCCGGCGACCACGGCGCGCAGTTCCTGCGGTGCCGCACCAAGTGTGTCGAAAAGATAACGGATGGCCGTTCGGACCGTGTGCGGTCGGATGCGTTCGTCCGCATCCCGGCAAGCCGAATAGTACGCGTCCGGAAGCAGGCATTCGAACTCGCAGCCGGGGAGTGCGACCGACAGGTTCGGGCCGCCCTGGGCCGTCCATTGCTCGAGACACTGGCCGCGCTCGATCCGGTTGCCGTGCTCTTCTTCCTGCCAGCGGAACAACGGTGCGCCGGCAGGGGCTGCCACGACGGCGAGCAGGAAGCGCGGGTCAGCGAGGATCGGCGAGGTTTCGGGCAGGTCGCCGAAGCTGAGCTTGGCTGCGTGCTGGCCGATTGCCGCATGCGCGAGTTGCTGGGCGAGCCGGTAGGTCTCGACGTGGTGCCGCGGCAACTGGTCGATGCTGTACAGGAACGGGGCGAGCCCGACGAGCGTGCCGGTTGCGAGCACGTGTGCTTGCAGGTGCGTGCGCAGCGCATCGGCCACGTCGCCCTTCAACGGTCCCGACGGAATCATGTAGCGCGTCCACGCAAGAACGGGGACGGCGACCAGCAGCGCGTCGTACGGCTGGCCGTCGTGCTCGATCACCATCGACTCGCTGTGCGTCTCGGCCATGTCGGCGAGCGCACCGTACGCATCGGGGTGATTCTGCTGGAGATGGTCGAGTGCGGCGTCGAGCGTGGTCTGGTTGCCGTTGCGAACGATCTTGGCGAGCAGCGCATCGAGCTTCGCTTCCCAGAAGCGATCCTCGATGCGGCTGCCCGACGCGAAGAGCGCAAGCGACAGGCCGACCAGTTTGTCGGCGTCGGGGGGGAGGCGTTTGGCGATTCGCTGGCGCATATTAAATACGTATAGAAAGAGGCGAAGAACCTCACATTCTAGTCCGTTCTTTGCACCATAAGCGGTCTCGTGCTCGGGCATGGCCGGAAGGTCGAATCGCGGGGCGTGAAAAATAATGCATCAAACCCCTTGCGCGATCGCCAGCTACTGCATAGAATCACGCCTCTTTCGCGCTAACGGAAACGCAGCGCGGGAGGGAAGGGAAGCGGTGCTGTCGGGGTTGTTGTAGAGGCCTAGGCGCACACGAAGTTGAACCCCAACCGTCGCAACGAAGTAGTTAAAAAAGTTGTTGACGAGTTGAAAAAGACGGTTCATAATCTCGCTTCTCTGCTGCTGAAAACGCAGCGCTGCTGAGAAACACGAAGTTCCTCGCAGAAATGCTCTTTAAAAATTAACAGCCGATAAGTGTGGGCGCTTGATGGAAGCGAGCTGATCTTCGGATCAGATAGCGAAAGTATCAAGAGTCTCACACTAAAGTAAGTCAGGTTTATGAAGCAATTCATATTCCTGTCAGCTTTGAGTGAGCGACCGGTTCTTAACCGAACCGAAAACAGTAACAGGTTTAAACTGAAGAGTTTGATCCTGGCTCAGATTGAACGCTGGCGGCATGCCTTACACATGCAAGTCGAACGGCAGCACGGGTGCTTGCACCTGGTGGCGAGTGGCGAACGGGTGAGTAATACATCGGAACATGTCCTGTAGTGGGGGATAGCCCGGCGAAAGCCGGATTAATACCGCATACGATCTACGGATGAAAGCGGGGGACCTTCGGGCCTCGCGCTATAGGGTTGGCCGATGGCTGATTAGCTAGTTGGTGGGGTAAAGGCCTACCAAGGCGACGATCAGTAGCTGGTCTGAGAGGACGACCAGCCACACTGGGACTGAGACACGGCCCAGACTCCTACGGGAGGCAGCAGTGGGGAATTTTGGACAATGGGCGAAAGCCTGATCCAGCAATGCCGCGTGTGTGAAGAAGGCCTTCGGGTTGTAAAGCACTTTTGTCCGGAAAGAAATCCTTGGCTCTAATACAGTCGGGGGATGACGGTACCGGAAGAATAAGCACCGGCTAACTACGTGCCAGCAGCCGCGGTAATACGTAGGGTGCAAGCGTTAATCGGAATTACTGGGCGTAAAGCGTGCGCAGGCGGTTTGCTAAGACCGATGTGAAATCCCCGGGCTCAACCTGGGAACTGCATTGGTGACTGGCAGGCTAGAGTATGGCAGAGGGGGGTAGAATTCCACGTGTAGCAGTGAAATGCGTAGAGATGTGGAGGAATACCGATGGCGAAGGCAGCCCCCTGGGCCAATACTGACGCTCATGCACGAAAGCGTGGGGAGCAAACAGGATTAGATACCCTGGTAGTCCACGCCCTAAACGATGTCAACTAGTTGTTGGGGATTCATTTCCTTAGTAACGTAGCTAACGCGTGAAGTTGACCGCCTGGGGAGTACGGTCGCAAGATTAAAACTCAAAGGAATTGACGGGGACCCGCACAAGCGGTGGATGATGTGGATTAATTCGATGCAACGCGAAAAACCTTACCTACCCTTGACATGGTCGGAATCCCGCTGAGAGGTGGGAGTGCTCGAAAGAGAACCGGCGCACAGGTGCTGCATGGCTGTCGTCAGCTCGTGTCGTGAGATGTTGGGTTAAGTCCCGCAACGAGCGCAACCCTTGTCCTTAGTTGCTACGCAAGAGCACTCTAAGGAGACTGCCGGTGACAAACCGGAGGAAGGTGGGGATGACGTCAAGTCCTCATGGCCCTTATGGGTAGGGCTTCACACGTCATACAATGGTCGGAACAGAGGGTTGCCAACCCGCGAGGGGGAGCTAATCCCAGAAAACCGATCGTAGTCCGGATTGCACTCTGCAACTCGAGTGCATGAAGCTGGAATCGCTAGTAATCGCGGATCAGCATGCCGCGGTGAATACGTTCCCGGGTCTTGTACACACCGCCCGTCACACCATGGGAGTGGGTTTTACCAGAAGTGGCTAGTCTAACCGCAAGGAGGACGGTCACCACGGTAGGATTCATGACTGGGGTGAAGTCGTAACAAGGTAGCCGTATCGGAAGGTGCGGCTGGATCACCTCCTTTCCAGAGCTTCTCGCAAAAATTGAGCGCTCACGCTTATCGGCTGTAAATTAAAGACAGACTCAGGGGTCTGTAGCTCAGTCGGTTAGAGCACCGTCTTGATAAGGCGGGGGTCGTTGGTTCGAATCCAACCAGACCCACCACCGTCTTGTGTGGCGGTACACACCTGAGGAATACCTGTACATGGGGGCATAGCTCAGCTGGGAGAGCACCTGCTTTGCAAGCAGGGGGTCGTCGGTTCGATCCCGTCTGCCTCCACCAATCTTCAATGACAAGCGTTCGACTTGGGTCGAGCATTTGTCATTGGCGATTGAGCCAGTCAGAGTGATACGAAGTATGTATCGGCTGTCGTTCTTTAACAATCTGGAAGAAGTAAGTAATTTGGATAGCGGAAGCGTCTTGAGATGGACGTGAAAACTATCCGGGTTGTGATTGTATCGATGTATCTCAAGATGATTCGAACTCTATGTTTGACTCAATTGGAATACGGCACAACGCGAGAACTCAACCTGTAGCGACTGTCGATGAGACAGACTCGTTATAGGGTCAAGCGAACAAGTGCATGTGGTGGATGCCTTGGCGATCACAGGCGATGAAGGACGCGGTAGCCTGCGAAAAGCTACGGGGAGCTGGCAAACAAGCTTTGATCCGTAGATGTCCGAATGGGGAAACCCACTCCTTTTGGAGTATCCATAGCTGAATACATAGGCTATGCGAAGCGAACGCGGTGAACTGAAACATCTAAGTAACCGCAGGAAAAGAAATCAACCGAGATTCCCAAAGTAGTGGCGAGCGAAATGGGATGAGCCTTGCACTCTTTATTTGTATTGTTAGCCGAACGCTCTGGAAAGTGCGGCCATAGCAGGTGATAGCCCTGTAGGCGAAAACAGTATGAAAGAACTAGGTGTGCGACAAGTAGGGCGGGACACGTGAAATCCTGTCTGAAGATGGGGGGACCATCCTCCAAGGCTAAATACTCGTGATCGACCGATAGTGAACCAGTACCGTGAGGGAAAGGCGAAAAGAACCCCGGGAGGGGAGTGAAATAGATCCTGAAACCGCATGCATACAAACAGTCGGAGCCTCGTAAGGGGTGACGGCGTACCTTTTGTATAATGGGTCAGCGACTTACGTTCAGTAGCAAGCTTAACCGTATAGGGCAGGCGTAGCGAAAGCGAGTCCGAATAGGGCGTTCAGTTGCTGGGCGTAGACCCGAAACCAAGTGATCTATCCATGGCCAGGATGAAGGTGCGGTAACACGTACTGGAGGTCCGAACCCACTAACGTTGAAAAGTTAGGGGATGAGCTGTGGATAGGGGTGAAAGGCTAAACAAACTTGGAAATAGCTGGTTCTCTCCGAAAACTATTTAGGTAGTGCCTCGTGTCTCACCTTCGGGGTAGAGCACTGTCATGGTTGGGGGGTCTATTGCAGATTACCCCGCCATAGCAAACTCCGAATACCGAAGAGTGCAATCACGGGAGACAGACATCGGGTGCTAACGTCCGGTGTCAAGAGGGAAACAACCCAGACCGCCAGCTAAGGTCCCCAAATATAGCTAAGTGGGAAACGAAGTGGGAAGGCTAAAACAGTCAGGAGGTGGCTTAGAAGCAGCCACCCTTTAAAGAAAGCGTAATAGCTCACTGATCGAGTCGTCCTGCGCGGAAGATGTAACGGGGCTAAGCTATATACCGAAGCTGCGGATGCGTGCTTTGCACGCATGGTAGGAGAGCGTTCCGTAAGCCTGCGAAGGTGCGTTGAAAAGCGTGCTGGAGGTATCGGAAGTGCGAATGCTGACATGAGTAGCGATAAAGGGGGTGAAAGGCCCCCTCGCCGTAAGCCCAAGGTTTCCTACGCAACGTTCATCGGCGTAGGGTGAGTCGGCCCCTAAGGCGAGGCAGAAATGCGTAGCTGATGGGAAGCAGGTCAATATTCCTGCACCATTGTTAGATGCGATGGGGGGACGGATCGCGGAAGGTTGTCCGGGTGTTGGAAGTCCCGGTCGCTGCATTGGAGAAGGCACTTAGGCAAATCCGGGTGCGTAATTCAAGGGTGTGGCGCGAGCTCCTTAGGGAGCGAAGCAATTGGAAGTGGTTCCAAGAAAAGCCTCTAAGCTTCAGTCTAACGATGACCGTACCGCAAACCGACACAGGTGGGCGAGATGAGTATTCTAAGGCGCTTGAGAGAACTCGGGAGAAGGAACTCGGCAAATTGGTACCGTAACTTCGGGATAAGGTACGCCCTTGTAGCTTGATGCCCCTGCGGGCAAAGGGTGAAGGGGTTGCAATAAACTGGTGGCTGCGACTGTTTAATAAAAACACAGCACTCTGCAAACACGAAAGTGGACGTATAGGGTGTGACGCCTGCCCGGTGCCGGAAGATTAAATGATGGGGTGCAAGCTCTTGATTGAAGTCCCGGTAAACGGCGGCCGTAACTATAACGGTCCTAAGGTAGCGAAATTCCTTGTCGGGTAAGTTCCGACCTGCACGAATGGCGTAACGATGGCCACACTGTCTCCTCCCGAGACTCAGCGAAGTTGAAGTGTTTGTGATGATGCAATCTACCCGCGGCTAGACGGAAAGACCCCATGAACCTTTACTGTAGCTTTGCATTGGACTTTGAACCGATCTGTGTAGGATAGGTGGGAGGCTATGAAACCGGAACGCTAGTTTCGGTGGAGCCGTCCTTGAAATACCACCCTGGTTTGTTTGAGGTTCTAACCTTGGCCCGTGATCCGGGTCGGGGACAGTGCATGGTAGGCAGTTTGACTGGGGCGGTCTCCTCCCAAAGCGTAACGGAGGAGTACGAAGGTACGCTAGGTACGGTCGGAAATCGTGCTGATAGTGCAATGGCATAAGCGTGCTTAACTGCGAGACCGACAAGTCGAGCAGGTGCGAAAGCAGGTCATAGTGATCCGGTGGTTCTGTATGGAAGGGCCATCGCTCAACGGATAAAAGGTACTCTGGGGATAACAGGCTGATACCGCCCAAGAGTTCATATCGACGGCGGTGTTTGGCACCTCGATGTCGGCTCATCTCATCCTGGGGCTGTAGCCGGTCCCAAGGGTATGGCTGTTCGCCATTTAAAGAGGTACGTGAGCTGGGTTTAAAACGTCGTGAGACAGTTTGGTCCCTATCTGCCGTGGGCGTTGGATATTTGAAGGGGGCTGCTCCTAGTACGAGAGGACCGGAGTGGACGAACCTCTGGTGTACCGGTTGTCACGCCAGTGGCATCGCCGGGTAGCTATGTTCGGAAGAGATAACCGCTGAAAGCATCTAAGCGGGAAACTCGCCTTAAGATGAGATATCCCTGGGGACTAGATCCCCTTGAAGGGTCGTTCGAGACCAGGACGTTGATAGGTCAGGTGTGTAAGCGCAGTAATGCGTTCAGCTAACTGATACTAATTGCCCGTAAGGCTTGATCCTATAACAAGTCTGCCTTGTAGATCGGCGCCGTGCGACAGCACTGGCTGCAGGATCCGAAGCGACAAGTTGGATTCTCGTGTGTGATACACACAACCAAAATTACTGCTTCTTCCCAGATTGGTCGCGTTGCGAAGCAACGCGACAACCCTCTTTGCCTGATGACCATAGCGAGTCGGTCCCACCCCTTCCCATCCCGAACAGGACCGTGAAACGACTCTACGCCGATGATAGTGCGGATTCCCGTGTGAAAGTAGGTAATCGTCAGGCTCCCTAAGCCAGAAACCCCCGCCCGAAAGGCGGGGGTTTTTGCATTGGTGCGCCGGAAATGGTGGGGTGCTGAGGTGCTGAGGTGCTGAGGTGCTGATGCGGTGAACTGGTCGCTGGCATCGGCGGGCGGTGAGCTGGCCGCGACCTGTACCCGAATGCACACAGTTCCCCATACATCCGGACTACCGTCGATCTTGTCGCCAGCGCCCGGCCCGGAACGAAACGACGCGATTTGATACGATCGAAGCATCGGCGGCGGCATCGGTGTCGACGTTCGAGTTTGAACCATAGCTTGATCGAGAGAGGGCGGGAATGAATATCGGCGACGCGTCGCGCGAATCCGGAGTCAGCGCGAAAATGATCCGGTACTACGAACAGGTCGGCCTTCTCGCGCCGAGCAAGCGCAGCGACGCCGGGTACCGGATCTACGGATCGGACGAAATCCATATCCTGCGCTTCATCCGCCAGGCGCGGCGGCTCGGATTTCTCGTCGAGGATATCCGCAAGCTGCTGATGCTCTGGCAAGACCGAGCCCGAGCCAGTGCCGAAGTGAAGTCGATCGCCCTCGAACACGTGGCCGAACTCGACAAACGCATCGCTGAGCTGAGCGACATGCGCGACACGCTGGCCGATCTGGCTGCGCACTGCCATGGTGACGGGCGGCCAGAATGCCCGATTTTGGCGCGTCTCGCTGACCCGGTCAGTGAACCAGATTAGTGCGCGCCCTCGAGGCCGGAAATGGGCCTCGATTCAATTTCTATAAAAATCAATGGGTTGGCGATAATGCTTCACAATCCATTCCGAATTGGAATGGTTCCCATGCAAGCATTTCACTAGCATCTTGGTGCGGCATCGCTATAATTCGGGATAACCCTATACGGGAAATCCCTGAATCTCGATTCGCCAGGGGTCCCCCCTTCCTTGGAGAACATCATGATCGCCTACATCGTCGAAAAGCTGAGCAACTGGTTCGAATCCGCAGAGCGTGAGCGCCGTGAGGCATACCTCGCCACGTCGTCGGACGTCGTCCAGCTCGAGCACCGCATCCGTTCGCTCGAATCGAACGGCTACTCGCTGTAATCGCAGTCCCCGTCAGGTGCCGTGTGGCACCGAGCGAAAAGCAAGCCCCGTATTGACGGGGCTTTGTTTTTTGTGCGTCGGATCTGGCGAAATCGTCGGTGCGGCGCTATGGTATGGACCTGCTTTTCAACCGGAAGAACCCGACAATGCGCTTGCATCTCGATGTGCGTCACGTTTCCCGCGCGCGTCTCGTCCTGGGCGCGGCAGTGCTCGTCCACGCCGTTGCGGCCGGCGCCGCGACCTCATCCAAGCCATTGATTCTCGATACCCAACGTGGAATCCAGGATGGCAAGGGTGGCCTGGTGCTGCAAACGGCTCCGTTGTCGTCCGAGCCGATCGTCGAACCGGCAGGCTTGCGAACGCCGGCCGGGCAGGCGCCGAATTCGTCGGTCCCGCTGTTTGTCGCGCCGTATATCAATGTCCCGGGCTGGGGCCTGCAGCCGTCCAACCAGCCGAAACCCACGCCGCGACCGCAGCCGTAACGGCTGCGCGCCCGTTCAGTTTCCGCGCTGCTCGATCTGGCAACGGGCGCCGCTGTCCTGTCCCAACCGTTCCACGAGATAGGGCAGCGCTTCATTCATGCTCTGCGCGAGCGTGTACGGCGGATTCAGGATGAACATTCCGCTGCCGTACAGGCCCAGGCCGTCTGCAGGCGGATTCGATACCGTCAACGTCAGGTGCAGCCAGTTGTTCGGCTGCAGCCGCTTGAGCTGCTCCGGAAAACGCTGTGACTCCACACGCGCGACCTGCGGATACCAGATCGCGTAGCAACCGGTCGCGAAACGCTTCAGACATTCCGTGACACAGGTCACGGTTCGCGCGTAGTCCTTCTTGTCCTCGTAGGACGGATCGATCAGCACCAGCGCGCGCCGCGGCGGCGGCGGCAGCAGCGCCTTGACGCCTTCGAAACCGTCACCGGCGAAGATCATCGCGCGTCGCCCCGCATCGCGGAAGTTGTGACGAAGCACGTCGATTTCGGTCGTGTGCATTTCGAACAGGCGCATGCGGTCCTGTTCACGCATCGATCGCCACGCGAGATACGGGGAGCCCGGATAGTAGTGCAGCTCGCCGTCGTCGTTCAGTGCGCGGACTTCGTCGATGTAATCGCCCAGGGCCTCGGGCAGGTTCTTGTCGTTCCACAGCGGGCCGATGCCGGTGTCGAATTCCGACGTCTTGGCGGCATAGCCGTCGCGCAGCGAATATACGCCGGCGCCGGCGTGCGTATCGATGTACCAGTACGACTTGTCCTTCTTGTTCAGGTAGCGCAGCAGCTGGACGACGACGGCGTGCTTGAGCACGTCCGCGTGGTTGCCTGCGTGAAAACCGTGACGATAACTGAGCATGGCTGGCTGCCTGGAACGAAAGATGAATCGATGAAAACGGACGATCAAGCGCGGCTGTCGGGCCGGCGCGGATGCGGCCGCGTATTGTACGCGAGTGTCCGCGGGTCGCCTTACTCGTATGCGTTGCCGACGGCCTCCTCGATGCGTTGCTTGACTTCCGGTGTCAGCCTGGCGGCGACGTCGAGTGCGCGCATGTTGTCGCCGATCTGCTCGATCCGCGACGCACCGGTAATGACCGAACTCACGTGCGGATTCGCGAGCACCCACGCGATCGCGAGCTGTCCCGTGCTGCAGCCGAGTTCGGCCGCGATCTCGCCGAGCTGCTCGACGACATCGTTGCTGGCTGGATCCGTCAGCCGGTCGCGGAGCCAGTCGTAGCCCTGCAGTTGCGCACGGCTGCCCGGCGGTACGCCGTTGCGGTACTTACCGGTGAGCAGGCCCGACGCCAGCGGGCTCCAGGTCGTCAGGCCCAGCCCGTAGTCGTCGTAGAGCCGCGCATATTCCTGTTCGACCCGGGTACGGTGGAACAGGTTGTACTGCGGCTGCTCGACGACCGGCTTGTGCAGATGATGCCGCTCGGCGGTTTCGCATGCGGCGCGGATCTCGTCGGCACTCCATTCGGACGTGCCCCAGTACAGCGCCTTGCCGCGCACGATCATGTCGCTCATTGCCCAGACGGTTTCCTCGATCGGCGTGTTCGGATCGGGGCGGTGGCAGTAGACGAGGTCGACATAGTCGAGCTGAAGCCGGCGCAACGAGCCGTCGATCGCGTTCAGCAGATATTTCCGGTTCAGCGTGTGGTACTGGTTCGGCGCTTCCGCAAGACCCCAGAAGAACTTCGTGGACACGAGGTAGCTGACGCGCGGCCAGCCGAGCGACTTGAGCGCCTGGCCCATGATTTCCTCGGATTTGCCGCCCGCATAGACCTCGGCGTTGTCGAAGAAATTGACGCCCGCGTCGCGGGCCGCGGCGAGGCATTCGCGTGCGACCCGCTGGTCGACCTGATTGCCGTACGTGACCCACGAGCCGAGCGAGAGCTCGCTGATCTGCAGGCCGGAGCGGCCTAGTCGTCGATACTGCATGGAAACCTCCCGCGACTCGGAACCGACCTTAAGCTTAGACGTTTTGCGCGCGGACGGCGGGGCCAATCGTGCACAATAGCGGCTGGCCCGCCTGCACGATCCGCGTGACGAAAGCGGATGCAGCGGGGCGCGCTTTTTCGATCCGATAAACAAAGGAGACGGACATGGCAGCAGATCTGAGCGGCAAGACCGCAGTCGTCACGGGCGCCGCAAGCGGCATCGGCAAGGAAATCGCACTCGAGCTCGCCAAGGCGGGCGCGGCCGTCGCGATCGCCGACCTGAACCAGGACGGCGCGAATGCGGTTGCCGACGAGATCAACAAGGCAGGCGGCAAGGCGATCGGCGTCGCGATGGACGTGACCAACGAGGAAGCCGTGAACAGCGGCATCGACAAGGTGGCCGAGGCGTTCGGCTCGGTCGACATCCTCGTGTCGAACGCGGGCATCCAGATCGTCAACCCGATCGAGAACTACGCGTTCTCCGACTGGAAGAAGATGCAGGCGATCCACGTCGACGGCGCGTTCCTGACGACCAAGGCCGCGCTCAAGCACATGTACAAGGACGATCGCGGCGGCGTCGTGATCTACATGGGTTCGGTGCACTCGCACGAAGCGTCGCCGCTGAAGTCGGCGTACGTGACGGCCAAGCACGGGCTGCTCGGCCTGGCCCGCGTGTTGGCGAAGGAAGGCGCGAAGCACAACGTGCGCTCGCACGTCGTGTGTCCGGGCTTCGTGCGCACGCCGCTGGTCGACAAGCAGATTCCGGAGCAGGCGAAGGAACTCGGCATCAGCGAAGAGGAAGTGGTGAAGAAGGTGATGCTCGGCAATACGGTCGACGGCGTGTTCACGACGGTGCAGGACGTCGCGCAGACGGTGCTGTTCCTGTCGGCATTCCCGAGCGCCGCGCTCACCGGCCAGTCGTTCGTCGTCAGCCACGGCTGGTTCATGCAGTAACGGCTTCCGGCACGGGCGGCCGCGATGCGCGCTGTCCGTGCGGAGACGTCGCCTGCAAGCAGAACGGCATAAAAAAACGCGCTCCGGGGAGCGCGTTTTTGTTTCGGCAGGGCGGGCCGGTGACGGCTGCCGCCCGCTGACGCCGACTTACTTCAGGACCGCCGCGACTGCATTGGCGACCACGTCGAGGTTGCGCGTGTTCAGTGCTGCAACGCAGATCCGGCCCGTGCCGACTGCATAGATGCCGAACTCTTCGCGCAGGCGATCGACTTGCGCCGAGGTCAGGCCCGAATACGAGAACATCCCGCGCTGCGCGTTGATGAAGCTGAAGTCGCGATCGACGCCGCTAGCCTTCAGGCGCTCGACGAGGCCGTTGCGCATCGCGCGGATACGGTCGCGCATTTCGCCGAGTTCCTGCACCCACGAAGCGTGCAGTTCCGGCGACGCGAGCACGGCCGCGACGACGGCGCCGCCATGGGTCGGCGGGTTCGAGTAGTTCGTACGGATCACGCGCTTCAGTTGCGACAGCACGCGCGTTGCTTCGTCCTTGCTCGACGTGATGATCGACAGCGCGCCGACGCGCTCGCCGTACAGCGAGAACGACTTCGAGAACGACGACGACACGAATGCATTCAGGTCGGCCGCGGCAAACAGACGCACGGCCGCGGCATCGGCCTCGATGTTCTCGCCGAAGCCCTGGTAGGCGATGTCGAGGAACGGCACGAGGTTGCGCGCCTTGACGACGTCGACGACCTGCTGCCATTGCGCTTCGGTCAGGTCCACGCCGGTCGGGTTGTGGCAGCACGCGTGCAGCACGACGATCGTGCCTGCCGCATAGCTGTTCAGCGCCGACAGCATGCCTTCGAAGTTCACGCCGTTGGTGGCGGCGTCGTAGTACGGGTAGGCGACGACTTCGAAGCCGGCGGCTTCGAACAGCGCGCGGTGGTTTTCCCAGCTCGGGTCGCTGATCGCGACCTTCGCGTTCGGGTTCACGGTGCGCAGGAAATCCGCGCCGATCTTCAGCGCGCCCGTGCCGCCCAGCGCTTGCGCCGTAACCACGCGGCCCGCGGCGATCAGCGGCGAATCGTTGCCGAGCAGCAGCTTCTGCACGGCCGCATCGTAGGCGGCGATCCCGTCGATCGGCAGGTAGCCGCGCGGCAGGCCGGCGTCGACACGCACCTTCTCCGCTTCGCGAACCGCGCGCAGCAGCGGAATCTTGCCTTCTTCGTTCGTGTACACGCCGACGCCGAGGTTGACCTTGGTCGGACGCGCATCGGCGTTGAAGGCTTCGTTCAGGCCCAGGATCGGGTCGCGGGGAGCAAGCTGGACAGCGGAGAAGAGCGACATGATGATTCGGCAGTAGTGAAAAGAGGGTCAGGCTTTCAGCCGGCGGGGCGGGCGCAGCGGACCGCGCGCCAACAGGCACGGCGCCGGAAAGCACAGCAGCCTGATATTGTAGCGAATTCACGCTGGCGGGGGCTGTGATTGCGCGGCGAATCGCGATTTCGGGCGGCGCTCGCGCGTCAGGAGCCGTCAGCGGTTCGCAACGCCGTGAAGCGCTAGAATAGTTTTTTTGCCCTCGCTCCGGCCGCACTCCATGTCCGAACATCACGCCGAAGTCGGCGACGCGCTCGACGAATCGAAATTCGTGACCTTCGAAGGGTCACCGTTCCAGCTGTACCAACCGTATCCGCCCGCAGGCGACCAGCCGACCGCGATCGACACGCTCGTCGAAGGCGTCGGCGACGGCCTCGCCTTCCAGACGCTGCTCGGCGTGACCGGTTCGGGCAAGACCTTCACGATGGCCAACACGATCGCGCGGCTCGGCCGCCCGGCGATCGTGTTCGCGCCCAACAAGACGCTGGCGGCGCAGCTCTACGCGGAGTTCCGCGAGTTCTTCCCGCGCAACGCGGTCGAGTACTTCGTCTCGTACTACGACTATTACCAGCCTGAAGCGTACGTGCCGCAGCGCGACCTGTTCATCGAGAAGGACTCCTCGATCAACGAGCACATCGAGCAGATGCGGCTGTCGGCGACCAAGAGCCTGATGGAGCGCCGCGACGTGGTGATCGTCGCGACCGTGTCGGCGATCTACGGTATCGGCAACCCGTCCGAATACCACCAGATGATCCTGACGCTGCGCACCGGCGACAAGCTTGGCCAGCGCGACGTGATCGCGCGGTTGATCGCGATGCAGTACTCGCGCAACGAACAGGACTTCCAGCGCGGCACGTTCCGCGTGCGCGGCGACACGATCGACATCTTCCCTGCCGAGCACGCTGAGTTGGCCGTGCGCATCGAGCTGTTCGACGACGAGGTCGAGACGCTGCAGCTGTTCGACCCGCTGACCGGGCGCGTGCGGCAGAAGATCCCGCGCTTCACCGTGTATCCGTCGTCGCACTACGTGACGCCGCGCGACACCGTGATGCGCGCGGTCGAGACGATCAAGGACGAGTTGCGCGAGCGCCTCGAGTTCTTCTACAGCGACGGCAAGCTCGTCGAGGCGCAGCGCCTCGAACAGCGCACGCGCTTCGATCTCGAGATGCTCCAGGAGCTCGGCTTCTGCAAGGGCATCGAGAACTACTCGCGGCATTTCTCGGGCGCCGCCCCCGGCGAGCCGCCGCCGACCCTCGTCGACTACCTGCCGCCCGACGCGCTGATGCTGCTCGACGAATCGCACGTGCTGATCGGCCAGTTGAACGGGATGTACAACGGCGACCGCGCGCGCAAGGAAAACCTCGTCAACTATGGCTTCCGGCTGCCGTCGGCGCTCGACAACCGGCCGCTCAAGTTCCCGGAGTTCGAGCGCAAGATGCGCCAGGTGGTGTTCGTGTCGGCGACGCCGGCCGACTACGAGCAGCGCGTGACGGGGCAGGTCGCCGAGCAGGTGGTGCGGCCGACGGGGCTCGTCGATCCGGAAATCGAAGTGCGTCCGGCAAGCTCGCAGGTCGACGACGTGCTGTCCGAGATCAATGCGCGCGTGAACGCCGGCGAACGCGTGCTGATCACCGTGCTGACGAAACGGATGGCCGAGCAGCTCACCGAGTTCCTGGCCGACCATGGCGTCAAGGTGCGCTACCTGCACAGCGACATCGACACGGTGGAGCGGGTCGAAATCATCCGCGACCTGCGGCTCGGCACGTTCGACGTGCTGGTCGGGATCAACCTGCTGCGGGAAGGTCTCGACATCCCCGAAGTGTCGCTGGTCGCGATTCTGGACGCGGACAAGGAAGGCTTCCTGCGCGCCGAGCGCTCGCTGATCCAGACGATCGGTCGCGCCGCGCGGAACGTGAACGGCAAGGCGATTCTGTATGCCGACAACATGACCGAGTCGATGAAGCGCGCGATCGGCGAAACCGAGCGGCGCCGCGCGAAGCAGATCGCGCACAACGAGAAGATGGGCATTACGCCGCGCGGTGTCGTGAAGCGCATCAAGGACATCATCGATGGCGTCTACAACGCCGATGAGGCGCGCGCGGAGCTGAAGGAAGCGCAACAGCGCGCGAAGTTCGAGGACATGTCGGAAAAGCAAATCGCGAAGGAAATCAAGCGCCTCGAAAAGCAGATGGCCGATTACGCGAAGAACCTCGAGTTCGAGAAGGCCGCGGCCACTCGCGACCAGCTTGCACTGCTGCGCGAGCGCGTGTTCGGTGCGAATGTGGGCGACCACATCACCGGCGGCCGGTAAATCTTTCCAAACGTCACTGAAATCATCATGTAACACCGTTGTAAGCCTTGTCGGATCAGGGGTTTACACGGTGTCTCGTTTGTTCCGGAGCCGGTTCGGTGCTAAACTCCGCAAGTATTGAGAATTGTTCGCATTAGCGTTATTCGTTGCGTTAGTGTTTTCAGCGCGTTCCTGACGGGTGGCGCGCGATTAGTCAGATAAATAACAAGGAGTGTCCATGTTGGGTTCTTCGTTCATCCGCACGTCGGTTGCGGTAGCGGCGGCGTTTGCCGCGATGTCGGTCTCGGCTGCCGAATATCCGATCGGCAAGCAGCAGATCCAGGGTGGCATGGAAATCGGCGCGGTCTACCTGCAGCCGATCACGATGGATCCGGAAGGGATGATGCGCAAGGCGTCGGATTCCGACATCCACCTCGAGGCCGACATCCACGCGGTCAAGAACAACCCGACAGGTTTCGCGGAAGGCGACTGGATGCCGTACCTGCAGGTCACGTACAAGCTGACGAAGCAGGGCGACACGAAGTGGAAGGCTGAAGGCGACCTGATGGGCATGGTCGCGAGCGACGGCCCGCACTATGGCGACAACGTGAAGCTGGCCGGCCCGGGCAAGTACCACCTGACGATGACCGTCAAGCCGCCGATGCAGTCGGGCCACATGGCATTCGGCCGTCACGTCGACAAGGAAACGGGCGTGGGCGCGTGGTTCAAGCCCGTCACCCTCGAATACGACTTCCCGTTCGCCGGCATCGGCAAGAAGGGCGGGTACTGATCGGTGGCATCACGGACGGCGCGCTTCGGCGCGCCGTCGGCGTAGAGAACCCAGAATGAAATTTCCCCAGAAAATCGTCGCCGCAGCCGCCGCGCTGTGGCTCGCCGGCGCGGCGCATGCCGCCGATCTGCCGACGTTCAAGCTCGAGATGACGGACGGCAAGCTGAATCCGGCCCGGATCGAAGTGCCGGCCGGCCAGCGCTTCAAGATCGAGATCAGGAATACCGGCAAGGGTGCCGCCGAATTCGAGAGCGTGCAGTTGCGCAAGGAGAAGGTGCTCGCACCGGGCGCCGACTCGTTCGTGGTTGTCGCCCCGCTGTCGCCGGGCGAATACAAGTTTTTCGACGATTTCCACCAGCAGGCACAGGGCGTGATCGTCGCGAAGTAATGCGTTTTATCTGCGTGCGGACGCATGCGTGCCGTGCCCCGCACGTCAGGAGGATTCAATGGGTCAGATCTTGTTCATCGTCTGGCGGGAGAGCGTCGAAGCGCTGCTCGTCGTCGGCATCCTCTATGCATGGTTGAAGAACGGCGACGACGACGCGCGCCGCGGCCTGCCGTTTCTGTGGACGGGCGTGGCAGTCGGCCTGCTGATGGCCGTCGGTCTCGGCGCCGCGCTCGTCGGCTTTACCGAAGTGCTGTCCGGCGACGCGCAGGACTATTTCCAGACCGCGATGGTGCTGATCGCGTGCGTGCTGATCGTGCAGATGGTGCTGTGGATGCGCCGGCACGGCCGCACGCTGAAGCGCGACATGGAGCATTCGCTGCAGCAGAGCACGCGCGATTCGAACTGGTGGGGCGTGGCCGTGCTGGTCGCGCTCGCGATCGCACGCGAAGGCAGCGAGACGGTGATCTTCCTGTACGGCCTCGGTTTCGGCCAGTCGGGGCATGTTGACGGCAGCCAGATGCTCGCGGTCGTGCTCGGCCTCGGCCTCGCGTTCCTCACGTTCTATCTGCTGCAGCTCGGCGGCAAGTACTTCTCGTGGCGGCATTTCTTCCGCGTCACCGAGGTGATGCTGCTGTTCCTCGGCGCGGGCCTGTTCCAGACCGGCGTCGACAAGCTGATCGACAAGGAAATCCTGCCGCTCGGCATCTCGCAAGTGTGGGACACCTCCGCGATCCTCGATGATTCCGGCACGTTCGGCTCGCTCGTCGCGACGCTGACCGGCTATCGCGCGCACCCGGCGCTGACCAACCTGGTCGCGTACGCCGTGTACTGGGCGGTGGTCTGGCTGCTGATGAAGCGCGCGAGCCGCCGTCCGGCGGTCCCTGCGGGCCGCGCGGCATGAGCGTGGTCGCCGCAGCCAAGCCGGGCTGGCTCGCGCAGGCCGGCCAGTGGATGCAGCGCCACGGCGCGGTGATCCGCGGCATCCAGTGGGTCGTCGTCGGCGTCTACGCGTTCCTGATCATCGTGCCGGCGGTGTTGCCGCTGCCGGACGATTCCGCGCACCTGTGGAGCAACCTCACGCTGATCGCGCAGTTCGTGTTCTGGGGCATCTGGTGGCCGTTCGTGCTGCTGTCGATGGTGATGCTCGGCCGCGTCTGGTGCGGCGTGCTGTGCCCGGAAGGCGCACTGACCGAATATGCGAGCAAGTTCGGCCGCGGCGGCGCGATTCCGCGCTGGATGCGGTGGGGCGGCTGGCCGTTCGTCGCGTTCGGGCTCACGACGATCTACGGGCAGATGGTCAGCGTGTACCAGTACCCGCTCGCGGTGCTGTTCGTGCTGGGCGGCTCGACCGTCGGCGCGATCGTGATCGGCGTGCTGTACGGCCGCGAGAAGCGCGTGTGGTGCAAGTATCTGTGCCCGGTCAATGGGGTGTTCGGGCTGCTCGCGCGGCTCGCGCCGATGCGCTACAAGGTTGATGAGGATGCGTGGCGCCGCTCGTACAAGAACGGCGAGCACGGGCATCGCGTGATTCCGATCAATTGCGCGCCGCTCGTGCCGTTGCGCAACATGAAGGGCGCCGCCGCATGCCACATGTGCGGCCGCTGCAGCGGGCACCGCGACGCGATCGCACTGTCGTGGCGCTCGCCGTCCGACGAGGTCGTGAACCTCGGTGAGCAGCAGGCGAACCCATGGGACACGGCGCTGATCCTGTACGGCCTGCTCGGCGTCGCGATCGGCGCATTCCACTGGACCGCCAGCCCGTGGTTCGTGCAGATCAAGCAATGGCTCGCGGGCTGGCTGATCGATCACGACATCACGTGGCCGCTCGAGACCAATGCACCGTGGTTCCTGCTCACGCACTATCCGGATCGCAACGACGTGTTCTCGTGGCTCGACGGCGGGCTGATCGTCAGCTACATCGTCGGCACGGGGCTCGTGTACGGCACGGCACTGCTGGTGCTGCTGGCCGGTGCGACGCTGATGCTCGGCCGTTTCGACCGCGTGCGTCTCCATCATCTCGCGCAGGCGCTGATCCCGATCGCGGGAGCCGGCGTGTTCCTCGGGCTGTCGGCGACGACGCTGTCGCTGCTGCGGGCCGAGCACGTGCCGCTCGACTGGGCGACCAGCGTCCGTATCGCGATCCTGGTCGGCGCGAACGCGTGGAGCGCGTGGCTCGCATGGAAGGTGACGGGGCGTTATGCCGCGTGGCCGCGCCGGCTGGCTGCATTCGCGTGGTTCGCCGCCGGCCTGGCCGTCGTCGACAGCGCATGGTGGTTGATGTTCTGGGGTTTCTGATGCGGGATTGAGGGCCTTGAGGCCGCGTTCCGGAGCAGGGGGCGAAGTCGTCGTGCTGCCTGGCTCCGGATCTTTTTGTTCCTTTGCATCCGGGCGCCCAAACAAAAAGCGACACGTCCTTCGACGTGTCGCTTTTTTTCTTCCTTGTGCGAGAACCAAAAAAAGTGGCTTGGCTTGCTGCAACGGCTGCTTGAGTGTGTTTGCACGAAGGGGTCTAGATCTCGCGTGCAAGCCGTTGCGCTGGCTACTGCCCAACACCTCTCAGGGAGGTGGTCCCCACAATACTCGGTCGTTACTTCGTCAGGATCAGCTTGCCGAGCCGCGTGGCACGCAACTGATACGTCTCTCCGTTATGCGCGATGCTGATGTGGCTGTGGCCTTGCAGCAGCGCATCGCTGCTGAGGGTCCGGGTGCCGGCATCGCGGCTTCCGGCGGGTTTCGCCGGCGTCGTGACCGCCGCCGTCTTCTGACGGTTGGCACTTGCGGTGCCGGTCGTGCGGCGCAAGGTCAGCGTGGTCGGGCGCATGGTGTCGGTCATTCGGTTGATCGGTGACTGTCGATACGATGGAATGAATTCTAAATGATAACCATTCCCATTCGCAAAAACTCTTTATCGATCGAAATGACAGAGTTGATAGCTTGAATCAAAGCGGCGGCCCGCAGGCCGCCGCCGGGTTCAGTGCAGCGGGTCGGGATCCTTGCGGCCCTGCGCGTATTCGCGGATCAGGCGGACCGTGTCGATATCCGACGTGCGGTACGCTTCCTTGACGATCCCGTGCGTCTGCCGGGCATCTTCGCTGTCGTCCGTGACGGTCAGCGTCGTGCGGTATTCGAAACGCAGGAACAGTTGGTGGTCGTCGTCGCGTTCCTCGATCGTCATCGTCAGCGAGCCGCCGATCTCGCCGTCGGCCGCGAGGATGTCGTAGCGGACCTGCTGGTTCGGCGTGAACGTGACGTGGTCGCGCACGGTCGCGTGGCCGTAGTGCAGCTCACGTTCGAGCGTCGTTTCCGTCCGTTCGTGGACGACGCAGCTGTCGAGGCCGAGCACGAACAGTTGCGGCTGTTCGGCGCGCAGCACGAGGCCTTCCCAGAGCTGGTCGCGGGTGAGGGGCGGCACGGCCGGATCGTCGGAGTTGATCTGGATCAGATGTTCGAAGTTCAAGGGGACGGGTTCCTTCTGGTGGCGGGCAGCCACATGGTTCAAGAAGTCATTGTGACGCAAAACGAGCCGTTTCGCGGCACCTGCGGCCCCGATCGGGCGTCACGCTTCGATGCGTCCCATCCGGCCGGTCTGGTAGTCGACGACGGCCTGCCGGATCTCTTCCTCGGTATTCATCACGAACGGGCCATAGCGGACGATCGGCTCGTTGAGCGGCACGCCGCCGACCAGCAGCAGGTCGAGCGGCGCATCGCCGGCTTCGAACGTCACGGCATCGCCATCGTCACCGTAAACGATCATGTGCCGTGCGTCGACGACCTGTCTGTCGGGCCCGTAGCGGCCCGCTCCATCGAGCGGGTATGCGAATACGCGATAGCCTGCCGGGACCGGCTGCGTGACCGTTGCGCCCGGTTGCAACGTGAAATGCTGGTAGAGGATCGGCGTGCGCGTCTCGATCGCCGCGCGAACACCGAACGCTTCGCCGGCGATCACGCGGACCTGCGCACGACCGTCGGGCGACGTGGCGCTCGGAATCCGATCGGCCGAAATCTCCTGGTAGCGCGGTGCGATCAGCTTGTCGCGGCGCGGCAGGTTGACCCACAGCTGGAAGCCGTGCGAGCGCCCGCCTGCCTGCGCGAATTCGGGATCCGGCATCTCGCTGTGGACGACGCCGGCACCCGCCGTCATCCATTGCACGTCGCCGGGCCCGAGCGTGCCGGCATGGCCGGCCGAGTCGCGATGGCGAAAGCGCCCGTCGAGCACGTAAGTCACGGTCTCGAAGCCGCGATGCGGGTGGTCGGGCGCACCCACGGCTTCGCCAGGGGCATAGTCGATGGGGCCCATTTCATCGAGCAGCAGGAACGGATCGAAATCCATCAGCAGCCGGGTCGGGAACGGGCGGTGAACCACGAAGCCGCCGCCTTCGGTCGTGCGAAGCGCGGGGTACGTGCGGTCAAGCGAGCGAGCGATCGTCATGCAGAAGCCCTCGAAATCATCGGAATAGCGTTATTTTTGAAACACAGCGCTATTATATTGGGCGTTTTACCGCCCGATTGACGGCGGTTCGCAATGGATTGTTCTGAAATTGGAACGATGACATGAACATCGATGCACACAACCTGAACGACCTGATGTACTTTTCGCAGGTCGTCGAGCACGGCGGTTTCTCGGCTGCGGAGCGCGTGCTGGGTATCTCGAAATCGCGCCTGTCGCGGCGCCTGACCGAACTCGAGGCGGCGCTCGGCGTGCGCCTGCTGCAGCGTTCGACGCGCAAGCTCGCGCTGACCGAGGCGGGGGAGCTGTTCTACCAGCATTGCCAGGCGATGCTGGCCGAAGCCCAGGCCGCGATGAACGCCGTGCAGCAGCTGCGCGCGTCGCCGCGCGGCTCGGTGCGCGTGAGCGTCCCCGTCACGCTGTCGCAGACGATGCTGTCGCGCATCCTCCCCGAATTCCTGCACCGCTATCCCGAGGTGAAGGTGCACATCCGTGTGACGAATCGCGTGATCGACCTGTTCGAGGATTCGATCGACGTCGCATTGCGCGTGCGCTCGGAGCCGCCGCAGAACGCGAACATCGTCGTGCGGCCGCTGTGGCGGACCGAGCAGATGCTGGTCGGTGCGCCGAGCCTGCTGAACCAGAATGCGCCGCCGCTCGTGCCGGACGATCTTGCGCATTTCGAGACGCTCGATACGCCGAGCGTCGACGGACGCCACGTGTTCAGCCTGATCGCGCCGGACGGCACGCGTCACGTGCACGAGCACGACCCGCGGCTCGTGACGGCCGACCTGATGACGATCCGCGAGGCCGTGCTCGACGGCCTCGGCATCGCGGCGCTGCCCGAGATGATGTACGGCAATGCGTTGCGCGCGGGGCAGTTGTCGCCGGTGATGCCGGGCTGGACGTTGCCGGTGCCGCAACTCTATGCGGTGTTCGTGTCGCGGCAGGGGATGCCGCCCGCGGTGCGCGCGTTCGTCGACTATCTGGTCGAGAAGCTCGACCACGGCGATTACAAGGAGCCCGGCTGCCCCGAGCGCGCGAAGAAGGAAGCGGCAGCGGCCGATGCTTCGGCCACCTGAATGCAAGATGTGCTTCGTGGCAAATTTGTTTTGTCATTGAAGCGCCGTCGGCAATCGCAAGTTTCAATCGGTGGGGTCTTGAATGCAAACGCGCGCGGGCCTATATTGAAATCCCATTTCGCGAAGGAAGTTCGGAGCGGAATCAGGTGGCAGCATATATTGCGAGCCAGATAGGGCAGAACGCGCAATCCGTGAAGACCACGGTAGTCGCATTTGCGTTGCTCGAGGCGCAACCGATACCGCCGAAGAGCCCGCAGCCCGAAGGCGCCCGTGTGCGCACGAAAAAAGGCCTTCATCTGGCGATGAAGGCCTTTTACTTTGTGCGCGGCCGGCGAGGTGCGGCCGGCTAGGCGCGGCTGGCTAGGTGCGACCGGCCGGATAGCCGGCGAAGCGTTGCCGGCGACGTGCGAATGCGCGTGCGTTACTTCGCCTTTGCAGTCGGCTCCGTGACGAAGCCGAGCTTCGTCAGGCCGCCAGCCTGAGCATCGGACATCACTTCGGCCACATGCTCATATGCAACCTTGCGATCGGCGCGCAGGTGCAACTCCGGTTGCGGCTGATGCTGTGCCGCTTCCGCGATGTGTGCCCTCAGCTGCTCGCGCGTGACCGCCTGGTCGTTCCACAGGATCGTGCCGTTGCCCTGGATCGCGACGTCGACCGTCTGCGGCTTCTCTTCGACGGGCTGGCTGCTCGCGTGCGGCAGGTCGATCTTGACCGCGTGCTGCATCGCCGGGATCGTCACGAGGAAAATGATCAGGAGTACGAGCATGACGTCGACGAGCGGCGTCATGTTGATCTCGCTCATCACGCCATCGTCGTCATCGTCGCTGAAACCGGTGTTCATTGCCATGGTTCACCTCGTCTCAGCTGGCGCGCGTCGCGAGACGCAGGCCGTCGCGGGCCGACGACGACGCGAGGCGCGCGCCCGTCACGAAGTACGCGTGCAGACCGTGCGCGAAGCGGCGCAGCTTGCTGACGACACCCTTGTTCGCACGGGTCAGTGCGTTGTAGCCGAGCACTGCGGGAATCGCGACGAACAGGCCGAAGGCCGTCATGATCAGCGATTCGCCGACCGGGCCCGCCACCTGGTCGATCGACGTCTGGCCGGTTGCACCGATCACGAGCAGCGCGTGGTAGATGCCCCACACCGTGCCGAACAGGCCGACGAACGGCGCCGTGCTGCCGATCGACGCGAGAATCGCGAGGCCGGCCTGCATGCGCGAGATGCCTTCGTCCATCGTGTCCTTCAGGCAGCGCGTGACCCAGTCCGATACGTCCATGCGATCGTGCAGGTGCGGTTGCGTCTGATGGTGGTGGTCGGCGGCTTCCTTGCCCGACAGCGCGAGCGCGAGGAACGGGTTGTCGCTCGGCGTCGATGCGGCGAGGCCGAGCTTCTTGATGCCGTCGTCGAAATCGTCCGAATGCCAGAATGCCTGTTCGGCATTCTTCGTGAGACGGTTCAGGCGAACCACGTTCCAGCCCTTGACGATGATCACGATCCACGACAGGACCGACATCACGAGCAGCGTGATCGCGATGGCGCGCGTGACGAAATCACCTTGCGCCCAGACGTGCGCGATACCGTAGCTTTGCATTTTTATTTCCTTTGAATCTTCCGAATGAGGCGGGTTAATCGTCGAGCGTGAAGTTGAAGGGCAGCGTATGTGCGGCGCGGATCGCCTGTCCATTTTCGATATACGGCGGACAGGTACTGTCGCGCGTCGCATCGAGCGCGGCTTCGTCGAGACGCGGGTAGCCGCTGCTCTTCTGCAACTGGATGCTTTCGATCTTGCCCGTCACGCCGATGATGAAGTGAACATAGGCCGTGCCCGTTTCGCCGCGGCGGCGCGACATCGACGGATAGCTGGGTTTTACGAAATTGCAGGTGAGTGCCGATACGTTCTTCGGCGCGCTGACCTGCATCGTCTCGCGAGCCGGGCCGGGTGTGGCGGCCGGCGCAGCAGGTGCCGGTGCGGCGGGAGCGGGCGTTGGATCGGCAGCCGCCGGCGCGGGCGTCGGCGAGGGCGATTGCGCGACCGGCTGAGGCGTCGGCTTGACTGCCTTCTGCACGGGCTTCGGCTCGACCTTGGGCTTCTCGCGCGGCGTGGGCTTCGGCGGTGCGGGCTGCGCGGCCGACTGGACCGCGACCGGCTGGGCAGCAGGCGCAGGCGGAATGAGTTGCGCGGTGATCGACTGGACCTCGATCTCCTTCGGCGGCGGCGCGTTGCGATGGAGCCAGGCGGCCGTCAGCATGATCGCGTGTGCGGCAAGCACACCGACCGCGACGGTAATGACCCGGGGATTCATACGGGGGGCAGCCGGCAAGACGCCGGCAGGAGCGGATTGCGAAGCCTGCATGTTAGCTTGAAAGAACGACGTCGCACCCGGGGCGCGGCGGGTGAATCGGTATCACTTGCGGAAGATCAGCAGCGAGATGCACACGGTGGTCACAAATCCGATCAGCAATTCCATGACAGGCTCCTTGGCAGGTAAGCCGCTGGCTCGCGCGGAAGGTGGCTTGCTGACGGTTGAAACAAAAAATGCGGCCGGGCCGCATGCGCACGCTCGGTGCCGCTCAGGCGGCCTTGCGGTCGTAGAACGTCACCGGGATGGGGTGAGCGTGGTGCTCGACACCGCACTGGCTCGCGCAAATACCTTGCTCTGCCATGAGGTCACGCACGGACTCCTCGCACTTGCCGCAGCACGTGGCCACGCCGAGTTCGAACTGGAGTTCATCGAAAGAGCTCACGCCCTCGGCGAGGGACGCGCGAATCTTGCGGTCGGAAACAGACTTGCACACGCAGACGATCATGGTGAGTTGCGATAGCTAACGTTAATGCGAATTATTATCATTAAATTTGCGGGCGTTGACAAGCCTGGGTTCGGCTTTTTTTAAGGTCATCGGACCCTTGAAACGGCGGGAGCGACACGGCCGCGGGGAGCGGGTGCGCCGGCGGTGTGCCGGCCTGCGTCAGGCGGTCGCGCAGGCGCGCGCGTTCGGCGAGGAAATGGTGACGGATTCGACCGATGCGTCGAGGCCGAGCAGCGTCGACGCGAGTGCACGCAGTTGCTGGCCGTCGCTCGTCGAGCAGAAGCGCGGCGGCGCGGCCCGCGTGCCGGCCGGCGCGCGCAGGCCGCGTTCGTCGAGTACCCGAGCGAGCTGGCGGGCGACGGCATCGCTCGTGTCGACGATCGTCAGGCGGTCGCCCACAAGGTCACGAATCGTTTCCGTGAAGAACGGGTAATGCGTGCAGCCGAGCACCAGCGTATCGGCGCCGTCGTCGAGCATCGGCTGCAGGTAACGGTCGAGCAACGCGCGCAACGCGGGCGAGTTCGTGTCGCCGCGCTCGATCGCTTCGACGAGCCCGTGGCCGGGCTGGCAGATGAAGCGACGGCCGGCGCCGTAACGGTCGAGCAACGCCTGGAAGCGCGGGCTGTTCAGCGTCGATTGCGTGGCGAGGACGCCCGCGACGCCACTCGCGGACAGCGCGGCGGCCGGTTTGATGCCCGGCTCGACACCGACGAGCGGCATCGACAGGCGTTCGCGGATGGCCGCGATCGCCCGCGCCGTTGCGGTGTTGCACGCGATGACGAGCGCTTTCGCCCCCTCGCGAGCGAGCCACTCGCCGATGGCCAGCGTGCGTTCCGTAATGAACGCCTCGTCGCGCGGACCATACGGCGCATGGTGCGAATCGGCGACGTAGACGAACGATTCGCCGGGCAGGTGCGCGCGCACGGCGCGCAGCACCGACAGGCCGCCGAGCCCCGAATCGAAGATTCCGACGGGGGCGGCGGGGCGGACCCCGGAAGCGGCTGGCTGGTTCGTCAACGTCATGCGGACGGCGCGGTGGCGGTCGTGGAGAGGGGGGCAGTTACTCGGGCGAACCCATCATCGTCTGCTGGTAGTTCTGCAGGCCGACCTTGCCGATCAGGTCGATCTGCGTTTCCAGCCAGTCGATGTGCTCTTCGGTGTCGTCGAGGATCTTTTCGAAGATCTCGCGCGACACGTAGTCACGCACCGATTCGCAGTAGGCGATCGCTTCCTTGCACGTGGCCTGCGAGATCTGCTCGAGCTTCAGGTCGCACTTCAGGATCTCTTCGGTTTCCTCGCCGACCAGCAGCTTGTGCAGGTCCTGCAGGTTCGGCAGGCCGTCGAGCATGAACACGCGTTCGATGAGCCAGTCGGCATGCTTCATTTCGCCGATCGATTCGTCGTATTCGTGCTTGCCGAGCTTGTCGAGGCCCCAGTGCTTGTACATGCGCGCATGCAGGAAGTACTGGTTGATCGCCGTGAGTTCGTTCTTCAGCTGGGCGTTCAGGTATTCGATGACTTTCTTGTCGCCTTGCATGGCTGTTCCTTGTTCAGTGGGGCTTCAGAAACCGAACGATAATCGCTCGAACGAGAAAAGCCAAGCCTCAAAGCCTTGTCGGGCCGGCCTTTTGCATGTAATGAGAATCAGCCTTGCATAACCGGCCGCGCTCAATAACGAGAACGAGAAGTAAAAAGGCCGGACTCCCGTCCGGCCCTTCGTGCGAGCGCGCTTAAGCGGTTGCGACCGGGATCTTGCCGATCTTCGCCTGCCACTCCTTCGGACCGGTCTGGTGCACCGACGTGCCCGACGAGTCGACGGCCACCGTCACCGGCATGTCCTGCACGTCGAACTCGTAGATCGCTTCCATGCCGAGGTCTTCGAACGCGAGCACCTTCGCGCCGCGGATCGCCTTCGACACGAGGTACGCCGCACCGCCGACCGCCATCAGGTACGCAGCCTTGTGCTTCTTGATCGCGTCGATCGCGACCGGGCCGCGTTCTGCCTTGCCGACCATCGAGATCAGGCCCGTCTGGGCGAGCATCGTCTCGGTGAACTTGTCCATCCGCGTGGCCGTCGTCGGGCCGGCCGGGCCGACCACTTCGTCACGCACCGGATCGACCGGGCCGACGTAGTAGATCACACGGTTCGTGAAGTCGACCGGCAGCTTCTCGCCCTTCGCGAGCATGTCGGCGATGCGCTTGTGCGCGGCGTCGCGGCCCGTGAGCATCTTGCCCGACAGCAGCAGCGTCTGGCCCGGCGCCCAGCTCGCGACTTCTTCCGGCGTCAGCGTGTTCAGGTCGACGCGCTTGCTGGTTTCGGTGTTCGGTTCCCACTGGACCTTCGGCCAGGCGTCGAGCGACGGCGCCTCGAGCTTCGCGGGGCCCGAGCCGTCGAGCACGAAGTGCGCGTGACGCGTCGCCGCGCAGTTCGGGATCAGTGCGACCGGCTTCGATGCCGCGTGCGTCGGAGCGGCCATGATCTTCACGTCGAGCACGGTCGCGAGGCCGCCGAGGCCCTGCGCGCCGATGCCGAGCGCGTTGACCTTTTCATGCAGCTCGACGCGCAGTTCCTCGACCCAGTCCTTCGGGCCGCGCGCGATGATTTCCTGGATGTCGATCGGCTCCATCAGCGATTCCTTCGCCATCAGCATCGCCTTTTCAGCGGTGCCGCCGATGCCGATCCCGAGCATGCCCGGCGGGCACCAGCCCGCGCCCATCGTCGGGACGGTCTTCAGTACCCAGTCGACGATCGAGTCGGACGGGTTCAGCATCACGAACTTCGACTTGTTCTCCGAGCCGCCGCCCTTCGCCGCGACCTGCACGTCGACCTTGTCGCCCGGCACGATCTCGTAGTGGATCACGGCCGGGGTGTTGTCCTTGGTGTTCTTGCGGGCGCCTTCCGGCGGATTGACGATCGATGCGCGCAGCACGTTGTCCGGGTGCGTGTAACCGCGGCGCACGCCTTCGTTGATCATGTCGGTGAGGCCCATCGTCGCGCCGTCCCAGCGCACGTCCATGCCGACCTTCACGAAGATCGTGACGATGCCGGTGTCCTGGCAGATCGGGCGCTTGCCTTCCGCGCACATGCGGCTGTTCGTGAGGATCTGCGCGATCGCGTCCTTCGCGGCCGGGCTCTCTTCCAGCTCGTACGCGCGGCCGAGTGCCTGGATGTAGTCGAGCGGGTGGTAGTAGCTGATGTACTGCAGCGAATCCGCGATGCTCTGGATCAGGTCTTCCTGTTTGATGACGGTCATGGCTGAGACTCTGTGGGGACTGTGGGGAATGCGTTTATGCGTTGACGGCTGCTTCGGCCGGCTTGCGGGACACGGCCGCTACGGGCGCGTGCGACTCGTGGAAATGGGCCGGGTGCGTGTGGGTCGTCAGGCGGTCGACCCACGCCATCACGAGCGCCGACACGAGGAACGACACGTGGATGATCACCTGCCACATGATCGCGTGCGTCGTGTGCTGGTCCGGGTTGATGAAGGTCTTCAGCAGGTGGATCGACGAAATGCTGATCAGCGCCATCGACAGCTTGACCTTCAGCACGCCCGCGTTCACATGGTCGAGCCACTCGGGCTCGTCGGGATGGCCCTCGATGCCGAGGCGCGACACGAACGTTTCGTAGCCGCCGACGATCACCATGATCAGCAGGTTCGAGATCATCACGACGTCGATCAGGCCGAGCACCGCGAGCATCACGCTGATTTCGTCGAGGCTCGTCGCGTGCGACAGCAGGTGCCAGACTTCCTTCAGGAACAGGAACACGTAGACGGCCTGCGCGACGATCAGGCCCAGATAAAGCGGAACCTGGAGCCAGCGGCTCATGAAGATCAGCGCGGGCAGCGGGCGCAGCGGACGACGGGCGGGGCCGGGCGAATGCGGGGCAGACATGATGGTGGTACGGGCGCGGTGCGCAGGTATCGGGGGTAATCTCGAAAAGGCGCGCTATTGTAACGCGTCGGCCGGCGCGGCTGCAGCGACGCGCCGGTGCAGCCGGGGACGGATCAGGATGCGGCGGCCGGCACGCGCTTCACGCGCAGGCTCGCGAGCACGATGCCGGTGACCACGCACGCCAGCGCGATGCCGTGCGCGAGCGTCGGGCGCTCGCCGAGGAACACGATCCCGTATGCGGCGGCCGCCACCGGCAGCACCGCGCTGAACACGCCGGCGAGGCTGCCCGGCACGTGCCGGATCCCCTTCATCCACAGCCAGAACGAGAAGATGCTGGCCGACAGCCCGTACCAGACGACGAGCGCCCAGGTGCCGGCCGGCACGCTCGCGTAATCGAAATGCCACAGCGCCGTCGCGCCGAGCGGCAGCATCAGGCACAGGCCGAACAGGTGCGTGTATGCACAGATGTCGATCGGCGCGAGCGTCTGCGTGAGCCGGCGCGACAGGATCACGTAGATCGATTCGCAGCACACGGCGCCGAGGATCAGCAGGTTGCCGGTCAGCGAGCCGGACGACGTGCCGCCGGCGCCGTGCGCGGATGCGCTGCCTGCGGCGCCGTTGGCGAGGTTGATCGTCACGACGCCGGCGATCGCGAGCGCGATCGACACGAGCGCACGGCCGTTCGGTTTTTCACGCAGGATCAGCCACGCGAACAGCGCGACGATCGCGGGGATCGTGCTCGTGATCACGCCGGCCGCGACCGCGCTGGTGCGCTGCACGCCGTTGAGCATCAGCAGCGTGAACATGAAGGTGCCGAAGAAAGCCTGCAGGAACAGGTTCAGCCACTCGGCGCGGCGGACCGCGCGCATCTTCACCGGGCTGAACAGCGGCCACAGCACGGCGATCGCGATCACGAAGCGCAGCGTGGCGAGGATGGCGACCGGGACGAAGACGACGATGGATTTGCCGATACCGACGTTGCTGCCGACGAATAGCATCGACAGGATGAGGAAGAGGGCGTAGCGATTCAAGCTGGAATCCGGGAGGCGAGTTCAGTTAGGATTGTAGGGTCGTGGTTGTAACAGCGTAAAGCTGACCGTAAAGCGGCTGACCGCAAAGCGGCGCCGCGCGGCGTGCGAAACGGCGGCGCCGCGTAAGTGACGGGTAAGTTCGAGCGCTTATCGTGGAAACGGTCGTGCCGGACGATCACCGTCGCGTGACGTGGTGCGGTGCAGCATCGTGCGCAGCCTTCGGGCCGCGCGCGGGTGGGTGGGAGACAGCGGCGCGCATGCGCCGGCCAAGACGCGCGGCGCGCACGATCGCGCCGCCATGCAGAGGATTCATGTTCACCAAGGGGTTGTCGATGTCTGCGATTGAATCGGTTCTTCATGAAACCCGCCAGTTTGCGCCGCCCGAGGCGCTCGAGAAGGCGGCGACCATTTCCGGCATGCCGGCCTACCGTGCGCTGGCCGCCGAGGCCGAGCGCGATTACGAAGGCTTCTGGGGGCGTCTCGCACGCGAGGGCCTCAGCTGGCACAAGCCGTTCACGAAGGTGCTCGACGAGAGCGACGCGCCGTTCTACAAGTGGTTCGACGACGGCGAACTGAACGCGTCGTACAACTGCCTCGACCGTCACGTCGAAGCCGGCAACGGCGAGCGCGTCGCGGTGATCTTCGAGGCCGACGACGGCACCGTCACCCGCGTCACCTATGCCGATCTCCTCGCGCGCGTGTCGCGTTTCGCAAATGCGCTGAAGAAACGCGGGATCGGCAAGGGCGATCGCGTCGTCATCTATATTCCGATGTCGATCGAAGGCATCGTCGCGATGCAGGCTTGCGCACGCATCGGCGCGACGCACTCGGTCGTGTTCGGCGGCTTCTCCGCGAAATCGCTGAACGAGCGGCTCGTCGACGTCGGCGCGGTCGCGCTGATCACGGCCGACGAGCAGGCACGCGGCGGCAAGACGCTACCGCTCAAGAGCATCGCCGACGAAGCGATCGCGATGGGCGGCTGCGAAGCGGTGAAGAGCGTGATCGTCTATCGCCGCACCGGCGGCAAGATCGACTGGCATGCCGAGCGCGACCTGTGGATGCACGACATCGCGGACAGCGAGCCCGACACGTGCGCGCCGGAATGGGTCGGCGCCGAGCATCCGCTGTTCATCCTGTATACGTCGGGCTCGACCGGCAAGCCGAAGGGCGTGCAGCACAGCACGGGCGGCTACCTGCTGTGGGCCGCGCAGACGATGAAGTGGACCTTCGACTGGAAGCCAACCGACGTGTTCTGGTGCACGGCCGACATCGGCTGGGTCACGGGGCATACGTACATCACGTACGGCCCGCTCGCATGCGGCGGCACGCAGGTCGTGTTCGAAGGCGTGCCGACTTACCCGGACGCCGGCCGCTTCTGGAAGATGATCGGCGATCACAAGGTCACGGTGTTCTACACCGCGCCGACCGCGATCCGTTCGCTGATCAAGGCCGCCGAGGCCGACGACAAGGTCCACCCGAAGAGCCATGACATGTCGAGCCTGCGCATCATCGGCACGGTCGGCGAGCCGATCAATCCGGAAGCATGGATGTGGTACCACAAGCACGTCGGCCAGGAGCGCTGCCCGATCGTCGACACGTGGTGGCAGACCGAAACCGGCGGCCACATGATCACGCCGCTGCCGGGCGCGACGCCGACCGTGCCGGGTTCGTGCACGCTGCCGCTGCCGGGCATCATGGCCGCGGTGGTCGACGAGACGGGCCAGGACGTGCCGAACGGGCAAGGCGGGATTCTCGTCGTCAAGCGTCCGTGGCCGGCGATGATCCGCACGATCTGGGGCGACCCGGAGCGCTTCAAGAAGAGTTATTACCCGGAAGAACTCGGCGGAACGCTCTACCTCGCCGGCGACGGCACGGTGCGCGACAAGGACACCGGCTACTTCACGATCATGGGCCGCATCGACGACGTGCTGAACGTGTCGGGCCACCGGCTCGGCACGATGGAGATCGAGTCGGCACTGGTCTCGCACGAGCTGGTTGCGGAAGCGGCGGTGGTCGGCCGCCCGGACGACACGACGGGCGAGGCGGTGGTCGCGTTCGTGGTGCTGAAGCGTTCGCGCCCGGAAGGCGAGGAAGCGGCGGCGCTCGCGAAGACGTTGCGCGACTGGGTCGGCAAGCAGATCGGGCCGATCGCGAAACCGAAGGACATCCGTTTCGGCGACAACCTGCCGAAGACGCGCTCGGGCAAGATCATGCGGCGCCTGCTGCGCTCGCTCGCGAAGGGCGAGGCGATCACGCAGGACACGTCCACGCTCGAGAACCCGGCGATCCTCGACCAGCTCGCGGAAGTGCGCTGATCGCGCCTGTTGCGCGCGTTGCGCGCACGAGCCCCTGCGCGGCAATCCCGATTGTCCGTGCAGGGGCTTTTTGCTAAATAACGGCATGACCGTTCCGTCCCGTCCGGCGCCTGCCGCGCCGCCGCCCGTACCCGAACCGCTCGCGCGTGCCCACGCGCGTTATTGGCGCTTCAACGTCGCGCTGATCCTGGTGCTGATGGCGATCGGCTTCTCGGTGTCGTTCATCGTGCCGTTCTTCGCGCCCGCGCTGGCGGGCATCCGCTTTGCCGGTTTCAGCCTGCCGTTCTATGTCGGCGCGCAGGGCGCGATTCTCGTGTATCTCGTGTTGATCGTCGTCTACATCGGCCTGATGCAGCGCGCAGACCGCATGCTGCGGCGTGCATACGACGAACATGCTGCGCACGCGAGCAATGTGCAAAATGCCCGCTGATCCATGCTCACGCATCGACTGATTCGCGCGTACGCGCTCTACACGCTCGGCTTTCTCGGGTTCGTGCTGCTGCTGTGGCGGATCGAGCGCGCGACCGGTTCCGGCGTCTGGATCGGCTACGTGTTCCTGTTCGTGCCGATTGCCGTGTATGCGGTGATCGGGCTGCTGTCGCGCACGTCCGATCTCGTCGAGTACTACGTGGCGGGGCGGCGCGTGCCGTCCGCGTTCAACGGGATGGCGACGGCGGCCGACTGGCTCTCGGCGGCGTCGTTCATCGGCCTCGCCGGTTCGCTTTACGCAACCGGCTACGATGCGCTCGCCTACGTGATGGGGTGGACGGGCGGCTTCTGCCTCGTCGCCTTCCTGCTCGCGCCGTATGTGCGCAAGCTCGCGCGCTACACGATTCCCGATTTTCTCGGCACGCGTTTTTCGAGCACCGCGGTGCGCGCGCTCGCGGCCGGTGCGGCGATCCTGTGTTCGTTCGTCTATCTGGTTGCGCAGATTCAGGGGATCGGCCTGATCGCGACGCGCTTCATCGGCGTCGACTTCGCGATCGGGATCTTCTGCGGGCTCGCGGGCATTCTCGTGTGCTCGTTTCTCGGCGGGATGCGCGCGGTTACGTGGACGCAGGTCGCGCAGTACATCATCCTGATCAGCGCGATTTTGATACCGGTGTCGCTGATCGCGATGAAGAACGGGCTCGGGCCGGTGCCGCAATTCAATTACGGCAAGCTGATGGAGCGCGTGGCGGCGCGCGAGGCGCAGGTGCGCGACGCGGCGGCGGAGCAGCAGGTGCGCGACGCGTATCGGCGGCAGGCCGCGGTCGTCCAGGGGCAGCTCGATCGCTTGCCCGCATCGTATGCGGACGCACGCCGGCAACTCGTCGACCAGCTTGCGGATCTGCGGCGCCACAACGGGCCGCTGCGCGAGATCAACCAGCGCGAGCGCGAACTGGCCGACTTCCCGCGCGACCCGACGGCGGCACGCGTGACGTGGACCCAGGCGCGCGACGACCTGCTGGCCCGGGCCGAGCCGCCGGTGCCGATGCACGAGCCGTTTCCGGCCGCGAACGACGACGAGCGCAAGCCGCGCGAACGGAATTTCCTCGCGCTGCTGTTGTGCCTGTCGCTCGGCACCGCGAGCCTGCCGCACATCCTCACGCGCTACAACACGACGACGTCGGTTGCGTCTGCGCGCCGCTCGGTCGGCTGGACGCTGTTCTTCATCGCGCTGTTCTACCTGAGCGTGCCGGTGCTCGCGGTGATGATCAAGTACGAGATCCTCACCAACCTCGTCGGGCGGCCGATCGCCGAACTGCCCGCGTGGGTCACGCAGTGGCATCACTTCGAACCTGACCTGATCAGCATCGTCGAGGTGATTCGCGACGGCATCGTCCACTGGTCGGAAATCCAGATGCAGCCGGACATGGTCGTGCTGGCCGCGCCGGAGATCGCGGGGTTGCCGTATGTCGTGTCGGGACTGATCGCGGCCGGTGCGCTGGCTGCGGCGCTGTCGACCGCGGACGGGTTGCTGCTGACGATCGCGAACGCGCTGTCACACGATGTTTACTACTGCATGGTGGCGCCGGACGCGTCGAGCCAGCGACGCGTGACGATCTCGAAGGTGCTGCTGCTCGGGGTGGCGCTGTTCGCGTCGTATGTCGCGTCGCTCAATACGGGGAAGATTTTGTTTCTGGTGGGGGCGGCGTTTTCGCTCGCGGCTTCAAGTTTCTTTCCCGTGCTCGTGCTCGGGGTGTTCTGGAAGCGCACGACCACGCGCGGTGCGATCGCCGGGATGGTGACGGGGCTCGCGGTCTGTGTGTATTACATCGTGTCGACGTATCCGTACGTCACGCAGCTGACGGGGTTTGTCGGACGTACCTGGTTCGGGATCGAGCCGATCAGTTCGGGCGTGTTTGGTGTGCCGGCGGGGTTTGCGGTGGCGATCGCGGTGAGTCTGCTCGATCGACCGCCGGATGAATATACGCGGGCGTTGGTGGATTACATTCGGCATCCATGAGCGGGGCGGCTCGGGAAGGCCTGCGGTTCGGGGACGGAGCGGTTGACCCACAAACGAAAATGCCCGCTGGCGCGGGCATTTGAATTCTGGCGGAGAGAGGGGGATTCGAACCCCCGATAGGCGATTAACCTATACACGCTTTCCAGGCGTGCGACTTAAACCACTCATCCATCTCTCCGGAAGAGCGAGAGTATAGCAAACTCTGGTGGCCTCCCGCCACTCCCTTCGACGAGCCGCTGAAATCTGCCGAAAATCCGGTCCCCGCGGCAGGCGCGTTCGTGCCGTCGATGCAGCCGCCGCAGAATGGCGGCGAGGTTCTGCGGTCCGGCATCACGTCGAACGCTTGCCGGCTCAACGGGCGAGCGGGCGGCGCGGCAATCGTGCGATCATTGGCCGTCCGTCCTTGCCGCCGGGCCCGGCGCGTCGCACGGCGCGGTCCGCATGACCGAAAGCCGGACGCATTCCACCCGCATGATCTCTTTCACGATGCACGCCATCTCATGACGATCTCCGCATTGCTCGCATTTGCCCTGATCCTGTCCGTCGGTGTCGCGACGCCCGGCCCGACGGTGTTGCTCGCGATGAGCAACGGTTCGCGCTACGGACTGCGTCACGCGATGGTCGGCATGCTCGGCGCGGTCACCGCAGACGTCGTGCTGGTCGCGCTGGTCGGGTTCGGCCTCGGCGTCATTCTGGAAGCGTCGGAAACCGCGTTCGTGACGCTGAAGCTGCTCGGGGCCGCGTGGCTCGCGTATGTCGGCATCCGGATGCTGATGTCGAGCGGCCGTTCCGCTGCCGCGCAGGAACGCGATTCGCCGACACCCGATCGCCGCACCGCCTTCCTGAAAAGCTTCTTTGTCGCGATGAGCAACCCGAAGTACTACCTGTTCATGTCCGCGCTGCTGCCGCAGTTCGTCGACCGGTCGCATGCGGTCGCGCCGCAATACGCGATTCTCGCGGCGACGATCGTCGCGATCGACGTGATCGGGATGACCGGCTACGCGCTGCTCGGCGTGCATTCGGTGCGGGTGTGGAAAGCAGCCGGGGAGAAGTGGCTGAATCGGGTCAGCGGTTCGCTGCTGCTGATGCTCGCGGGGTATGTCGCGTTGTATCGGAAAAGCGCGAACTGACCGCGGCCGCGTATTGAGCTGCACCTTCAGCAACGGTGGCGCCCGGGCCGGAGTCTGCTATCTTCCGGGCATCTCATCGCTTCCCCGTCTCGCCATGACTGACCGTATCGTCGCCGCATTCGATTTCGACGGCACCATCACGACCACCGACAGCTTCCGTCATTTCGTCCGCTACGCAGTCGGCACGCCGCGCTTCGCGTGGGCCGGGCTGCGTGCGCTGCCGTGGATCGTCGCGATGAAGGCGGGCCTGCTGTCGCGCGGCGATGCGAAGGCGAAGTTCGCGTGGTTCGCGTTCGGGCCGATTCGCGAGGACGCGCTCGACGCGCTCGCGCGTCGCTTCGTCGACGGCTATCTGCCGAAGCTCGTGCGTCCGGACATGCTGGAACGGGTGCGCGAGCATCGCGCACGCGGACACGAAGTCGTGCTGGTCAGCGCGTCACCGTCGCTGTACCTGGAGAAGTGGGCGAAGACGGTCGGCATCGACACGGTGCTCGCGACGCGGCTTGCGTTCGAGCGCGGTACGTTCACCGGGCGGCTGAACGGCGAGAACTGCTGGGGTCCGCAGAAGGTCGTGCGCTTGCGCGGCTGGTGGGGGAACCGGCCGCCGAAGCAACTGTTCGCGTACGGCGACAGCCGCGGCGACAAGGAAATGGCCGAACTCGCGACTTGGGCGTGGATCCGCGGGCACGGACCGATGCCGTCGATCGGCGACTGACGGACTGATGGGACCGGCGCGGCGCACCGCACGCCGCCGTTACGCGTCAGCCCGCTGCGCGCCGTGCGTACCGCGAGCCGGACGATAAGCGCCCCAGCGGTTCGCGCGCTTGAACGTGCCGACATCGTTGAACCGGACGCCCACTTCACGCAGCGCCGCATGCGCGGTGCGTGCGGTCAGCTGCCGGATGTAGAACGGATCGCGCACCACGAAGTGATGGATCGCGTGCGTGCTGCCGAAGTTGCAGCAGAACAGCTGGAACGGCAGCATCCACCAAGGGTTGAGCACCTGGGTCTGCTGGATCACGTTGCGCGAATCGATGTCGCCGAAGTAATGCATGTTCGAGCTGACGAAGTTGATGCAGAAGCTGCGCACGAAGTTCGGCCCGAGCCACACGACCGCCAGGAAATCGACGACGCTCATCACGCGCTCGACGACGGCCGGCACGGTTATCTCGTAGCCGAACGCACGCAGCGCGAACAGGCCGGCATGATAGACGATGAACGCGTGCCACAGCGCGTAGTACACGTGACCGACCGGCATGTAGGACGACACCTGCTCGACGCGCAGCTGCGCGCGCTCGGCCGCATCCTGCACCGGCTGCGCGGCGACGTACTGCTTGACCTTGCGGCGCATCGCGTCCGGCCGCAGCACGACGGCGAGCATCCCGTCCGCGATCATCAGCAGCCGCTTGACGCCCCAGCGTTCGCCGTTGGTGATGCCGAACTCCTCGAGATCCGATTCGCCGCCCGACACCTTGTGGTGATGCAGGTGCATGCGCCGGCGCGTCCACGGGTTGATCGTGCCCGGCCGCGTGAGCCAGCACAGCGCCATCATCAGGTGATAGGCCCACGGCGTCTTCTTGAAGTACATCAGGTGGATCAGGTCGTGCTCGAGCTCGTGGATCAGCGACGTGACGAACGCGGCAAGCGGCAGCGCGACGTACCACGCGATTGCGCCGCGCGCATACAGCCACGCGATCGCGAGCATCGCGCTCACCGACACGGCCATCACGGTCGCGCCGACGAGGTTCTGGTTGTCGAGCAGCGGAAGGCGCGTGCGGATCGCATCGCTCGCGGCGTTGACCTCGCGGCGCACATACGCGACCTTGTCTGCGTCTTGGCGAAAGACGGTTCGTGCAGGTTGGCTCATCGACCGGAATCCGTGCGGAAAGAGTGGGGCGCAATGCCGATGTGACAAGCATAGGCGCGGCCCGTACCGCACGCGAGGGCCGCCGGTGCCAATGATGGTGTCATTTCGGGCCACAAGGGCCGGCGCATCGGCACCCGATGCCACGCGGCGCGGCTAGAGTGCCGCCGGGGTGTCATTGCGGGCCAGCGACGCTACAATCCGCCGAAACCGCTCCGGAGTCCGCCGCATGGCCCTGTCCGTCCCGGATGCCGCACGCCAGCTGAACAAGGCGACGGTATCGTCCGCGTATGCGCTGTTCATGCTGATGCTCGCTGAGGAGCGCGGTATCGACGTCGGTCGCATTCTCGCCGGCTCGGGCGTCGAGCGCGAGCGGCTCGCGCAGCCCGATGCGCGCATCACGCCGCTGCAGCAGGCAGCGATCGTGTTCAACTTGCTCGAGGCGACGGGCGATCCGTCGATCGCGATCGAGATCGGCCTGCGCAGCAGCCTCACGAAATCCGGGCTGATCGGCTTCGGGCTGATGAGTTGCGCGACGCTCGGCGAGGCGATCGCGCTCGGCATCCGCTACCTGCCGACCCGCGTGCCATTTTTTTCGGTGCGGCTCGCGCAGCTCGACGGGATCGTCGACATCGACGTGCTCGAGGCGTTTCCGCTCGGCCGGCTGCGCCAGTTCGCGGTGGAGAACTTCCTGGTCGAGACGGCGATCCTGTTCAATTCGCTGCTCGATCCCGCGCCGGGGCGCACGCTGCAGTCGCGTGCGGAGCTGCACTTCGAATGGCCGGAGCCGCCATGGTTCGAGCGCTATCGCGAGCGGCTGCCGCGCTGTCATTTCGGCGCGAGCGCGAATCGCATCCGTTGCGACGCCGCGTTGCTCGACGAGCCGATCGGCACTGCGAACGCGCAGACCGCGCAGATGATCGTCCAGCAGTGCGAGGCCGAGCTCGCGCGGCTCGGCTATGCGGAAAGCATGGTCGAGCGCGTGCGCAACCTGCTGATCTGCGGTGATGCCGGCTATCCGTCGGTGGCCGATGTCGCGCACGAGTTGCACGTGTCGGCGCGCACGTTGAAGCGCAAGCTGGCGGAATTCGGCACGACCTATTCGGCGCTGCTCGACGAGATCCGGCTGCGCGATGCGCTACGGCTGCTCGGGGGCACGCGCCTGCCGGTCGATGAAATTGCGGCGCGGGTCGGCTATACCGACCGCGCGAATTTCACGCGCGCGTTCAAGCGCTGGACCGGCGTCGCGCCGAGCGAGCGGCGCTGACGACGGGCGGGCCGATCGTGCACCGGGCGTCCGTCGATCAGACGATCGCAACCCAGTTCGCACCGCGGCCGCCCGGCACGCGCGCATGCAGCGACAACGTGCCGTCGTCCGGTGCGATCGCGTAGACCGACACGTATTCCGACTGCTCGCCGCACGCGACGAGCCAGCGTCCCGACGGATCGATCGCGAAGCCGCGCGGCTGCGTTTCGGTGGTCGTCGCGTGCGCGGGCTCGAATGTGCCGTCCGCATGGCGGCGATAGCAGAGCAACTGGCTCGACGTGCGTTCGCTGACATACGCGAAGCGCTCGTCGGGCGTCAGGTGGAGGTCGGCGGCCCACACGGACGGCCCGGTCGGCGCGGGCGGTCGCGCATGGCCTTGTGCGAGGCCGGCGACGGCCGGATGGCGCGCGCTCACGTGTGCGTCACCGAGGCGGCCGTGGTCGGCGTCGCGTGCGAAGGTCGCGAGCGTGGCCTGGAATTCGCTGACCACGACGAGCGCTTGTCCGTCGTGCGCGAACTGCAGGTGACGCGGGCCGAATCCCCCCGGCACGCGCGTTTCGCCGTGTTCGAGCGCGCGCAGGCCGCCGGCATCCTCGACCAGCGCGAACGTGAAGATCCGGTCCGAACCGAGCGAGCTCACATACGCGTAGCGATTGTCTGGCGACACGACGACCGCATGCGCATGTGCGATGCCGCCCGCGACCTGCAGCGGCGTGCCGTCGCCGTCGCGCACGCGTGCGGCGTCATAGAGGCTCAGCGAATTGCCGCCGTACGACGCGCCGAGCAACCAGCGGCCGCTGCGGTCGAGAGACAGGTACGCGAGGCTCGCGTCGATCGCGGTCGCGCCGATGCGTGCGAACGCACCGGTGCCCGTCGCGACGCGGAATGCGACGACCGTCGGCTGCTCGCCGCGCGTCGCGACGTAGAGCCGCGCGCAATCGGCCTGCACGGCGACCGGCATCGCGACGTCGCCGACAGGGTAGCGGGCGAGCGGCGCGAGCGTGCCGTCAGGGGCGAGCGAGAACGTGGCGAGGTCGCCGTCGGCGGCATTCGAGACGACGACGGTCAGGCGGTCAGTGTTCGGCATGGCGGAGCATCGAAGCGTGCGTGAAGGACTCGTCGGCCGGCTGGCCGCGCGGCGGATCGCTGCGCCGGTGCGTGCGGGCGAACAGCGCGGCGACCGCGGCGACGAGGGATGCGATCGCGAGCGCATACAGGCCGCCCGTGATCGAACCCGTATGTTGCTTCAGATAGCCGAAGGCCGTCGGCGCGACGAAACCACCGAGGTTGCCGACCGAGTTGATCAGCGCGATCACGGCCGCGGCCACGCGCGTGTCGAGGTAGCCCTGCGGGATTGGCCAGAACAGCGACGACGCCGCCTTGAAGCCGAGCGCGGCGAAGCAGATCGACGCGAACGACCAGACCGGATCGTGCGACGTCGACGCGAACAGCCCGCACGCGGCGAGCACCAGCGCGAACGACAGCCAGCGCTGCGGATGCTTCCATTTCGAGGACAGCACCGCGAAGCCGTACATCGCGCCGATCGCGATCATCCACGGGATCGTGTTGTACAGGCCGACCTGGAAATCGGTGAGGCCGCCCATCTTGCGGATGATGGTCGGCAGCCAGAAGGTGGCCGCGTAGATCGTCAGCTGGATCGCGAAATACAGGAAGCAGAACAGCATGATCTGCGGGTCGCGCAGCAGCGCGGTGGCCGATACGTGCACTTTCGAGCGCACGTCGCGCGTCGCCCGTTCTTCGTCGAGCGCGTTCTGGAGCGCCGCGCGTTCGTCGGCCGTGAGCCACGTCGCGTCGCGGATGTGCGATTTCAGCAGCAGCCAGCTCGCGCCGCACAGCATGACCGAGAACAGCCCTTCGATCAGGAACATCCACTGCCAGCCCTGCAGGCCGAAGCCGTGGATCGACAGCAGCGCGCCGGTCACCGGACCGGACAGCACCGACGCGAACGCGGAACCGCCGAGGAAGATCGCCATCGCCTTGCCGCGCTCCTGCGGCGGCAGCCATTGCGACAGGTACAGCACGACGCCGGGGAAGAAGCCGGCCTCGGCCGCGCCGAGCAGGAAGCGCAGCGTGTAGAACGAGGTGTCGTTCCACACGAACGCCATCGCGGCCGCGACGATGCCCCACGTCGCCATGATCCGCGCGAGCCAGATACGCGCGCCGTAGCGCTGCATCAGCAGGTTCGAAGGCACTTCGAACAGCGCGTAGCCGACGAAGAACAAGCCGGCGCCGAGCCCGTACGCGGCTGCGCCGATACCGATCGACGCTTCGAGGTGGCGGTCGACGAAGCCGACGTTCACGCGGTCGATGTAGTTCGCGATGAACATGATCAGCACGAGCGGCAGCACGTGCCATTTCACTTTCGAGACAGCAGACGCGAGCGGGTCGCGGCCGGACAGGGTGGGCGAGGTCAACGGAGTCTCCGGATCGGGCTGCGAACGGGGCGGCTGCCCGCGTCGGCGTCGAGGTGGTGGTCTTGGTAGTATGTCGTCGTATGACATGGTACGCCTGAGATCTCCGCATGACGTCGCGGGTTTACCCGGAATATGCCTAAATACTGGGGAATATCATGAGGTCGTCATGATGTTCGATCACATCTGATGACGTATGACATGAGTTGAGCGTAGGCCATCCCCGAGCCGCCCACGGGGCACGCGACACCGCCCTGGCCACTGCCCGCTACGCCATCGACACGACGCTGTTCAGCAGCGTCTTCACGAGCACGGCCTGCCGTGTCGCGCCCGTCTTCGCGAAGATCCCGCGCAGGTGCGCGCGGGCGGTGTTCTTCGTGATGCCGGTTGCCGCGGCGGCTTCGTCGAGCGTCAGGCCGTCGACGAGCAGCAGCGCGATCTCGGTTTCCATCGGCGTCAGCCGGAACAGGCGATGCAGCATGTCGCGCGAGGTCTGCGGCGACGACGCCGGATCGCGGACGAACACCGCGACGGCCGGCCGGTGCTGGCGGTCCTCTGCGCCGTGAAAGGGTGCGAGCGGGCGCAGCAGCACGTTCAACGGCATCGCGCCGCCGGGGCGCGACAGCGTGGTGGCCTCGATGCGCCCGAGCGCACCCGCACGGAAATGCTCGAGCGCGGCCTGCAGCGCCTTCTGCAGCCGGCGTTCGTCGAGCGGGCACGACGCATGGAGCTGCCCCTGGCGCAGGCACAGGCCGTCCTGCTGCTCGAACAGCCGCTCGGCGATGCGGTTGTGCTTGATCACGCGGCCGTCCTCGTCGACGATCGCGGTGCCGACGTCGAGCCGGTCGACCGTGCCCGCGTACAGCGCGCGTTCGGCGTCGAGCACGTCAAGTGCCGCGTGCAGTTCGACCGCGCGCTGCAGGTGCGGCAGCAGCGTCGCGACCTGCGCGCGCTCGGCCGCGTCGAAATCGCGGCCCTGATGCGCGCGGCTCACGAAGAACGCGCACTCGACGCCGCGCTCGCCGCGCAGGTTCGCGCCGAGGATGTAGCGCAGGTCGAGCGGCTGCAGGTACTGCCGGTAGAAATCGTGCGCGCACCAGCGGGTGGCGCCGAACAGCCCGTCGGCGGTGAAGACCTGGCCGGGCGGCTGGTCGAGAAACGGGCACAGCGCGTAGAACTGCTCGCTGTACGACGGCTCGCCGGGCAGCAGCGGGCCGTGGCGCGATGCGTTGATGATGAGCCCGCGCCGCGTGCCGCCCGGGTTGCGCAGCACGAGCGTCGTGAAGCTCGCGTCGAGCCGCACGCGGATCGCTTCGAGAAAGCCCGCCCACGGCGTCGTTTCGGACGGGCCCTGATAGACGAGCTCGAGCCACGCGCTGAGTTCGCGGGCCGTCCATGCCGCGTCGTCGAAACCGTCGTGCACGGCCGTGTCGTCGGGCGCCAGCGCGATCCGCATGCTCGTGTTCTCCTGGGTCGGGGTGAATGCACCCGGCCCAGCATACCGGCCGGCCAGCGGCCCGCGTCATCCGAACGGAGTAGGCGACGCGGGCAGGCGGGCAACCATCGGGCCGCCCGCCTGCGGCGCTTACACCGCGCGCTCGCGCAGCAGGTACGCGACGATGCGCTCGGCTGCTTCCTCTGGCGACTCGGCCACCGTGTCGACGCGCAGTTCGGGCTGCGCGGGCGGCTCGTACGGCGAGTCGATGCCCGTGAAGTGCTTCAGCTCGCCGCGCCGGGCCTTCTTGTACAGGCCCTTCGGATCGCGTTCCTCGGCGACCGAGAGCGGTGTGTCGACGAACACTTCGACGAACTCGTCGGGACCGACGAGCGCGCGGGCCATTTCGCGTTCCGCGCGGAACGGCGAGATGAACGACACGAGCGTGATGAGCCCCGCGTCGAGCATCAGCCGTGCGACTTCGGCGACGCGCCGGATGTTCTCCACGCGATCGGCCTCCGTGAAGCCGAGATCGCGATTGAGCCCGTGCCGCACGTTGTCGCCGTCGAGCAGGTACGTGTGCTTGCCGAGCGCGTGCAGCCGCTTCTCGACGAGGTTCGCGATCGTCGACTTGCCGGCGCCCGACAGCCCCGTCAGCCACACGATGCGCGGCGTCTGGGCCTTCTGCAGTGCGCGCGCGCCGCGATCGACGTCGACGGCCTGCCAGTGCACGTTGTGCGCGCGGCGCAGCGCGAAGTGCAGCATCCCGGCGCCGACCGTGTCGTTGGTGAAGCGGTCGATCACGATGAAGCCGCCCGTATGACGGTTGCGGTCGTACGGATCGAACGCGACGGGCCGGTCGAAGCTCAGGTTGCACACGCCGATCTCGTTGAGTGCGAGCGTGCGCGCGGCGAGATGCTCGCGCGTGTTCACGTCGATCTTGTACTTCGGCGTCGCGCAGGTCGCGCCGACCGTCTGCGTGCCGAGCTTCACGAAATACGGGCGGCCGGGCAGCAGCGGCTCGTCGTGCATCCACACGAGTGTCGCCTCGAACTGGTCGGCAACTTCCGGCGGCGCATCCGCACGCGCGATCATGTCGCCGCGGCTGATGTCGATCTCGTCGGCGAGCGTGAGCGTCACGGCGTCGCCGGCGCGCGCGATGTCGCTGTCGCCGCTTTGCGTGATCACCGATGCGACGCGGCTCTCCTTTCCGGACGGCAGCACGCGCACGCGCTCGCCGACACGGATCTCGCCCGACGCGATACTGCCCGCATAACCGCGGAAATTCAGGTGCGGGCGGTTGACCCACTGCACGGGCAGCCGGAACGGCTCGTCGCGCGTCACGCGTGCGGCGAGCGGCAGGTGGTCGAGATGCTGCATCAGCGACGGGCCGGCGTACCACGGCATTCGCGCGCTTGGCGCGATCACGTTGTCGCCGCGCAACGCCGACATCGGGATGCTGACGATGTCCGCGAGCCCGAGTTCGGCCGCGAACGCGCGATAGTCGGCGTCGATGCGGTCGAACACGGCCTGGTCGTAGTCGACGAGATCCATCTTGTTGATCGCGAGCACGACGCGCTTGATGCCGATCAGCGCGACGAGATGGCTGTGGCGGCGCGTCTGCGTGAGCACACCCTTGCGTGCATCGATCAGGATCACCGCGAGATCGGCGGTCGACGCGCCGGTGATCATGTTGCGCGTGTACTGCTCGTGGCCGGGCGTATCGGCGACGATAAACTTGCGTCGTGCGGTCGCGAAGAAGCGATACGCGACGTCGATCGTGATCCCTTGCTCGCGTTCGGCCGACAGGCCGTCGACGAGCAGCGCGAAATCGAGTTCGCCGCCTTGCGTGCCGACCTTCTTCGAATCGGCTTCGAGCTGCGTGAGCTGGTCGTCGAACAGCATGTTCGATTCGTACAGCAGGCAGCCGATCAGCGTGCTCTTGCCGTCGTCGACGCTGCCGCACGTGATGAAACGCAGCAGGTCCTGGGTTTGCGTGGGCGCGTCGCCGGTCGCGGGCGCTTCGGGGGCGTGGCGCGCGAGCTCGTCGGGCGCAATGAATACGTGTGCCATCAGAAATATCCCTCCTGTTTCTTCTTTTCCATCGAACCGGCCGAATCGCTGTCGATCAGTCGTCCTTGACGCTCGGACGTGCGCGTCTCGCGCATTTCCTGCAGGATGTCGTCGAGCGAGCCCGCATCGCTGTCGATCGCGCCCGTCAGCGGATAGCAGCCGAGCGTGCGAAAGCGCACCTTGCGCATTTGCGGCTGCTCGCCGTCGCGCAGCGGCAATCTTTCATCGTCGACCATGATGAGTGCGCCGTCGCGTTCGACGACGGGCCGTTCCTTCGCGTAGTAGAGCGGCACGATCGGAATCTCGTGAAGCTGGATGTACTGCCAGATGTCGAGCTCGGTCCAGTTCGAGATCGGGAACACGCGCAGGCTTTCACCCTTGCGCTTGCGTGCGTTATACAGCGACCAGAGTTCGGGACGCTGGCGCTTCGGGTCCCAGCGGTGCTGTTCGGAGCGCAGCGACACGATGCGCTCCTTCGCGCGCGACTTCTCCTCGTCGCGGCGTGCGCCGCCGAACGCGGCGTCGAAGCCGTAGTGATCGAGCGCCTGCTTGAGCCCCTGCGTTTTCCACACGTCGGTGTGCACGGCCGAGCCGTGCGTGAACGGGTTGATGTCGTTCGCGACGCCCTCGGGGTTGATGTGCACGCGCAGATCGAGGCCGAGGCGCGCGGCCGTTTCGTCGCGAAACGCGATCATCTCGCGGAACTTCCACGTCGTATCGACGTGCAGCAGCGGAAAGGGCGGCTTCGCCGGGTAGAACGCCTTCATCGCGAGATGCAGCATGACCGAGCTGTCCTTGCCGATCGAATACAGCATCACCGGGTTTTCGCTTTCGGCCACCACCTCGCGCATGATGTGGATGCTCTCGGCCTCCAGCCGCTCCAAGTGGGTCAACATCGTTCGTCTCCTTGTTTCATGCCGGCGCCGCGCGACATGTGCGGCGTTTCGTGCATGACGCCAACGGTATCGAGCGAGCGGCATGCCGCTCTTCGTCCGGGTGGACTAAACCGGCATGCTGCGGCGGAGCGGATCTTTCCTTAGTCCACCCGGACGAAGTGGCGCGCGGCGGTGGCGCTTAAGGTGAGCGCTCGACCATCGGCGGAGACGACACATGACGGACGACACACGTGCCACACAATTGCTTTCGGGCCAGACCTGGGCCGATTTCTGCGACACCCTGAAACGCAGCGGACAGCAGATCCTGCGCGCCGAGGCGCCGGACGATCCGCTGACACGCGCGGAGGGTTTCCGCTACCTGAGCCGGCTGATGCGCATCGCGCTCGAAATGCACGTCGAGTTCGCGGACGGCGCGTGGCCCGGCTTTTTTTCGCCGTCGCACGAGACCGCGAAGATCGGCGCGGACAATCCCGACAACCTTTACCAGTACGCGCGCCTCGACGGCCGCTGCGAATATCGCGTGACGGGGCGGCGCGGCACGGTCGCGTACCTGAGCTTCGGCACGCAGAAGGGCGGCTACGAGACGGACGGCAAGATGCTGCAGACGGGCTTTCTAGATGCGAAGCAGCTCGAGATCGCGCCGGACGGCAGCTTCGAGATCGTGCTGAGCGAGACGCCGCGCGCGGGCAACTGGGTCCGCATGGAGTCCGGCACGAATGCATTGCTGGTGCGCCAGACGTTCCTCGACCGGCGCACGGAGACCCCGGCGCAACTGAAGATCGAGCGCATCGGCGCGCACGATCGCCCGGCGCCGCTCGATCCGCTCGTGCTGCAGGGCGGCCTCGCGCGCGCCGCGCAGTTCGTCGAGCAGACGTCGAAGCTGTTTGCCGACTGGGCCGCGAGCTACCGGTCGCACGTGAACGCGCTGCCGCCCGCGGACCAGGCACTGTGCCAGTCGGTCGGCGGCGATCCGAACATCTACTACTACCACTCGTGCTGGTCGCTGGCCGATGACGAGGCGCTCGTGATCGACGTCGACGCGGTGCCCGACTGCGATTTCTGGAACGTGCAGCTCAACAACTACTGGATGGAGTCGCTCGACTACCGGCACTTCGACATCTGCGTGAACAAGCACAGTGCGCGGCTGAACGCCGACGGCGGCGTGACGGTGGTAGTCGCCGGGGCGCGGCCGGGGGACGCAAACTGGCTCGATACCGCGGGGCATCGCACCGGCACGATCTGCTGGCGCTGGGTCGGCGCCGCGCAGCCGGTGCATCCGCGCACGCGGGTCGTCAAGCTCGCCGCGCTGAAGGAGGCCGCATGAACGCGCCGCTCGACCCGATCTGCGCACAGCTCGACGCCGACGGGCTGATTGCCGAAGCCGTGTCGCGCACGGGCGGGCTCGGCGCGTTCGGCGACGGGCCGTATCGCGAGGCGCTCGACGTGATGTGCGCGTCGCTGATCGATGAAGCGAAGCTGTCCGCGCGTGGCGCGGCGCTGATGCGCGAGAAGCTCGTCGGCCAGCTCGTGAACCGGCTCGTCGTCGAGGACTACTTCCGCCGTCATCCGGAGATCGCCGACCTCGAGATCGACGATCCGCTCGTGATCGTCGGGTTGCCGCGCACCGGCACGACGCTGCTGCAGCGGCTGCTCGCCGTCGACCCGCGTTTCCATTCGGCCGCGTGGTGGGAAACGCGCTATCCGGCGCCGCTCGCCGGCGAGACGCTCGACGTGCCGAGCGTGCGCATCGCGCGCGCGCAGGCCGAAGTCGCAACGATGATCGACTGCATTCCGCAGATCCTGACGATCCATCCGCTCGACGCGATGCTCGCCGACGAGGAGTTCATGCTGATGGAACACTCGTTCGTGTGCGCGATGGATTCGTACGCGAACGTGCCGGCCTATACGGCGTGGCTCGCGAAGCAGGACCTGACGCCGGTCTATACGTACCTGAAGCGGATGCTGCAGTTCCTGCAGTGGCAGAAGGCACGGCGCGGCATCGCGCCGGCCGAGCGCTGGCTGCTGAAGACACCGCAGCACCTGCACGCGCTCGACGTGCTGTGCCGCGTGTTCCCGCGCGCGCAGGTCGTGCTCACGCATCGCGACCCGGCGCAGACGATTCCGTCGATGGCGAGCATGGCGCACACGCTGTGGCAGATGTATGCGGACGACCCGGACCCGCTCGCCGTCGGCGCGCAGTGGAACGCGGGGATGGCGCGCGCGATCGGCTCGGCGATGACGGCGCGCGACGCAATGCCGGCCGAGCGGTTTCTCGACGTGCGTTTCGAGGACACCGTAGCGGATCCGCTCGGTGTCGCGGAAGCCGTGTACCGCTTCGCGGGGATGCCGCTCGATGCGCGGCAGCGCGCGTCGATGACGGACTGGATGGCGCGCAACGGCCGCGACAAGCGCGCCGCGCACGACTATTCGATCGCACGCTTCGGCTTCACCGATGCGCAACTCGCGCACGACTTCGCCGCGTATCGCGCGCGGCACCTGCAGGCGGCCGGCTGACGGCGCGCCCGCGAGACGAACGACAACCAGGAGACAACCCATGTTGCTGAAGGACAAGATCGTCGTGATTTCCGGAATCGGACCGGGGCTCGGTGTGAAGCTCGCCGTCGAGGCGGCGCGCGAGGGGGCGCGCGGCGTCGTTGTCGCGGCGCGCACGATGGAAAAGCTCGACGATGCGGAGGCCCGGATCCGCGAACTCGGCGTCACGTGCGACGTGCTGAAGGTGCGGACCGACATCGCCGAGCGCGCACAGTGCCGGCAGCTCGCGACGCAGGCGATCGAGCGTTTCGGCCGGATCGACGCGCTCGTGAACAGCGCGTTCGTGCACGGCACGTTTCCGGAGGCGGTCGAGGAAGCCGATCTCGACGGCTGGCGCGCGGTGTTCGACACCAACGTGTTCGGCACGATGACGCTCACGCAGGAAATTGTCCCGCACATGAAGCGGCAGAAGCACGGCGCGATCGTGATGATCAACACGCAGGCGACCCGCAAGCCGTTTGCAGGGGAGTCGGGCTACGCTGTATCGAAGGGCGCGCTCGCGGTTGCGGCAAAATACCTGGCACGCGAACTCGGCGTGCACGGCATTCGCGCGAACAGCATCCACATGGGCTGGATGTGGGGCGTGCCGACGCAGACGTATTTCCGGCAAGCCGCGGCCGAGTACGGGATGACGGAGGAGGAGATCGTCGCGCCGATCGCCGCGAACATCGCGCTCGCGAAGTTGCCGACCGACGACGACTGCGCGCGCGCGGCACTGTTCCTCGCGTCGGACTACGCGAACGCGGTGACCGGCGCGACGCTGGATGCGAACGGCGGCGATTTCATGCCCTGACGATGGAGCAACGGAACATGCGGGAACACCACCAGGGACGACATTTCTTCGCGTTCAACGGCGACGCGGACGGCCTGTGCGCGCTGCAGCAACTGCGGCTCGCGGAAGGTGCGTCGGGCACGCTCGTGACCGGCGTGAAGCGCGACATCAAGCTGCTCGAGCGGATCGCCGCGTGCGCCGGCGATCGCGTGACCGTGCTCGACGTGTCGCACGACCAGAACCGCGACGCGTGCGCGCGGCTGCTGCGCGATGGCGCGGCGGTCCGCTATTTCGACCATCACTTCGCGGGTGAACTGCCCGGCGCGGCGCATTTCGACGCGTATATCGACACGGCCGCGGACGTCTGCACGAGCGCGCTCGTGAACCGCTATCTCGGCGGCCTGCACGTGCGCTGGGCGATCGTCGCGGCATACGGCGACGAACTGCCGGCGCTCGGCGACGCGCTCGCGCGCGAACACGGAATCGACGACGCCGAACGCTGCACGCTCGCCGAGCTCGGGCTCTACCTGAACTACAACGCATACGGCGACTGCGTCGGCGATCTGCATTTCGATCCGGCGGTGCTTGCCGACGCGATGCTGCCGTGCGTCGATCCGCTCGACTTCGTACGCGGCACGCCGGTGTTCGGCGCGCTGCGCGACGGCTACCGCGACGACATGGCGCGGGCCTGCGCGCTCGCGCCGCTGCGCGACGTGCGCGGCGCGACGCTGATCAGGATGCCGGATCAGCCGTGGGCGCGACGCGTGACGGGGATGCTCGCGAACGAGCGGATGCGCAATGCGCCGGATGCGGCGCTCGCGGTGCTGTCGCCGCGCGCGCAGGGCGGGCTGGTAGTCAGCGTACGCGTGCCCGACGGCCGGCCGCTCGGCGCCGACGAGTTCTGCCGCGGTTTTCCGACCGGCGGCGGCCGCAAGCGCGCGGGTGGCATCAACCATCTGCCGGAAGCCGAGTTCGACGCGTTCGCCGAGCGTTTCGAGGCGGCATTCCGGCTCGACTGACGTGATGGCCTGCGACGCGCGCGCCGGGCAGCGCTGCCACGGCGCGCGCGTCGTGCCGGTTCAGCCGGTCGCGTCCGCGAGCACGGCCGGCACGTTGTGGCCGTAGCAGCGCTCCTCGACGCGCGCCGCGATGCGCCAGCCGTGCGCGGTGCGCACGAACCGGTCGACGTACCACAGCCCGAGAAACATCACCTGCGTGCCGCCGTCCGGCAGTGCGACTTCCATCGGATTGAAGCAGATCGTGCGGCCGCGCGCGGTGTCGCCGTCGAGCGTGATCGACAGGTTGCCGACCAGGTGCTGGTACTGCGGAAACTGCGGCAGCACGCTGCGCAACCACGCCTTCACATCCGGATAGGCGCCGGCGATCCCGCCCATCGCGCGATAGTCGATCACCGCGTCGCGCGTGAACACGGCATCGAGCGCATCGAAATCGCGCGCATCGATCGCGCTCGAATACGCGACGATCAGTTCGCGGATGTCGTGATGGTCGGAGAGGGTCTGCAGATCGGGCATCAGCCGCTCTCCGTCACGCGCTTTTGCGCCGGCGTGCCGCATGCAGCGCTTCGGCGCGCTGCTTCACGTCGCGGGCGCACTGGTCGAATCCCTGTTTCACCCAGCCGCCGTGCTCGCGCATGATCGTTTCCGCGTTGATGCCGAGAAACTGGTCGGTCGTGAAGTAGCGGCAGCGTTCGGCGCCGTCGGCTTCGACGTACTGGTCGCGGCGCGCAGCGTCCTTGTTGGCGTCGGTCGGCCGTTGCTCCCACGACAGCAGGCGTTCGGGCTCGCACGCGACCAGGATTTCGTTGACGGGAATCACGGTCTCCGTGCCCGGAATGCGCACCTGCATGTAGACGAAGTCGCCGATCCGGCCGGTCGTTTCGAGGCCGACGCAGAACGTGTTCCATTCGCCGTAGCGCGGGAAGTCGGTCAGCACTTCCCAGACGACGGAAGCCGGGGCGTCGATGGCGACGGTGATCGAGGTGACGAGGTTGGATGGTTTGGTCATGGCGGCGTATCGGGTGAGATTGAGGGTGAGGATGGCGCCGCGGGCACGCGCGGACGGGCGCGCCGCGGCAGCCGGAAAGACCCGCGCGGAGGCCGGCGGGCCGGGCGGATGCGTCGCGCGATGCGGGCGGCGCATGCCGCGCATCGCGGCGAACCCGACATCGAGCGTAGGCTCGGGTGGGCGGAGAAGAATCGTCGGAATGGACTAAGGCGTTTCACCGGGCCGGCGATCCGGCGGCGCCGTCGATGCGAGGCGCGCGAGCGGGCGCCGCGCGCGGGTCGAACATCGACATCGCGCGACCCACCCGCGACAATACGGGTCACTGTTCCGTTTCCTGCCCCGAGGTACCCGTGCCAGCCCAGTCGTCCGTTGCTCCTGCGATCGTGTGGTTCCGTGACGATCTGCGCGTGACCGACCAGCCCGCGCTGACGCGTGCGGTCGCGTCGGGCCGGCCGCTCGTGTGCGTGTTCGTCGACGATACCGGCGAAGGCGCCGGGCGCCCGCTCGGCGGGGCAGCGCGCTGGTGGCTGCATGGCTCGCTGGCCGCGCTCGACGCGGCGCTCGCGCGTCATGGCGGGCGCCTGCTGCTGCTGCGCGGCGATGCGCGGCGGGAAATCGAACGTGTCGCGCACGATACCGGCGCGGCGGCCGTGTACTGGAACCGGCGCTATGCGCAGCCGCAGCGCGACGCCGATGCGGCGTTGAAGGCGTCGCTGAAGGCGCGCGGCCTCGAGGTCGAGAGCAGCAACGGCAGCCTGCTGAACGAACCGTGGGAGGTGCTGACGGGCGCCGGCACGCCGTTCCAGGTGTTCACCGCGTACTGGCGCGCGGTGCGCCGCGATCGCACCGTCGACGCGCCGCTGCCGGAGCCCGCGCGGATCGCGTTTCATCCATGGCCGGCTGATGTGCGCGAACGCGCGCTGGCACTCGACGCGCTCGCGTTGCGCCCGCACGCGCCGGACTGGGCGGGCGGCCTGCGCGACGCATGGCCGACGCCCGACGAAGCCGGCGCGCACGCGCGGCTCGACGCGTTTTCTGTCGAGTCACTAGCCGGCTATGCGGATACGCGCGATCGCCCCGACCAGCCCGCAACGAGCCGGCTGTCGCCGTTCCTGCGCTTCGGCAACCTGTCGCCGCGCCAGGTGTGGCAGGCGGTGCAGGGCGCCGCGCAGGCGGACGGCGCGGCTTGTGCGGCCGGCGCCGAGAAATTCCTGAGCGAGCTCGGCTGGCGCGAATTCAGCTACACGCTGCTGTATCACTTCCCGGCGCTCGCGACCGACAGCTTTCGCGCGCAGTTCAACGCGATGCCGTGGCGCGACGATCCCGCCGCGCTGCGCGCATGGCAGCGCGGCCTGACCGGCTATCCGCTCGTCGACGCCGGGATGCGCGAACTGTGGACGACCGGCTGGATGCACAACCGCGTGCGGATGGTGGTCGCGTCGTTCCTCGTCAAGCATCTGCTGATCGACTGGCGGGCCGGCGAAGCGTGGTTCCACGACACGCTCGTCGACGCGGACCCGGCGAACAATCCGGCGAACTGGCAATGGGTGGCCGGCTGCGGCGCCGACGCCGCGCCGTATTTCCGCATCTTCAATCCGGTCATGCAGGGCCGGAAGTTCGACCCGCACGGCGCGTACGTGCGCCGCTGGGTGCCGGAGCTTGCCGGCCTCGACGCGGCGACGATCCATGCGCCGTGGGAAGCATCGCCGGTGGAGCTCGCGGCGGCCGGCGTGCGGCTCGACATCGATTATCCGGCGCCGCTCGTCGATCACGCCGGCGCGCGCGGTCGTGCGCTCGACGCGCTGGCCGCGTTGCCCAAGCGTCACTGAGTGCCGCTGGACGCCACTGAGCATCGCGGGACCATCCGTGCGCGCGGCACGGCTCGCCGCGTCAATTGCAGAACGCGGCATGCTCGAGCAGCGCGAGCGCGACGCCCGAATCGAAGTAGGTCGCGCCACACCACGCGACGAACGCGAGCACGCCGGCGGCCAGCGCGGCACGCATGACTACGCCCATGCGGCCTTGCCCGGCACCGGACGCGCGATGCGCGCGTCGTCGATCGGCAGGTGCAGCAGCGCCGCCAGCACGCCGAGCGCGATCGAGCCGATCCACAGCGGCAGGTACGAATGCGTCGCGTCGTACACGAGCGCGCCGAGCCACACGCCGAAGAAACTGCCGAGCTGGTGCCCGAAGAACACGAAGCCGAACAGCGTCGCGATGTAGCGCACGCCGAACACCTGCGAGATCACGCCGTTCGTCAGCGGCACCGTGCCGAGCCACGTGAAGCCCATCACGGCCGCGAACACGTAGACGCTCGCGGGCGACAACGGTGCCGCGACGAACGCGGCCATCGCCAGCGCGCGGACGAGGTACAGCACGGACAGCACGTACTTGCGCCGCAGCAGGCCGCCGAGATGGCCGCACGCGTAGGTGCCGGCGACGTTGGTCAGCGCGATCAGCGCGAGCGCGACGCTGGCATGACGCGCCGGCAGGCCGTGATCGAGCAGGTACGCGGGCAGGTGGGTCGCGATGAACGCGAGCTGGAACCCGCAGGCGAAGAATCCGGCGTTCAGCAGCCAGAAGCCGCGATGCGCGAATGCTTCGCGAACCGCCGCGCCGATCGACTGGTCGGGGCCGTCCGCACGGCTCGCGGCCTGCACGGGCCGGTCGCGTACCAGCGCGGCGAGCGGCGCGAGCAGGGCGGTGACGAGCGCCAGCGCGATGACCGCATGCTGCCAGCCGATGCCGCCGATCAGGACCTGCGCGACCGGCACCATGCAGAACTGGCCGAGCCCGCCGATCGCGCCGGCGACACCGAGCGCCCAACCCCGCTGGTCGGCCGGAAACAGGCGGCTCAGCGCGCCGTAGATCGACGCGAAGGCCGAGCCCGACAGCGCGATGCCGATCACGAGTCCCGCGCCGACCGTGAACACGCCGGTCGACGCCGCCAATGCCATCGTGACCAGCCCCGCCGCATACAGCAGCATGCCGGCCACGATCACGCGTACCGACCCGAAGCGGTCGGCGATCATCCCGGTGAACGGCTGCGCGATGCCCCAGATCAGGTTCTGCAGCGCGAGCGCGAGGCCGAATGCTTCGCGCGACCAGCCGTGCTCGAGCGTAACGGGCGCGAGGAACAGCCCCTGCACGTGGCGGATGCCGAGCGCGGCGCCCATGATCAGGCCGCCTGCGAGCACCGGCAACCAGCGGCGCCGGACGTCTTGTTCGATCGGGGTCATGCGGGTCTCCGGATGAATGCGTGCGGCGCGACGGCCGCGTTCGATCCGATTAGACGATCCGGCCCGGCGTCGCTCAAGCGATCATTCGGTCGGGTTCGCATGCCTGGAGGGAATGCGATGCGGGCCGGGTGGGCGGCGCCTTTGCCGCGCATGCAGCCAGCGTGTCGGGGGAGGCGTGGGAGGCGGGGCGTGGCTGAACCCGGGCGGCGGCCCATCGGTTGCCGGGGCGCGATCCAGTGCGCAACGCTGCCCAGGTACGGGCCCGGTGCGGAAAGCCGGTTCGGGCTTACGGCTGCGTCGCGTCGTATGCGTGCATTGCCGCGTCGCACTCGGCCGCTTCCGCGAGAATCCAGTCGCGCACGTCGGCGACTTCGCGCCGCGGTGCCGGATCGTGCCGGAACAGCCAGTAACCGTAGGCGTCCGACAACGCCTGCGAGTGCGGGCCGAGCACCGCCAGCCGGCCGTCCGCGAGCATCGGCGCGACGAGCGCGAGCCGTCCGAGCGCGACGCCCTGGCCGGCGATCGCGGCGTGGATCACCTGGTCGTACTGGTTGAAGCGCAGCACGCCCTTCGGGCGCGCGTCGCCAAGCCCGGCCGCGTGCAGGTGCGCACGCCACTGCAGTTGCGTTTGCGGCGGGCCGTCGAATTCGAGCAGCACGTGGTCCGCGATCGCGGCAGCGTCGGTGACGGGCCGGGAGGCCAGCGCCGGGTGCGCGACCGGCACCACGATCTCGTCGAACAGGCGCAGCGCGCCGGCCGGCGCGCGCTCGCGCGGGCAGTAGCGGATCCCGAGGTCGATGCCTTCCGCGCGCAAATCGAGTACCTTGTCGTTCGCGGCGACGCGCAAGTCGATGTCGGGCAGGCGCGCCTGCAGGCGCCCGAGTCGCGGCAGCAGCCACAGCGCGGTGACGCCGATGCTCGCGGTAATCGTGACGGGCTGGCGCTCGCGCGCGGCGGCCAGCGATGCGACGGTGTCCTGCAGGCTGAGCAGCGCCGCATCGGCGGCACGGAACAGCCGCTCGCCTTCCGGCGTGAACGCGATCCTGCGATAGCCGCGCTGCAGCAGCGCGACGCCGAGATGCGCCTCGAGCGCATGCACCTGGCGGCTGACCGCCGACTGCGTGACGCACAGGTCCTGCGCGGCGAGCGTGATGCTCATGCGGCGGCCGACGGCGACGAAGCCGCGCACGAGGTCCAGCGACGGGAGACGGACGAGCGGCGTTGACATGCGTAGGGCTCATGCGAACGGAGCAGCAAGATTGGTTGAGAACGCGGAGCGCGTCAAGTTCAATGGAGGCTGGCCGAGCGGGCGGGCGCCGTGTCATGCGGCGCCGCACAGGAGACAGGATGACGATTTCGAACGAAGCAGGCGGGGCCGCGCGTGATGCGCGAGCGCCGGATCACGCGGCCGGTCGCACGACCGGCACGCTGCCGCCCGAACCCGTGACGCTGATCGCGGCCGACGGTTATGCGCTGCGCGGCTACGTATGGCGGCATCGCGGCGGCGCCGCCGCACGGCCGGTGACGGTCGTCAATTGCGCGACGTCGGTGCGCTGCGACTATTACTTCCGTTTTGCGGCCTGGCTGTTCGCGCAGGGGCGCGACGTGCTCGTCTACGACTATCGCGGGATCGGCGGGTCGCGCCCCGCGCGGCTCGCGAAGCTGCGCGCGAACTGGCTCGACTGGGGGCGGCTCGATTGCGAGGCCGCGCTGCACTACGCGCGCGATGCGTTCCCCGGCCAGCCGCTCGACGTCGTCGCGCACAGCATCGGCGGCTGCGTGCTCGGGCTCGCGGCGTCGAACGCGTACGTGCGCCATGTGGTGACCGTTGGCGCGCAGTATGCGTACTGGCGCGACTATCGGCCGGAAGAGCGGCGGCGCATGTGGTGGAAGTGGCACGTCGCGATGCCGGCGCTCGCGGCGGTGTTCGGCTACGTGCCCGCGAAACGGCTCGGCTGGATGGAAGACACGCCGCGCGGCGTCGCGCTGTCGTGGGTGCGCTCGCAGCCGCGCTTCGAAGACACCTATACGCGCGGTCTGCTCGCCGAAACCGCCGCGAGCCGCGCCGCGTTGCCGGCCCGCTTCGCGCAGCTGTCGGCGCCGATGCTCGCGATCGGCCTCGACGACGACGGGTTCGGCACGGTCGACGCGATCGAACGGCTGGTCGGCTACTACACGGGCAGTGACGTCACGCACCTGCGGATCGCGCCGCGCGATATCGGCGTCGACGCGATCGGCCACTTCGCGTTCTTCCACAGCCGCTTCACCGACACGCTGTGGCCCGTCGCGCTTTACTGGCTGCAGCACGGCGCGCTGCCGGCCGATGCGCCTGGCAATGTCCAGGCGCGCCATCCGGCGCAGCGTGCGCGGCAGGCGGGAAGCGGCGTGCCGGGTGCCGTCGCGCACGGGTGACGGCACGCCGGCACGCAGCCGTGCCGTCGCGTCGATGACGCGGCCGCGCCGGCTGCCGCTGCAGGCGGTATCGGTCGCCAGGCATCGATCCGCGGCAGTCGCGATCGATTAACATCGGACGTTTCATTCGACTGGCTGCTGCGTGCCGATGTCCATTCCGCCCGATTCAGATTTCCTCGCCGACAGGCCCCGCGCGTGGCGCGTGGCGGCGCTCGACGTGCCGCCTGCCGCGTCGCGTGCCGGCGTGCGGGTTGCGCGCATCGACTTCGACTGGTGCGTGCCGCTCGCGTCGCCCGCCTATGCGGCCCTGAACGACGCCGAGCACGCGCGTGCCGGGCGCTATCTGCGGCACGAGGATGCGGTGCGCAGCGCCGCGACGCGCGCCGCGCTGCGCGACGTGCTCGGCGCGGCGCTCGGCATTGCGCCGAAGGAAGTCGCGATCGTCGTCGATGCATCGGGGCGTCCGTCGCTGGACCCTGCGCATCGCGCGTCGCTCGATTTCAACGTGTCGCACGCGGGCGATCACGCGCTCATCGCGTGGGCAGGTGCGGGGCGGGTGGGCGTCGACATCGAAAGCTGCAGCCGGTCGACCGACTGGCGCGCGCTGACGAGCGAGGTGTGCACGGCCGCCGAGGCCGCGTATCTCGACGGCCTGCTGCCCGCCGCGCGCGCCGCAGCGTTCATGCGTGTGTGGTCCGCGAAGGAGGCGTTGCTGAAGGCGCTCGGCACCGGCATCGTCGGCGGCCTGCGCGCATTTGCGGTCGTGCCGCCGCGCGATGCGGCGACACCGGCGGCGACGATCGTCGAGCCGGCCGCGCCCGCCGCCGGCGTGGCCGCGTTCGACGCGGGCTGGCTCGACGCGGCGCCCGGCTATGCGGCGTGCGTCGCGTGGACGCGCTGAACCGGCGTCGACCCGCGATGCTCACTCGAGCGGCGCGTCGTTCGGCGCCGCATAGCGCGCCCTGATCACGTCGCTCATCGGGAACTCGAACGCGAGCCCCTTCGGCGGCACCGGCTTCATGAACCACTTGTCGTACAGCGCGTCGATCTCGCCGCTCTTCATCAACTGCGCGAGCACGCCGTCGACGAGCGCCTTGAACTGCGGATCGTCCTTGCGCAGCATGAACCCATACGCCTCCGACGATTGCGGCGTGCCGACGATCGTCCAGTCGGCCGGCTTCGCCGCGAGCTGGCGCACGCCGGCGAGCAGCACGTCGTCCATCATGTAGGCGGCCGCGCGGCCCGATTCGAGCGTGAGGCGTCCTTCGCCGTAGTCCTTCGCGCTGATGATCTGCATGTTCATCTTCTTTTCCTCGTTCATCTTGCGCAGCAGGCGTTCGGACGTCGTGCCCTGGTTCGTCACGACCGTCTTGCCGGCGAGATCCGGGAAGTCGCGAATCCCCGAGCGCGTGCGCGTGAGCAGGCGCGTCGTCGCGACGAAGAAGGTGGTCGAGAACGCGACCTGCGCGTGACGCGCGGCGAGGTTGGTCGTCACACCGCATTCGAGATCGACGGTGCCGTTCTGCACCAGCGGGATGCGGTTCTGCGACGTGACCGGGATGAAGCGCACCTGCAGGTCGGGCTTGCCGGTGCGCGCCTTCACGGCGGCGATCACGCGTTCGCACAGGTCCTGCGAGAAGCCGATCACCTTGCCGTTCGCGTCGACATAGGAGAACGGCACCGACGTTTCGCGATGGCCGATCGAGACCAGGTTGGCCTGGCGAATCTTCTCGAGCGTGCCGGACAGCGGCTCCGCGGCGAGCGACGCGCCGCACGCGAGCGCGCACGCGGCGACGAGCAGGCTGCGGCCGAACAGGGCGGTCAAGCGGGGCGGGATGGTCATGACAGGTCTCCGTAGGCGGAAGGCAGGCAAAATGTTGATTCGTATGTTGCCAAAAACAAAATATTTGCAACATATGTTAATTAACGGGCTCGCCGGGCCGGTCCGGCGGGCCGCGCCGGGCATCAGGGAAACTCCCAAGTCGAAATCATGAAAAACGGGTTGTCTAGACAAGTTCCGATGGCTACACTGCAATCCATCCCGAACTTGTCTAGACAGGATTGCTCACATGATTACGTTGACCCCCGGCCACCTGACCCTCCCGCAACTGCGCAAGATCGCTCGCGAATCCGTGCAGCTCACGCTCGACCCGGCGAGCTTCGCGAAGATCGACGCCGGCGCGAAGGCCGTCGCCGACATCGCTGCAAAGGGCGAGCCGGCATACGGCATCAACACGGGCTTCGGCCGCCTGGCCAGCACGCACATCCCGCACGACCAGCTCGAGCTGCTGCAGAAGAACCTGGTGCTGTCGCACGCGGTCGGCGTCGGCGAGCCGATGGCGCGCTCGTCGGTGCGTCTGCTGATGGCGCTGAAGCTGTCGAGCCTCGGCCGCGGCCACTCGGGCATCCGCCGCGAGGTGATGGACGCGCTGATCAAGCTGTTCAACGCCGACGTGCTGCCGCTGATCCCGGTGAAGGGCTCGGTCGGCGCATCGGGCGACCTCGCGCCGCTCGCGCACATGTCGGCCGTGCTGCTCGGCGTCGGTGAAGTGTTCATCCGCGGCGAGCGTGCGAGCGCGCTCGACGGTCTGCGCGTCGCGGGCCTCGCGCCGCTGACGCTGCAGGCGAAGGAAGGCCTGGCGCTGCTGAACGGCACGCAGGCATCGACGGCACTGGCACTCGACAACATGTTCGCGATCGAAGACCTGTACCGCACCGCGCTCGTCGCGGGTGCGCTGTCGGTCGACGCGGCCGCCGGCTCGGTGAAGCCGTTCGACGCGCGCATCCACGAACTGCGCGGCCATCAAGGCCAGATCGACGCGGCAGCGTCGTACCGCGACCTGCTCGAAGGCTCGCCGATCAACCAGTCGCACCGCGACTGCGACAAGGTGCAGGATCCGTACAGCCTGCGCTGCCAGCCGCAGGTGATGGGCGCGTGTCTGGACCAGATGCGCCATGCGGCCGACGTGCTGCTGGTCGAAGCGAACGCCGTGTCGGACAACCCGCTGATCTTCCCGGATACCGGCGAAGTGCTGTCGGGCGGCAACTTCCACGCTGAACCCGTCGCGTTCGCGGCTGACAACCTCGCGCTCGCCGCGTCGGAAATCGGCGCGCTGGCCGAGCGCCGCATCGCGCTCCTGATCGACGCGACGCTGTCGGGCCTGCCCCCGTTCCTCGTGCGGGACGGCGGCGTGAACTCGGGCTTCATGATCGCCCACGTGACGGCCGCTGCGCTGGCATCGGAAAACAAGACGCTCGCGCACCCGGCATCGGTCGACTCGCTGCCGACCTCCGCGAACCAGGAAGACCACGTGTCGATGGCGACGTTCGCCGCGCGCAAGCTCGCCGACATCGCGGACAACACGAAGCACATCCTCGCGATCGAACTGCTGGCTGCCGCCCAGGGCGTCGACCTGCGCGCGCCGTACCACACGAGCCCGAAGCTGGCGCCCGTGATGGAAACGATCCGCGACAAGGTTGCGCACTACGAGCTCGACCACTATTTCGCACCGGACATCGCGGTGATCGCGAAGCTGGTCGGCGAGCGTGCGTTCGCGAAGGTCGCGCCGTTCGCGTTCGCATCGGAACAGTAAGCCCATGAGCGCGCCGGTCTACCAGGAGATCAAGGATTTCATCCTGGGCCGCATTCACGCCGGCGAGTGGGCGGAGGGCGACCAGGTGCCCTCCGAGAACGAACTGGCCCGCGAGTTCAAGGTCGCGCGCATGACCGTCAACCGCGCGTTGCGCGAGTTGACGGCCGAGCAGGTGCTGACGCGCATGAAGGGCGCCGGCACCTACGTCGCGCGGCCGAAGTACGAGTCGACGCTGGTTGCGATCCGCAGCATCTCGGAGGAGGTCGGCGCGCGTGGGCATGCGTATCACGCCAGCGTGCTCGGCCTCGAGACGATCCGCGCCGACGAGGCGCTCGCCGACGAGATGCAGATGGCCGTGCGCGCGCAGCTGTTTTATTCGCAGGTGTTGCACTTCGAGAACGACGAACCCGTCCAGCTCGAAGAACGGTGGGTGAATCCGGCGGTAGCGCCGGATTATGCCGAGCAGGACTTCACGAACACGACGCCGAACCTGTACCTGATGCGCGCGGCACCGCTGCAGCGCGTCGAGTACCGGATCGAAGCGGCGGCTCCGGCGCCCGAGCGGCGCGAGCAGTTGCGGATGGACGACGTCGAGCCGTGTCTGGTTTTACATCGGCGTACCTGGTCGCAGGGCGTCGTCGCCTCGGTGGCGAATCTGTGGCACCCCGGCAGCCGTTATCGCTTCACCGGGCATTTCTGATTCCTAATTGATATTCACTTTCCCTCGGGAGCAGTCGTCATGAACCATCCGAAACACATCGATCCCCGTCTCGATCCGACGCGCACGATCCGCGCACCGCGCGGCAGCGAGAAGGTCTGCAAGACCTGGCTGGCCGAAGCGGCCTACCGGATGCTCCAGAACAACCTGGATCCGGAAGTCGCCGAGCACCCGCACGCACTCGTCGTGTACGGCGGCATCGGCCGTGCGGCGCGCAACTGGGAATGCTACGACCAGATCCTCGCGTCGCTGAAGGATCTCGAAGAGAACGAAACGCTGCTGATCCAGTCGGGCAAGCCGGTCGGTGTGTTCCGCACGCACAAGGATGCGCCGCGCGTGCTGCTCGCGAACTCGAACCTCGTGCCGCACTGGGCGACCTGGGATCACTTCCACGAACTCGACCGCAAGGGCCTGATGATGTACGGCCAGATGACGGCCGGCAGCTGGATCTACATCGGCAGCCAGGGCATCGTGCAGGGCACGTACGAGACGTTCTTCTCGGTCGCGAACCAGCACTTCAACGGCGATCCGTCGGGCCGCTGGATCCTGACGGGTGGTCTGGGCGGCATGGGCGGCGCGCAGCCGCTGGCAGCGACGATGGCCGGCTTCTCGATGATCGCGGTCGAATGCGACGAGACGCGCATCGACTTCCGCCTGAAGACGCGTTACGTCGACAAGAAGGCGACGACGCTCGACGAAGCGCTCGGCATGATCGAGGAAGCGAAGCGCGACGGCAAGCCGGTGTCGATCGGCCTGCTCGGCAACGCGGCCGATGTGTTCCCGGAACTCGTCAAGCGCGGCATCACGCCGGATTGCGTGACCGACCAGACGAGCGCGCACGACCCGATCAACGGCTACCTGCCGCAAGGCTGGACCGTCGCGCAATGGCGCGAAGCGCAGAAGGTCGATCCGCAGAGCATCGTGAAGGTCGCGAAGCAGTCGATGGCCGTCCAGGTGCAGGCGATGCTGGATCTGCAGGAACGCGGCGCGGCGACGCTCGACTACGGCAACAACATCCGCCAGATGGCGCTGGAAATGGGCGTCGAGAACGCGTTCGACTTCCCGGGCTTCGTGCCGGCCTATATCCGCCCGCTGTTCTGCGAAGGCAAGGGCCCGTTCCGCTGGGTCGCGCTGTCGGGCGATCCGGAAGACATCTACAAGACCGACCAGAAGGTGAAGGAGCTGATCCCCGACGATCCGCACCTGCACAACTGGCTCGACATGGCACGTGAGCGCATCGCGTTCCAGGGCCTGCCGGCGCGGATCTGCTGGGTCGGCGTGAAGGATCGCTATCGCCTCGGCCAGGCGTTCAACGAGATGGTGAAGAACGGCGAACTGAAGGCGCCGATCGTGATCGGCCGCGACCACCTCGACACCGGTTCGGTCGCAAGCCCGAACCGCGAGACGGAATCGATGAAGGACGGTTCGGACGCCGTGAGCGACTGGCCGCTGCTGAACGCACTGCTGAACACCGCAGGCGGCGCATCGTGGGTGTCGCTGCACCATGGCGGCGGCGTCGGGATGGGCTTCTCGCAGCACTCGGGCGTCGTGATCGTCGCCGACGGTACCGCCGAAGCGCACGAGCGTCTCGGTCGCGTGCTGCTGAACGATCCGGCAACGGGCGTGATGCGCCATGCGGATGCCGGCTACGAACTCGCGCAGCAGACGGCCCGCGAAGCCGGCCTGAAGCTGCCGATGCTCGGCCGCTGAGCATGACGGCGCTCGACCAGGCGCCGGTGCACGCAACGATGATCCGCGCGGCGGATCTCGTTGTGTCGCCGTGGAAGAACGGCGGCGGCGTGACGCGCGAAATCGCGGCGTTCTCCCCCAAGGGGACTTCCTTCGGGGCGCTGCCTGGCGCCGCGCTCGACGCGTTCGTATGGCGCGTGAGCGTCGCGGACGTGGGCGCGGCCGGGCCGTTCTCGCGTTTCGACGGCATCGACCGCACGCTCGTGCTGCTGTCCGGCGCGGGCATGACGCTCGCGGAAGCGGGCGGCGCGCGTCATGTGCTCGACACGCCGCTCGCCCGCGCGGATTTCGCCGGCGAAACGGCGATCGATGCGACGCTGCACGACGGCGCGACGCGCGACTTCAACCTGATGACGCGCCGTTCGGCCGCGCGCGGGACGGTCGACGTGTGGCCCGAAGGCACGCACCGCGTCGAGCGTGCCGATACCGTGCTGCTGTTCTGCGCGACCGGTGCGGTCGGCGTCGAGATCGACGGCGCGCACTACGCGCTGCAGGAAATGGACACGCTGCGGCTCGATGGGCCGCAGCGTGCGTTTGACGTCGTCGTGAGCGGGGGCGGCGCGCTGCTTGCCGTGTCGCTTGCCGTCGGCGAACGAGACTGAACGCATGAAACCGACTGTCTGGCATCACCTGAGGCTGTGTCCGCACGGCCACCCCGACGAAACGATCGACGACGCGGCGATCGTCGTCGACGAAACCGGCACGATCGTATGGCTCGGCGCGTTGTCCGCGCTGCCGCACGGTTATGCGCACTGGCAGCGCGAAGACCTGCACGGCGCGTGGGTGACGCCGGGCCTCGTCGACTGCCATACCCACCTCGTGTACGGCGGCACGCGCGCCGACGAGTTCGCGCAGCGCCTCGCGGGCGTCAGCTACGAGGAGATCGCGCGGCAGGGCGGCGGGATCGTGTCGACGGTGCGCGCGACGCGCGCGGCCGACGAGACGACGCTGTTCGTGCAGGCCGCCGCACGCCTGCAGCCGTTGCTCGCCGAAGGCGTGACCGCGATCGAGATCAAGTCGGGCTACGGGCTCGACCTCGCGAGCGAGCGCAAGATGCTGCGCGTCGCGCGCCAGCTCGGCGAGCGCTTTCCGGTCACGGTCTACACCACGTTCCTCGGCGCGCATGCGCTGCCGCCGGAATACGCGGGCCGTGCGGACGAATACATCGACGAAGTGTGCGACCGGATGCTGCCGGCGCTGGCCGACGAGGGCCTCGTCGACGCGGTCGACGTGTTCTGCGAACGCATCGGCTTTTCGCTCGCGCAGACCGAGCGCGTGTTCGAGGCCGCGACGCGGCGCGGGCTGCCGGTGAAGCTGCACGCGGAGCAGCTGTCGAACGCGGGCGGCACCGCGCTTGCCGCGCGTTATCGCGCGCTATCCGCCGATCACCTCGAATTTCTCGACGAAGCCGGCATCGAGGCGATGAAGGCGGCCGGCACGGTCGCCGTGTTGTTGCCAGGCGCGTACTACTTCATCCGCGAAACCCAATTGCCGCCGATCGAGCTGCTGCGCAAGCACGGCGTGCCGATCGCGCTCGCGACCGATCACAACCCCGGCACGTCGCCGCTCGAATCGCTGCTGCTGACGCTGAACATGGGTTGCACGCTGTTCCGCATGACGGTGCCCGAAGTGCTGCAGGGCGTGACGCGCCATGCGGCGGCGGCGCTCGGCCGCGCGGATCGTCACGGCGCGCTCGAGATCGGCCGCCAGGCCGATTTCGCGGTCTGGTCGGTCGGCTCGCTGGCGGAGCTCGCTTACTGGATCGGCCGGCCGCTGTGCGAGCAGGTCGTGCGCGGCGGCGCGACGGTGTTTCGCCGGATGAACGGCTAGCCTTGCCTGAGACGAGACTCACAATGACCGAAATGACGTTGTTCGCGGACCACGCGTACCTGCCCGATGGCTGGCGCCGCAACGTGCTGCTGCGCTGGGACGCGGCCGGCACGCTGACCGGCGTGACGCCCGACACCGACGCGCCGGCAGGCGTCGCGCGCGCGGCCGGGCCCGTGCTGCCCGGCATGCCGAACCTGCATTCGCACGCATTCCAGCGCGCGATGGCGGGGCTTACCGAATACCGCGCCAATCCCGCCGACAGCTTCTGGAGCTGGCGCGACCTGATGTACCGCTTCGCGCTGAAGATCACGCCCGATGCGCTCGCGGCGATTGCGCGCTGGCTGTACGTCGAGATGCTCAAGTGCGGTTACACGTCGGTGTGCGAATTCCACTACGTGCATCACGCGCAGGACGGCTCGCGCTATCCGCAGATCGCCGAACTCGGCACGCGCGTGGTCGACGCGGCGCGCTCGGCCGGCATCGGCATCACGATGCTGCCCGTGTCGTACCAGTTCGCCGGCTTCGGCAACAAGCCGCCGCGCGACGACCAGCGCCGCTTCATCAACACGCCGGACGGCCTGCTCGAACTGCTCGACTCGATGCGTCGCGTCGCGCCCGAGCACGGCGGGCTGCGCTACGGCGTCGCGCCGCACTCGCTGCGCGCGGTGTCCGAGAACGGGCTGCGCGTGCTGCTCGAGGGCTTGCCCGACGACGCGCCGGTGCACATCCATATCGCCGAGCAGACGGCTGAAGTCGACGACTGCGTGCGCGCCTACGGCGCACGCCCCGTGCAATGGCTGCTCGATCGCTTCGACGTCGATGCGCGCTGGTGCCTGGTGCACGCGACGCACGTCGATGCGGCCGAAACGGCAGCGCTCGCGAAGCGCCGCGCAGTGGCGGGCCTGTGCCTGACCACCGAAGCGAACCTCGGCGACGGCGTGTTCCCGGCGGTCGACTATCTCGCGCAGGGCGGCGTGATCGGCGTCGGCTCGGACAGCCACGCGTCGGTCGACTGGCGCTCGGAGCTGCGCCTGCTCGAGTATGGGCAGCGGCTCGTGCATCGCGCGCGCAACGTGCTTGCGAGCGACACGCAGGCGCATGTCGCCGATCGCCTGTTCGACGCGTCGCTCGCGGGCGGCGCGCAGGCCAGCGGGCGGCGGATCGGCGCGTTGCGCGAAGGCTGCCGCGCCGACTGGCTCGTGCTCGACCCCGATCATCCGGCGATCGCCGAACACGGCAGCGCGGCATGGCTGTCGGGCGCGGTGTTCGCCGAGCACGGCGACACGCCGGTGCTCGACGTCTACACCGGCGGCGAGCGCGTCGTGAGCGGCCGCCGTCATCGCGACGAAGCCGTCGCGTACGCCGACTACCGCGCCGCGCTGGCGCAACTGCTGCGCTGACGCGCGGCACCCGGCGCACGCCGCGCGCGTGCGCCGGCAGACTTTTACGGTGATGCGACATGACTGAACAACCGGCTGTATTCACGCTGAAGCAGGGCACGCTGCCGCTGCTGATCTCGATTCCGCACGCAGGCACCTACATCCCCGACGACATCGCCGCGACGATGACGCCCGACGCGCGCTTCGTCGACGATTGCGACTGGCACCTCGAGCGGCTGTACGGCTTCGCGGCGACCCTCGGCGCCTCGATCCTCGTGCCGTCGCACGCGCGTTACGTCGTCGACCTGAATCGTCCGCCCGACAACGAGAACCTTTATCCGGGGCAGGATACGACCGGGCTCGTGCCGGTCGATACGTTCGACAAGGCGCCGCTGTATCCGGCGAACGCGCTGCCCGGCAACGACGAGATCATGCGCCGGCGCGACCGCTACTGGCGCCCGTACCACGACGCGCTGCAAGCCGAGATCGCGCGCCTGAAGCGTGAGCACGGCCGCGTGTTGGTGTGGGAAGCGCATTCGATCCGCTCGCACGTGCCGCGCTTCTTCGAAGGCCGCCTGCCGGACTTCAACTTCGGCACGTCGAGCGGCGCGACCGCCGCGCCCGGTCTCGCCGAGGCGCTGGCCGCCTGCGTGAGCGCGCATGGCGGCTATACGGCCGTCGCGAACGGGCGTTTCAAGGGCGGTTACATCACGCGTCACTATGGCGTGCCCGACACCGGCGTCGAAGCGGTGCAGCTCGAACTGTCGCAGATCACCTACATGGAAGAGACGCGTCCGTACGCGTATGACGAAGCGCGAGCCGCGGACATCGTGCCGCTGCTGCAGACGCTCGTCGAAACCGCGCTCGCGCATCGCTGATGCGTTCGCCGGCACGTGCGGCGGCGCGGTGGTCATCGCGCCGCGGCCCGCCGGCACATGCGGTGCGCACCGACGCAGTGCACCAAACGGCATCGATCCGGCCGATCGATGCCGTTTTTTTCGTCTGATCGATATCGGGATCGGCACCTGAAAATTTGACGCAATTTTTAGGTGATATAAGCTGAATGTCAGGTAGTCGTCACGCGCGCACCGGCGGCGCCGGCGTCGATCAGCGCCGCACCGTGCCGGAATGCGTAGCGAGACACCTTGCCGACGTGTCGCCGCGCGGCATTGCCGCCTTCGTTTCATCGCGACACGTGTCCTGCCTTCTTCAGTCAGTCGAGTACGATCGTGAAAGCCGCCAGCCCTTCGATACGCCGGACCCGAAGTCCGACGGCGGGCGCGCCGCCTCAGGCCGGGCCGATCCGGCATGCTGATCGCGGCACGCGCGCCGCCCTCATACGCGAGCCTCGTTTCTTCGCTGTGTCCCACCGCGGCGTGCGCCGCTTCAATCTCGTGACCGCGCACGTATTCAGCGCGGTGCAGTGCGACGGCAGCGCGTCATTGTTGCCCTAGCGTCCTTTTCCGCGTTCGCATCGGGTCGCACCGTCTGTCGCCGCAGCTTCCGCGCGGCAGGGGCACGCATGGGCGCGTGCGGCGCCGCCGCGGGCGCCCGTCGTCTCGCGCGGTCGCATGCGTCGCGCGCTTATCGCGGAGGCGATCATGCGACCGCGCCCGCTCGTAGCCGTCACCGCCGATCGCATCATGCGCGGCGCCCATCCGAACCACGCGGCGGGGGAGAAGTATCTCGTCGCGCTGGTCGACGGCGCCGGCGCGCTGGCGTTCGTGCTGCCCGCGCTGGGTACGCGGCAGCCGGTCGACGCGATCGTCGCGTCGGTTGACGGGCTGTTGCTGACCGGCAGCTATTCGAACGTCGAGCCACATCACTATGGCGGCCCGGCAAGTGCACCCGACACGCTGCACGACCCCGCGCGCGATGCGACCGCGCTGCCGCTGATCCGCGCGGCGATCGACGCGGGTGTGCCCGTGCTCGCGATCTGCCGCGGCATGCAGGAGCTGAACGTCGCGTATGGCGGCACGCTGCATCAGCGGCTGCATGCGAGCCCCGGCTTCCACGATCATCGCGAGCGCGACGGCGACCCACTCGAACGGCAGTACGGCCCCGCGCACCGCGTGCAGCTTGCGCCGGGCGGCTTGCTGCAACGGGTCGCGCGCGGCGCGCACGACACGATGGTCAATTCGCTGCACGACCAGGGCATCGCGCGGCTCGGTGCGGGGCTCGCGATCGAAGCGAGCGCGCCCGACGGGCTGATCGAGGCCGTCAGCGTGCGCGGCGCGCGCGCGTTCGCGCTCGGCGTGCAGTGGCATCCGGAATGGCGCTTCGCGGAACAGCCGCTGTCGCGCGACATCTTCGCGGCATTCGGCGCGGCTTGCCGCGCGCGCATGACGCACCGCCTTCATGCGGCCGGCGGCACCATGCCGTCGCCGGCCGCATCCGACATCGACTGAACGAGGCCGATCATGCAACCCGAACTGAGCGAATTCCTGCGCCAGCACCGTATTACCGAGGTCGAGGCGATCATTCCCGACATGGCCGGCATCGCGCGCGGCAAGATCATCCCGCGCAACAAATTCGAGTCCGGCGAATCGATGCGCCTGCCGCAGGCCGTGATGGTGCAGACCGTCACCGGCGACTATCCGGAGGACGGCACGCTGACCGGCGTGACCGATCCCGACATGGTGTGCGTGCCCGATCCGTCGACGATCTGCCTGATTCCGTGGGCCGTCGATCCGACCGCGCAGGTGATCCACGATTGCGTGCATTTCGACGGCACGCCGGTCGAGATCTCGCCGCGCTACGTGCTGCGCCGCGTGCTCGACCTGTACCAGGAGAAGGGCTGGAAGCCAGTGGTCGCACCCGAGCTCGAGTTCTATCTGGTCGACATGAACGCCGATCCCGACCTGCCGTTGCGTCCGCCGGTCGGGCGCACCGGGCGTGCGGAGACCGGCCGCCAGTCGTATTCGATCGAGGCGGTGAACGAGTTCGATCCGTTGTTCGAGGACATCTACGAATACTGCGAGATGCAGGGCCTCGACATCGAGACGCTGATCCACGAGGTCGGCGCCGCGCAGATGGAGATCAACTTCGTGCACGGCGACGCGCTGTCGCTCGCCGATCAGGTGTTCCTGTTCAAGCGCACGGTGCGCGAGGCGGCGCTGCGGCACAACATGTACGCGACGTTCATGGCCAAGCCGATGGAAAACGAGCCGGGCTCCGCGATGCATATTCACCAGAGCCTCGCCGATACGCGCACCGGACACAACCTGTTCGCCGACGAAGGCGGTGTCGTGTCGCCGATGTTCCAGAGCTATCTCGCGGGGCTGCAGAAGTACACGCCGGCGCTGATGCCGATCTTCGCGCCGTACATCAACTCGTATCGCCGGCTGTCGCGCTTCATGGCGGCGCCGATCAATGTGCAGTGGGGCTACGACAATCGCACGGTCGGCTTTCGCATCCCCCAATCGGCGCCGGTCGCGCGGCGTATCGAGAACCGGATTCCGGGCGTCGACTGCAACCCGTACCTCGCGTTCGCGGCGACGCTCGCGGCCGGCTATCTCGGCATGACGCAGCAGCTCGCGCCGACCGAACCGATCGCGACCGACGGCTACGACCTGCCGTACCAGCTGCCGCGCAATCTCGAGGAGGGCATCTCGCTGATGGCCGCGTGCACGCCGCTCGCCGACATCCTCGGCGACAAGTTCGTGAAGGCGTACCTGGCGCTGAAGGAAACCGAATACGAAGCGTTCTTCCGCGTGATCAGTTCGTGGGAACGCCGGCATCTGCTGCTGCACGTATGAGCGTGCGGCATCGACTTGCGGAGGAAACATGACCGAACGAAACGAAGCCGTCGCCGCGCGGCCGACCGCCGAATACCGCGCGCTCGACGCCGCGCACCACATCCATCCGTTCTCGGACATGGCGGCGCTCAATCGCGCGGGCAGCCGCGTGATCGTGAGGGCCGACGGCGTCTACCTGTGGGACTCGGACGGCAACAAGGTGATCGACGGGATGGCCGGCCTCTGGTGCGTGAACGTCGGCTACGGCTGCAAGGAACTTGCGGACGCCGCGTATCGCCAGCTGCAGGAACTGCCGTTCTACAACACCTTCTTCAAGACGACGCACCCGCCGGTGATCGAACTGTCAGCGTTGCTCGCCGAAGTGACGCCTGCAGGCTTCAACCACTTCTTCTATTGCAACAGCGGCTCGGAAGGCAACGATACCGTGCTGCGCCTCGTGCACCAGTACTGGCGCGTGCAGGGCAAGCCGCAGAAGAAGTATGTGATCTCGCGCAAGAACGGCTATCACGGCTCGACGATCGCCGGCGGCACGCTCGGCGGGATGAGCTACATGCACGAGCAGATGCCGTCGAAGGTCGAGCACATCGTCCACATCGACCAGCCGTATTTCTTCGGCGAAGCACAACCGGGCGAGACGGCGGAAGCGTTCGGCCTCGCACGCGCGCAGCAGCTCGAAGCGAAGATTCTCGAACTCGGCGCGGAGAACGTCGCGGCGTTCATCGGCGAGCCGTTCCAGGGCGCGGGCGGCGTGATCTTCCCGCCGTCGACGTACTGGCCGGAAATCCAGCGGATCTGCCGCAAGTACGACATCCTGCTGGTCGCCGACGAAGTGATCGGCGGGTTCGGCCGCACCGGCGAATGGTTCGCGCATCAGTACTTCGGCTTCGAGCCGGACCTGATCACGATGGCCAAGGGCCTGACGTCGGGTTACGTGCCGATGGGTGCAGTGGGCATCCATGAACGCATCGCGGGGCCGATCATCAACCACGGCGAGTTCAATCACGGCCTGACCTACTCGGGCCACCCGGTCGCCGCGGCGGTCGCGGTCGCGAACCTGAAGCTGCTGCGCGACGAAGGGATCGTCGAGCGCGTGAAGCGCGACATCGGGCCGTATTTCCAGCGCCGGCTGCGGGACGCCCTCGGCGATCATCCGATCGTCGGCGAGATCGCGGGGACAGGGCTGGTCGCGGGCGTCCAGCTTGCACGCGATCGAGACCGACGCGAGCGTTTCGATGCCAGCGTGGACATCGGCACGATTTGCCGCGACTTCTGCTTCAACGGCAACCTGATCATGCGCGCGACCGGTGACCGGATGCTGCTGTCGCCGCCGCTCGTGATCCGCGAGGCCGAAGTCGACGAGATCGTCGACAAGGCGAAGCGCGCGTTCGATGCGACGGCGCAGCGGGTGGGGCGGACGAAGTGAGCCGTCGCAGCGCTTCGATTACATGTAGTCGAAGCGCCGCCGATCGAACTGGAGGCGCGAACGCGAAGTATTCGGCAGGGGAGGCGGGCCGCAGAAGTGCGGCCGCAAAATGAACAGGGCCTGCGTCGTGAGTGAGCTGCCCCCCAAGAGTTGGATATCATTCCAACCCTTGGGGGTTTTTCATGACGAAGTATGACCAGTCGTTCAAGCAACGGATGGTCGAGAAGTATCTGAACGGCGAAGGCAGTTGCGAGTCGCTCGGCCAGAAGTACGGAATCGGGTATTCAACGCTGTGGCGTTGGGTGAGTGCTTTCCGGGCGCATGGCAAAGCGGGGTTGCGCAAGAAGCGCGAGAGGTACAGCGCAGACATTCAAAATGTCGGTGTTGCAACACATGTGGCGCCATGAGCTGTCATACCAGCGCACATGCGCGGTATTCGATTTGCGCGAAGCCAACTGCGTCAGTCGCTGGGAGCGCCAGTATCATGCGGCTTATGCACTGCGGGACATAATCACGATTAGGCACAGTTCCCGGTTATGCCCGGCTCGCGACGGGTAACATTTGAAGAATGATGAAGAAAAGCGAAATAGTCATATCGACCGCGCATGTTGAATCCAGGCTGCGCGGCGATTTTTGGCGCGAGGTGACTCGCCCGTTCTTCCTCAGCTCGTTTGCCGACGAGGTGAATCCTGAAGCTTCGATCCGTTCAAGGGCATTTGATACCGGGACAATCGCGCTCATCTCGTTCAGCGCACAGCAATGCCGACGTGACCGGAAAGTCGTTGCATCCAGCGATCTGGCGGACTATCTGGTCCAACTCGTCGTGTCCGGCAATGTCACCGGAGATTTCGGCGAGCCGTCGTTTCGCGCGAGTCGAGGCGATGTCTTCATTATCGATCTTGCCAAACCGTACATCACCCTCTCAGATGCTGGCAGCCGGCTATCCGTCGCCGTGCCGAGAGAGCGTCTGGAGAAGATGGTGGGGCGAAGAAATCTGCATGGCCTGACGCTCAAAGCGGACTGGCCATTCACGCGGTTGCTGACCGATTACATGCAGGGATTGTTTTCGGTGGCAAGCGGCCCGATCTCCGCCGAGGAATCGTCCGCGGCCCAGGACGCGCTGGTCACGCTGGTTGCCGGGAACCTGAGCGGGAAAGCGCCGATGCTCCCGGGCTACCCATCGGAACTGAGCGTTGTGCTGCGCGAGCGCATGCTTGCCTACATAGACGAACATCTCCGCGATGCCGACCTGGGGCCGCAAAAGCTGATGACGCGCTTCAGAATCTCGCGTGCACATCTTTACCGTGCCTTCGAAGAGGACGGTGGCATCTCCCGGCTGATTCGCGAAAAGCGTCTTGATCTGGCTTACCGGATGCTCAGCGTGCCGTCCTCTAACACCTCCGTGGATTCGATCAAGCGCCTCGGTCTCGAATGCGGCTTTACGAGCCCCGAAAACTTCAGCCGGGCTTTCCGCGAGCGTTTCGGAACCACGCCGGGTCAAGTGCGCAAGGGGGAAGCTCCGACCGGTGTGCGGGGCGCAGATCAGTTCGATATCCAGGCGTATTTCACGACATTCACCAACGCCGATTGATTCCGGCGCAATGCTGTCTTCGTCGTTAGGGCATCGTGCTGGCGACGGCCATGGGCAACGGCTCGCATTCGCTGCAACATCATTTCGCGAATGATCACTCGACGCATGGCACCGAATCGCACACTCAGGTCTGACGCGGATGCTGCACGCGCATGCCTTGCCGGCCGTTGCATCCCGTTCGACCGACCCGGAATGCGGGCGGATTAAACCGGTCGACATGTTTACAGAAATCGTCAACAATCTGGCCTCAATAAACGTTCCGCTTTTCCGACCCATTCACGGCCCGACGTCAGTACAGAAACTCATGTTCAACGGAATTGCACCAATCGGGATTTTCGACTCGGGTTTGGGAGGAATGTCGGTCGTCGAGGCGATTCGCCGTCGATTACCGGGAGAAGCGATCGTGTATATCGCCGATACCCTTTACGCGCCATATGGTGAGAAGACCGACGAATTCATTCGGTCACGGAGTTTGGCGCTCGCGGAATGGCTGGCGCAAAGAGGCGCGAAACTGCTTGTGATTGCATGCAACACTGCGACGACTCACGCGATCTCGTATGTCCGAAGTCGGCTCGCGATTCCTGTCATCGGTGTAGAACCCGGGATCAAGCCGGCTGTACAGGTATCGGGCGCAAAGGTCGTTGGAGTGCTGGCTACGGCCGCAACCTTGCGCAGCCATAGACTGCAGGCGCTACTGTCAGCTCACGGCCATGCTTGTCGCTTCATATGTCAAGCCGGGCACGGCTTGGTTGAACTCATTGAGCAAGGCGAGGCCACGGGATCGTCGATCGAGGCGCTACTCGATAAGTACTTGACGCCAATGATCGTGGACGGCGCAGATACGCTCGTGCTGGGCTCGACCCACTACGCGCTGCTTGTTCCAAGCATCAAGCGCGTCTTTGGCGATCGATTGAACCTGATTGAAACAGCGACTGCAATCGCCCGACGAGTCGACCATCAACTCACGGATCACCAACTGCACAACGACGTGAATCCCAGCGGCTCAGTCCTGCAATTGTGCTCGACGGCAATATCGGCGGTGCAACGAGCGCCTCTGGCGAAACTTGCACAGATGCTGGCGCTTGACGAGCGTCGCGTGAGCGCCATCGACGTCGAAACTTGCTGACCGGCTGAGGCATCCGCGAACCAGCGAATGGCTGCTTTCTGGAAAGCCGGTTGGACATATCGGTAGCCGCGTCGACGAATGAACGCGCGCCAATAGTTTCCCCGCTTCAAGATTGATGCCACTGGATGCTCCAGACAGTCGTTGGTCGTTGTCTGGGCTAATTTTCGAGGTGCGCCCGCTGCGCACCAAAAGGGCATTCGGCGAGGTTTTGCGCGCAAAGAAAAAGGCCCTCGGCTTACGCCAGAGGGCCTTTGTTCTTCGGGCTTCACACACCGATGAATCCTGGTGGGCGGTACTGGGATCGAACCAGTGACCCCTGCCGTGTGAAGGCAGTGCTCTACCGCTGAGCTAACCGCCCAAAGAAGCTGAAATTATGTCAGAGCTTTTCGGGTTCGTAAAGCACTTTCTTCAAATATTTTTCAGGCCCGTGCCAAAAGTCCGTCAGCCGGCCGTCGACGGGTCGACGAGATCGAGGATCGAGCCGTCCCGCTTGAGCGTCGCGAGCACGATGCTCGAATTGATCGACATCACGCCCGTTGCGCGGTGCAGCCGGTTGATCACGAAGTCCGAGTAGTGGTCGAGGTCGCGCGCGCGCACCGTCAGCACGTAGTTCGACCCGCCCGTCACGATCTGCGCGGCGATGACCTCCGGCCATTGCTGGATCGCTTCCACGAAGCGGTCGTGCCACTCGGGCACGTCCGGCCGCATCGACACATGCACGAGCGCCTCGAACGCGACACCGACCTTCTTCGGCTCGATCGTGCAGCGGTACCCCGAAATCGCGCCACGCTCCTCGAGCAGCTTCACGCGCCGCAGGCATGCCGACGGCGACAGTGCGACCGCGTTCGCGAGGTCCTGATTGCTGATGCGTCCGTCCTGTTCGAGGTGCCGGAGGATCCGCATGTCGGTTCGATCCAGAGCCATTTCGCAGAATCCCGTGATTTATGAGATGACAAGCGCAGACTCTACTGCAATCGAGCCGATTCGTCATCGAAAAGTGAAGCTCATTCTATTTCGTCCTCGATAACATGCGCCCCATGCCTTGACCGCACGGCCTGACGCGCTGTCACGCCGCCGGCCGTATCGCCGCCTTCAACCCCTACCGTCACTCCGCCATGTACGAACACATTCCCGCCTATCCGGGCGACCCGATCCTGTCGCTGTTCCAGGCGTTCCAGCAGGACCCGCATCCGCACAAGGTCAACCTGAGCATTGGCCTCTACTACGACGACGCGGGCCGCATTCCGGTGCTGGAGAGCACGCGTCTTGCGGCCGAGCGCCTGCACGAAGCCGGCGCGCCGCATACGTACCTGCCGATGGAAGGGCTGGCCGCGTACCGGCAGGGCGTGCAGCGCCTCGTGTTCGGCGCCGACTGCGCGGCGCTCGCGCAAGCGCGCATCGCGACGCTGCAGACGCTCGGCGGCTCGGGCGCGTTGCGGCTCGGCGCGGAGTTCGTGAAGCGCTATTTCCCCGACAGCGCGATCTGGATCAGCGATCCGACGTGGGACAACCATCGCGTGATCTTCTCGGCGGCCGGCGTCGACGTGCACACGTATCCGTACTACGACGAAGCGCGCAATGGCCTGCGCGTCGACGCGATGCTCGCGGCACTCGACGCATTGCCCGCGCGCAGCATCGTGCTGCTGCAGCCGTGCTGCCACAACCCCACGGGCCTCGACTTCGGCCGCGACGCGTGGCGTGCGGTGATCGACGTGCTCGTGCGCCGCGGGCTGATTCCGTTTCTCGACATGGCGTACCAGGGCTTCGGCGACGGTCTCGACGACGACGCATGGGCCGTGCGCTCGATCGTCGACGCGGGGTTGCCGGCGATCGTCAGCAACTCGTTCTCGAAGAACTTCTCGCTGTACGGCGAGCGCGTCGGCGGGCTGTCGATCGTCTGCGCGAGCGCGGGCGAAGCGGCGACGGTGCTGAGCCAGTTGCAGGCCGGCGTGCGCCGCACCTATTCGAGCCCGCCGCTGTTCGGCGCGCAGCTCGTGTCGACGGTGCTGAACGACGACGCACTGCGTGCGCGCTGGGAAGACGAGGTGGCCCAGGTGCGCACGCGCATCAAGCGCATGCGCGGCGCGCTGAAGGCGCGGCTCGACGCGCGCCTGCCGGCGCCCGCGTTCGATGCGCTCGTCACGCAGCTCGGCATGTTCAGCTACACGGGCATCGCCGCGAGCGATGTCGACCGGCTGCGTGCGTCGCACGGCGTCTACCTGCTGCGCTCGGGCCGCATGTGCATCGCGGGCCTGAACGATGCGAACGTCGACCATGTCGCGAACGCGATCGCCGACGTGCTCGGCGGCACGGCGCGCCAGGCCGCCTGAGCGGCCGATTCCGAACCGAAGGAGGACACGATGGCAGACATGATCCCGGTCGACTTGCCGCAGCTCGCGCAGCCGTTTTCGTGGGCGACCCGCGCGGGCGGGCTGATGTTTACCGGTCACGGGCCGGTCGACGCGTCCGGCACGATCGTCGGCGACACGATGGCCGAGCAGGCGCGTATCACGCTCGGCAATCTCGCGAAGGCCGTCGCGGCGGTCGGTGCGACGATGGACGACGTCGCGCAGGTGCTCGTCTACCTGTCCGACGTGACGGCGATGCCCGAATTCGACGCCGAGTACCGGCGTCACTTCCGCGAGCCCTACCCGAACCGTACATGCGTCGGCGTGCAGGGCTTCGCGCATTCGGCCATGCGCGTCGAACTCGTCGCGTATGTCGCGCTGCCGGCGACGCGCGATTAGCACGCATGCCGCCTGGCGCGGATTGCCGTACCCGTAATTACCAGCAAACATCAACAAGCATCAAAAAGGCGAGGCAAGGATGGAGACAAACGTGACGAGAATGATTCGATTCGGAGTACAGATGATGGCGGGCATGCTCGCCGCGAGCGGTGCGATGGCGCAGAGCAGCGTGACGCTGTACGGCATCGTCGACCAGAGCATCCGCTACACGACGCATGCGGACGCGTCGAACGACGCGAGCGTGCAACTGGCCAACGGCGCGATCACCAACAGCCGCTGGGGCCTGAAGGGCAGCGAAGCGATCGGCGGCGGGTTGAAGGCGATCTTCCGGCTCGAGAGCGGCTTCGAGCCGCAGAACGGGCAACTCGACGGCGCGCTGTTCGGCCGCTATGCGTATGTCGGCCTCGCGAGCGACTGGGGCACGGTGAAGCTCGGCCGGCAGGCGACCGAGGCGTTCAACCTGTTCGGCGATCTCGATCCGTTGACGGTCGGCAACTACACGGCCAACATGTGGCCGTACTTCCTCACGCAGGGCCGCGCGAGCAACGTGGTCAGCTATGACGGCACGTTCGGCGGGCTGAACGTCGGCGCGAGCTACGGCTTCGGCGGCGTCGCGGGCAGCCTCGGTGCGAATGCGTATTGGGGCACGCACGTGTCGTACACGCTCGGCGGGCTGATGGTCGGCGCGACGTACCAGCAAGTGCGCGACCTGAACAGCCGCGCGCAGCAGGCATGGGGTGCGGGCGCACGCTATGCGTTCGGCGCGGCGACGCTGTACGCGGGCTATCTCGGCGGCATCGACCGCACCGGCATGCTCGACCAGCAACTGCTGAACGCACCGGGCCGCGACGTGACTTACGGTTCGTTCGCCGACAACCCGCGCCGCGACATGATCTTCTATACCGGCGCGAGCGTGCAGATCACGCCCGCGGTTTCGGTGACGGGCGTCGCGTACTACGACGACATCCGCAACGTCAACGGCGTGGCTGCCAACGGCGGCAAGCGCTACACGGGCGTGCTCGAGGCCGAGTACGCGCTGTCGAAGGCAACCCAGGTCTACGCGACGGTCGACTACAACCGGGTGACCGGCGGCGCGTTCACCGAACTGCCCGGACGCGGTAACCAGACCGGCATCGCGGCCGGCTTGCGCCACCTGTTCTGAGCACGCGGCGCGCGGTGGCCGGTGCGGTCCGGCACCGGTCCGCGCGCCGTCGACGTTTCGACCGGACAATCGCTTTCGAACGAGGTCATTCGATGCAACCAGAAGGGCAATTCCAGCACATCGCGGCGCGCGAGCACGGTCTGCGCCGCACGCTTTCCGCACGGCAGATGGCGATGATCGCGATCGGCGGTGCGATCGGCACGGGTCTGTTTCTCGGCAGCGGGTTCGCGATCGGCTTCGCGGGCCCGAGCGTGCTCGTCAGCTACGCGATCGGCGCGTTCATCTCGCTGTTGCTGATGGGCTGTCTCGCGGAGATGACGGTCGCGCACCCGACCTCCGGGTCGTTCGGCGCCTACGCCGAACATTACGTGAGCCCGTGGGCCGGGTTCCTGGTGCGCTATGCGTACTGGGCGTGCATCGTGCTCGCGGTCGGCACCGAAGTCACCGCGATCGCGCTGTACATGAAGTACTGGTTTCCGGGCGCGCCGGGCTGGCTGTGGATCGTCGGCTTCTCGGCGCTGCTCGTGTTCGTCAATGCGCGCAGCGTCGACGTGTTCGGCGCGGTCGAATACGGCTTCTCGGTCGTGAAGATCGCGGCGATCGTCGGCTTCATCGTGCTCGGCGCGTATGTCGTGTTCGGCAATCCGGCGCTGGTCGGCAACGGCGCGGCACGCGCGGGCTTTCACCACTACACCGGTCACGGCGGCTTCTTTCCGAAGGGCATGTGGGGGATGTGGGTCGCCGTGATCGTGTCGATCTTCAGCTACCTGAGCATCGAGATGATCGCGGTCGCGGCCGGCGAGGCGGAAGACCCCGAGCGTGCGGTAACGCGCGCGTTCCGCTCGACGATCGTGCGGCTCGTGCTGTTCTACCTGGTCACGCTCGCGCTGATGCTCGCGATCGTGCCGTGGACGGCGGCCGGGCGCGACGAGAGCCCGTTCGTGAAGGTGATGGAGGCGATCCACTTGCCGGGCGCGGCCGGGCTGATCAACTTCGTCGTGCTGATCGCCGCGCTGTCTGCGATGAACAGCCAGCTCTACATCACGACGCGGATGATGTTCAGCCTGTCGCGCGCGGGCCATGCGCCGAAGGCGCTCGGCGAAGTGAACGCGCGCGGCGTGCCGTTCGGCGCGCTGTTGCTGTCGACGCTCGGCATCGCGCTCGCGACGGTCCTGAGCGTGCTGTATCCGGACGCGTCGTTCACGATCATGATGGCGGTGTCGATGTTTGGCGCGTTGTTCACGTGGATGATGATCTTCGTCACGCACTACTGTTTCCGGCGGCGTCGTGCGGCGCTCGGCCTGCCGGCGCCCGCGTTCCGGATGCGCGGCTTTCCGCTGCTGACGCTGCTCGGCGCGGCGCTGATGCTCGCGGTGATGGTGACGACGTACTTCACAGCTGAATTCCACATGACGCTGATCTTCGGCATCCCGTTCCTGATCGCGCTGTCGGTCGTGTATGCGGTGTGGTATCGCCGCGCTCAGCCGGTGCTGCAGCCCGAAGCGAAGTAACGAAGCAGTAACGACGCAGTAACGAAGAGGTAGCGGCGCGAAGTGACGGCGCGCTGCCTCAGCCCGCGAGCGTGGGCAGCGCGTCGATCGACGCGCGCACGTAGTCGGCGAAGCGCAGCGCGACCGGTTCCGCGGTACCGCTGCGCTTCAGTTCGAGCGTGCGCGATTCGAGCGACGCATCCTTCAGCGGCAGGAACGCGAGCCGGGCGCTCTTCACCTGCTGCAGCACGCGCGGCACCAGCGCGATGCCCATCCCGAACTCGATCATCGACAGGATCGTCTGCCACAGCCGCGCTTCGTGACCGCGACCGGCAGCATCGTCGGCGTTGCGGTCGCGTCGGGGCTGTATGCGCTCGTGTCGCTCGCCTGCATGCTCGCGCTGCTGAATCGCACCGGCTATCGCGCGGACGAACTGTCGACGGCCGAGTGCAGCGATGCGGCCGAATGGGGCGCCGAAAGCGCCGGTGCGGAACACCCGGCCGGCGCGGCCGCGCAGCCGGACGATCGTGGTACGTTGAAGCCGGCGGGTTGAGTCGGGCAGGCCGGGGTGCTGCCGCGGCATCCAACACGCCGGCCGGGGCGTCTCGCACCGCCTCGCCTTGCGTCGATTGCGTTCCCCCAAAAGCAAACGGCACCGTGCGATACACGGTGCCGTTTGCTGTTTCTGCGCGAGGCCGGCGCGGCCGGCCTGCGCGAATCACTGCGCTTTAGCCTTCCGTCGGCGGCACGTAGCCGGACGCCTGGTCCGCGCCGTCGCCGAAGAAGTACTTCTCGGTCTGCTTCATCAGGTACTGGCGCGCGCGCGGGTCGGCCATGTTCAGGCGGTTCTCGTTGATCAGCATCGTCTGCTGCTTGAGCCAGCCTTGCCATGCTTCCTTCGACACGCTTTCGTAAATGCGCTTGCCGAGTTCGCCCGGCAGCGGCGGGAAATCGAGACCTTCGGCTTCCTTGCCGAGCTTCGCGCATTGGATCATTCGAGCCATCGTGTACTTCTCCTGTAATCGGTCTGGGGGAGGGCAGGCGTGCCTGCGCTCAGAGCTGCTTCATCAGCACGAGCGACTTGCGCTGCCAGTTATAGAGTTTGCGGCGGTCTTCCGGCAGGTCGTCGACGCTGACCTTGACGAAGCCGCGCTTGAGGAACCAGTGCTCGGTGCGCGTCGTGAGCACGAAGATGTGCGTGAGGCCGCGCGCGCGGGCGCGCTGCTCGATGCGCTTGAGCAGGCGTTCACCGTCGCCCGAGCCCTGCGCTTCCGGCGCGACCGTCAGGCATGCCATCTCGCCGATCTTTTCCTGCTGGTACGGATACAGCGCCGCGCAGCCGAACAGCACGCCATCGTGCTCGATCACCGAGAAGTGGTCGATGTCGCGTTCGATCTGGTGGCGGCCGCGCCGCACCAGCGTGCCGTCCGACTCGAGCGGCTCGATCAGCGACAGGATGCCGCCGACGTCGTCCGGCGTCGCCTCGCGCAGGCTCTCGAGGTTCTCGTACGAGATCATCGTGCCGACGCCGTCGTGCAGGAACAGTTCGAGCAGCATGCTGCCGTCGAGCGACTGCGGAATCAGGTGGGCCCGGGTCACGCCGCCGCGGCAGGCGCGGATCGAGTGCTTCAGGAAGAACGCGTCGTCGCCCTGGACATTGCCGGAATCGAGCAGCTCGGCGGCCGCGTCGAGCGACATTTCGCGGACCAGCTCGCCTTCGTCGTCGACGATGCCGGGCGCTTCGGTCAGGAAGATGATCTTGTCGGCACGCAGCGCGATCGCGGCGGCCGACGCGACGTCTTCCATCGACAGGTTGAACGCCTCGCCGGTCGGCGAGAAGCCGAGCGGCGACAGCAGCACGAGCTTGCGGCTCGCGAGCGAATGACGGATCGATTCGGCGTCGATCTTGCGCACGATGCCCGTGTGCGCGAAATCGACCCCGTCGAGTATCCCTACCGGCCGTGCGGTCACGAAGTTGCCGGACACGACGCTGATGTGCGCGTGCGCCATCGGCGAGTTCGGCAGACCCTGGCTGATCGCGGCCTCGATGTCGAGACGCACTTCGCCGGCCGCTTCCTTCGCGGATTCGAGCGCGCGCGCATCGGTGATGCGCAGCCCGTGCGAAAACTCGGATTCGACACCATGCAGGCTCAACTGCTCCTCGACCTGCGGCCGCGAGCCGTGCACCAGCACGATCTGGATGCCCATCGCCTGCAGCAGCGCGATATCGGACACGAGCGCGTTCAGGAGCCCCTGCTGCACCACCTCGCCGCCGAACCCCACGACGAACGTGCTGTTGCGGAACTTGTGGATATAGGGCGCGACGGAGCGCATCCAGTCGACGAACTGCGCGTGGCTGGCGGCCGAATCGTCGGCGGCCGGCGGCGTCGCGGCGCCGGTCTGGGCGGGAGGGAGGTCGGTTTGGGAATTCATGGGCGGGATTATAATGCGCCCCCATGTCGAATGTACCTAAAAGTCCCGCGCCGACGCGGGCCAAAGCGCCGTCGGCGAAGCACCCGGATGGTGCGGCCGACGTGCGCCCGCAGCAGGGCCAGCCGCCGCGCCAGCAGCAGGAACAGCGGGCTGGCAAGCCGCCGCGCGGGCCGCGCGGCGATGAGCGCCACCGCGACGCGGGCCAGCCGGTCGCAAAGAGCGCGCCCCAGGCCACCGGCGAGCGCGCGCCGCGTCGCGAGCGTCCGCCGCGCGCGGCTGTCGCACCGAATCCCGTTCCGCCGATCACCTACCCCGAAAGCCTGCCCGTGTCGGGCAAGCGCGACGAGATCGCGCGCGCGATCGCCGGTCACCAGGTCGTCATCGTCTGCGGCGAAACGGGCTCGGGCAAGACCACCCAGCTGCCGAAGATCTGTCTCGATCTCGGCCGCGGCCTCGGCGCCGGCGGCACGGGCCTGATCGGCCATACGCAGCCGCGGCGCCTGGCCGCGTCGTCGACTGGCCGGCGCATCGCCGAGGAACTCGGCACGCCGTTCGGCGAGGTGGTCGGCTACAAGGTGCGCTTCACCGACAATCTCGCGCCGGGCGCGTCCGTCAAGCTGATGACGGACGGCATCCTGCTCGCCGAGACGCAGACCGACCCGCTGCTGAAGGCGTACGACACGCTGATCATCGACGAGGCGCACGAGCGCAGCCTGAACATCGACTTCCTGCTCGGCTACCTGAAGGAGATTCTGCCGAGGCGGCCGGACCTGAAGCTGATCGTCACGTCCGCGACGATCGACGCCGACCGCTTCGCGCGCCATTTCGGCACCGACGAGCGCCCGGCGCCCGTGATCGAGGTGAGCGGGCGGCTGTACCCGGTCGAGATGCGCTACCGTCCGGTGGCCGAGGATCGGCCGGCCGTGAAGAACGCCGAAGGCACGGGCGGCCGCGACCGCGTGAAGACCGCGCGCGAGGCCGAACGCGACCTGATGGACGCGATCGTCGACGCGGTCGACGAACTGTGCCGCGAAGGCCCCGGCGACGTGCTGGTGTTCCTCCCCGGCGAGCGCGAGATTCGCGAGGCGGCCGAGGCGCTGCGCAAGCACCATCCGCCGCATACCGAGATCCTGCCGCTGTTCGCGCGGCTCTCGGCGGCCGACCAGGACAAGGTGTTCAAGGCGTCGAACGCGCGCCGCATCGTGCTCGCGACCAACGTCGCCGAAACGTCGCTGACGGTGCCGGGGATCCGCTACGTCGTCGACACCGGCCTCGCGCGCGTGAAGCGCTATTCGTACCGGAACAAGGTCGAGCAGCTGCAGGTCGAGTCGATCTCGCAGGCCGCCGCGAACCAGCGGGCAGGCCGTTGCGGCCGGGTGGCCGACGGCGTCTGCATCCGCTTGTACGAGGAAAGCGACTACCAGGCGCGCGCGCGCTTCACCGATCCGGAAATCCTGCGCTCGTCGCTCGCGTCGGTGATCCTGCGGATGAAGTCGCTGCACCTGACCGCGATCGAATCGTTCCCGTTCCTCGAGCCGCCGCCCGGCCGCGCGATCGCGGACGGTTATCAACTGCTCAATGAACTCGGCGCGGTCGACGACGACAACGCGCTGACGCCGCTCGGCCGCGAACTCGCGCGGCTGCCGCTCGACCCGCGCGTGGGCCGGATGATTCTCGCCGCGCGCGACCAGCAGTCGTTGCGCGAGGTGCTGATCATCGCGAGCGCGCTGTCCGTGCAGGACCCGCGCGACCGGCCGATCGAGGCGCAGGAGCAGGCCGACCAGGCGCACCGCCGGTTCGCCGACGAGCGTTCCGAATTCCTGCAGTGGCTGAAGATCTGGGCGTGGTTCGAAGAGGCCGTCGCGCACAAGAAATCGAACCGCCAGCTGATCGACGCGTGCCGGCAGAACTTCCTGTCGCACCTGCGGCTGCGCGAGTGGCGCGACGTCCATTCGCAGCTGCTGACGGTGGTGCGCGAGCACGGCTGGCGGCTCAACGAGGTCGAGGCGACCTACGAGCAGGTGCATCTGGCCCTGTTGACCGGCCTGCTCGGCAACCTCGGCATGAAGGCCGACGACGATCCGCACTACCTCGGTGCGCGCGGGATCAAGTTCTACCTGTGGCCGGGCTCCGCACTCGCGAAGAAGGCCGGCCGCTGGGTGATGGCGGCCGAGCTCGTCGAGACGAGCCGGCTGTACGCGCGCTGCCTCGCGAAGATCGAGCCGGAGTGGGTCGAGAAAGTCGGCGCGCACCTGCTGAAGAAATCGCTGTCGGAACCGCACTGGGAGAAGCGTCCCGCGCAGGTCAGCGCGTTCGAGCGCGCGACGCTGTACGGGCTGCCGATCTACCACCGCCGGCGCGTCGCGTTCGGCAAGCAGGATCCGGCCCGCGCGCGGGAGCTGTTCATCCGCGGCGCGCTGGTCGAAGGCGAGTTCGACACGAAGCTGCCGTTCTTCGCGCACAACCGCAAGCTGCTCGCCGACATCGAGCAGCTCGAGCACAAGTCGCGCCGGCAGGACGTGCTGGTCGACGACGAGCTGATCTACGCGTACTACGACCAGGCGATTCCAGAGGGCATCCACACGGGCGCCGCGTTCGAGCGCTGGTATCGCGACGAGGTGAAGCAGGGCGGCCAGGCGGACGACAAGCAGCGCCTGCTGTACCTGTCGCGCGACGACCTGATGCGCCACGAGGCGGCCGGCGTGACGACCGAGCTGTTCCCGAAGCGCGCGACGATGGCGGGCGTCGAGATGGCGCTCACGTACCATTTCGAGCCCGGCACGCCGCGCGACGGCGTCACGCTCGCGGTGCCGCTCTACGCGCTGAACCAGGTCGACGCGCGCCGCTGCGAATGGCTCGTGCCGGGGATGCTGAAGGAGAAGGTCCAGCTGCTGCTGAAGTCGCTGCCACAGAAGCTGCGCCGGCACTGCGTGCCGCTGCCCGAGTATGCGGCCGGCTTCGTCGAGCGGGCGGGGCGCGAGCGCTTCGGCGCGGGCGGCCTCGTCGAGGCGCTGATCGCCGACGTGCGCGGCGAGACCCAGGTCGCGATGAAGACGGCCGACTTCAAGCTCGAGACGCTGCCCGCGCACCTGTTCATGAATTTCAAGGTGATCGACGAGCACGGCCGCCAGCTCGCAATGGGGCGCAATCTCGCGCAGTTGCGCCAGGAGCTCGGCGCGCAGGCGCAGCAGCAGTTCCAGAAAATCGCGGCGGCGTCGACGATCGCGACCGGTGGTGATGCCGACGCGGGCGACGTGCCGGCACCCGTTGCCGCGCCGGGTTCGACGGCGCAGGCCGGCAAGGGCGCGGCGCCGCACACGGCGGCCCCGGCGGAAGCCGGCGCGACCGCGCTGTACGAGAACCTGACGACGTGGAACTTCGGCAAGCTTCCCGAGCTGCTGGAGATCCGCCGGCGCGGCCAGACGCTGTACGGCTACCCGGCGCTCGTCGATCGCGGCACGCATTGCGACGTCGAGGTGTTCGACTCGCCGGAGGAGGCTGCGCGGATCCACCGGGCCGGCTTGCGGCGGCTGTTCGCGCTGCAACTGAAGGAACCGATCAAGTTCCTCGAGAAGAACCTGCCGGGGCTGCGCGAGATGGCGATGCAGTACATGTCGCTCGGCACGCAGGACGAGCTGCGCGACCAGTTGATCGACACGGCGCTCGACCGCGCGTGCCTGCAGGATCCGCTGCCCGCCGACGACGCGAGCTTCCACGCGCGCCGCGACGAGGGCCGGAGCCGCCTGAACCTGCTTGCGCAGGAGATCGCGCGGCTCGTCGGGCAGATCCTTGCCGAATACGCGGGGCTTGCGAAAAAGCTCACGCAGGCGAAGCCGTTCGCGCAGGCCCACGCGGATCTGCAGCAGCAGCTCGCCGCGCTGGTCGGCAAGCGCTTCGTGATCGACACGCCTTACGTGCAGCTTGCACACTTCCCGCGCTACCTGAAGGGCATCGCACTGCGGATCGACAAGCTGAAGGCCGACCCGGCCCGCGACGCGAAACAGTCCGGCGAGCTGCTGCCGCTGGTCCAGCAGTTCCAGCGCGCGGTGTCGCAGCGCGGCGGCGTTGCGGACCCGCGGCTGGCGGAATTCCGCTGGCTGCTCGAGGAACTGCGAATTTCGCTGTTCGCGCAGGAACTGCGCACGCCGATGCCTGTCTCTGTCAAGCGTCTGCACAAGGTCTGGGAGTCGATGCAGCGCTAGCGCAATAACGGTTCTCCGGGCCCGCACCGGTTGCCGGCCCCGGCCGGCCGCACGGCGCCTGCCGCAGCCGGCCGCCCGGCCGCTGCGGCGTGCGTCGAAGTGGCGCAACGCCGGCTTTCGTCAACCGGCGGGGCCGGTCGGACGTTTTACAATGACTGCTGTTCCACGACGTGAGTCTTCATGCGCACTTTCCTTTCCCTCGGCCGCACGCTTGCGCTGGCCGCCGCCGTGCTGGCGCCCGCCGCACACGCGACTAACGTGATCGTCCTGAATTCGGCCGAAGCGTCGCTTTCCCTGATCGACCAGCAGACCCGCCAGGTCGTCGGCACGATGCCGACCGGCAAGGAGCCGCACCACCTGATGGCGACGCCGGACAATTCGTCGCTGATCGTCGCGAATTCGGTCTCGAACAGCCTGATGTTCGTCGATCCGAAGACGGGCAAGCTGCAGCGCACGGTCGAAGGCATCGAGGATCCGTACCAGCTCGGTTTCTCGCCCGATAACAAGTGGTTCGTGTCGACCGGGCTGCGCCTCGACCGGCTCGACATCTACAGCTACGACGGCCGCGACCTGCATCTCGTGAAGCGCTTGCCGCTTGCGGTGATGCCGAGCCACCTTGCGTTCACGAAGGACAGCAAGACCGTGCTCGTGTCGCTGCAGGTGTCCGGCGAGATCGCGGCGGTCGACCTCGCGACGCAGACGGTCAAGTGGAAGATGCCGGTCGGCAAGGTCCCGGCGGGCCTGTGGATGACGCCGGACGACAAATACCTGCTGGTCGGCATGACGGGCGCCGATTACATCGCGGTCGTCGACTGGCGCAATCAGAAGGTCGTGAAGACGATCCAGACCGGCAAGGGCGCGCACAACTTCCGCTCGCTTGCCGACGGCACGCACGTCGCGATCACGAACCGGGTCGCGAACACGATCAGCATCATCGACGAGATCACGCTCACCAAAGTCGGCGACATCACCGGCCTGCTGCCGGGCCCGGACGACATGGAGTTGTCCGCCGACAAGAAGACGCTGTGGGTGACGTTCCGCTTCGCGAAGAAGGTCGGTATTATCGATCTGGCATCGCGCAAGCTGGTGCAGACGATCGCCGTCGGCCGCTCGCCGCACGGGATCTACTTCTACGACCGCGCGCCGTGGAAGGCTGCGAACGGCGCGTGACGGGCGGAGGCGAACGATGCTGCACCTGATCGATGCGTTCGTGTCGGACATCCAGACCTGGCTGTACGTCGACGTCGTGCAGCCGCTCCTCTTCAAGTTCAACCTGATGGACTATGACGAGGACACCTACGACGCGCTGTACTGGGTGATCATCGGCGCGCTGCAGATGGTGCTGATGTTCGCGTTGCTGCGCCCGCTCGAGGCGCTCGCGCCCGTCGAGCGCTGGAAGAACCGCCGCGCGGTGCGGGTCGACGTGATCTACACGGCGATCTCGAAGCTCGGCATCTACACGCTGTTCTTCTTCTTCGCGCTGCAGCCGGTGTTCGACGGCTTCCAGGCGTGGCTGCGCCTGCACGGCGTTGCGAACTTCAACCTCGACTATCTGTGGCCGGGCGTGACCTCGCAGCCGATCGTCGCGTTCGCGATCTACCTCGTCGTGCTCGATTTCGCCGGCTACTGGTATCACCGCTGGCAGCACAAGTTCGGCATCTGGTGGGAGCTGCACGCGGTGCATCACAGCCAGCGGCAGATGTCGCTGTGGTGCGACGACCGCAACCACCTGCTCGACGACGTGCTGCAATCGTGCTTCTTCGCGGCGATCGCGCTCGTGATCGGCGTGACGCCGTCGCAGTTCGTCGTGCTGACCGCGGTCACGAACTTCCTGCAGAGCATCCAGCACACGAATGCGCGGCTGTCGTTCGGCTGGCTCGGCGAGCGCCTGCTCGTGAGCCCGATCTTCCACCGGCGCCACCACGCGGTCGGCTACGGCCACGAAGGCACCAAGTACGGCTGCAACTTCGGCGTGCTGTTCCCGTGGTGGGACATGATGTTTGGCACCGCGTCGTGGAATCGCACGGTCGAGCCGACCGGCATCCGCGAGCAGGTCGAAGGCGTTTCCTACGGCGAGGGCTTCTGGGCACAGCACGGCCTCGCGTTCGTGCGGATCTTCCGGCGCCTCGTTCCCGCGAAGCGCGGCGCGGCATCGGCCTGATCCCGTCGCGTTCCCGTTGAACGGCTTTCCGATACGGCCCGCATGCGCTTTGGCGCATGCGGGCCGTGTGGTTTATCCTTTCCCCGTTTTTCTCCGTCGATACAGGTTCGCATGAACGATTTGCTGCGCTCCTTCGTCCGGGCGTTCGCCAGCGCGCTGCACCCGCGCATGCTGTGGCTCACCCTGATGCCGTTCGTCGTCTCGGCGCTGCTGTGGGGCGTCGTGCTGTGGTTCTCGTGGCAGATGCTGATCGACACCGCACGCGGCGCGCTCGACGGTTTCGTGCTGACCGCCGCGCTGTACCGCGCATTCGATGCGATCGGGATGTCGCAGCTGCATGCGGTCGTCGCGCCGTTCGTCGTCGTGTCGCTCGCGATTCCGCTGATCGTGCTGACCGTGCTGCTGCTGATCGCGACGATCTCGATGCCGGTCGTGATCAAGCACCTGTCGAACCGGCAGTTCGCCGCGCTCGAGGCGAAGCGGGGCGGCACGTTCTTCGGCAGCGTGTTCAATTCGCTCGGCGCGGCGCTCGTCGGCGTCGTACTGCTCGTCGTCACGATCCCGCTGTGGCTGATCCCGCCGTTCTTCGCATTGCTGCCGCCCGTGATCTGGGGCTGGCTCACTTACCGCGTGATGACCTACGACGCGCTCGCGCAGCACGCGAGCCGCGACGAGCGCCGCGCGCTGGTGCGCCAGCATCGCTGGCCGCTGATCGGCATCGGCGTCGCGACCGGGCTGCTCGGCACCGTTCCGACCTTCGTATGGGTGTCGTCGGTCTGGATGATGGTGCTGTTTCCGTTCGTGGCGGCGGCCATGATCTGGGTTTACGCTTTCATCCTCGTCTTCTCGGCGCTGTGGTTCGGGCACTATTGCCTGCGCGCGCTGGACGACCTGCGCGCGAGTTCGCGCGCCACCGCAATCGACATGGGGCAGGCATGAGCATCGGCATCATCATCATCGGCGACGAAATCCTTTCGGGCCGCCGGCAGGACAAGCATCTGGCGAAGGTCATCGAGCTGCTCGGCGCGCGTGGCCTCGCGCTCGACTGGGCCGAATACGTCGGCGACGATCCGGCGCGCATCACCGCGACGCTCGCCCGCGCGATCGCGTCCGGCGACATCGTGTTCTCGACGGGCGGGATCGGCGCGACGCCGGACGACCACACGCGCCAGTGCGCGGCCGCCGCGCTCGGCGTGCCGCTCGAGCTGCATCCGGAAGCGAAGGTGCTGATCTCGGAGCGCATCCGCGAGACACACGCCGATCCGGCCACGCCGGTCGACTTCGATTCGCCGGAAAACCAGCACCGCTTCAACATGGGCGTGTTTCCGGCGGGCGCGTCGATCATCCCGAACGGCTACAACCGGATTCCCGGCTTTTCGGTCGGCGATCTCCACTTCGTGCCTGGCTTCCCGGTGATGGCGTGGCCGATGATCGAATGGGTGCTCGACACGAAGTACCGGCATCTCCATCACGCGACGCCGCACGCGGAGCGCTCGCTGTACGTGTTCGAACTGCCGGAATCGACGCTCACGCCGTTGATGGAGAGGATCGAGCGCGACTTCCCGGGCGTGCGCGTGTTCAGCCTGCCCAGCGTCGGCGACGCGGAGCGCGGCGGGATCTATGCACGCCGGCATATCGATCTCGGCGTGAAGGGCGAGCCGGAAGCGGTCGCGGCCGCGTTCGTGAAGCTGCGCGAGGGCGTGCACCTGCTCGGCGGCGACGTCGTCGAGCCGGATGCCCCGCGCGCCTGAGCGGCCCGGATCCATCACACGAAACGGCCGTCCAAAAGGCACGGGCCGCGCAACGCGGCCCGTCATCGGGATGTCATCGCCCGGCTCGACGATGTCGCAGTCGGGTGCGGCCCGGCGGATCCGCGCTCAGGCGCCGATCCACGGCAGTTTCCGGAAGCACCAGCCGTCGACCGTCTTGCGGTGGCCTTCGGCATCCTTGCCGCCTTCGAAGCCTTCGAGCAGGTCGAACGCCTTCGTGAAGCCGGCCTGCGTCGACGCGACCGCGGCGAGCTTCGAGCGCGCGGCGCTGCGGCACAGGAACAGGATGGGCGTATCGGCCGGGAGGGCCGCCTTCAGTTCGTCGACGAATTCGGCATTCGGCACGCCGCCCGGGTAGCGCGTCCATTCGATGTGCAGGTACTGGCCGTCGCCGACGAGCGGGCGGCCGATCCAGTCGAGCTCGGCGCGGGTGCGCACGTCGACGAGACGCGCCGACGGGTCGAGCTGCAGCAGTTCGAATGCCTCGATCGGCAGCAGCGCGCCGGCATAGTTGAGCGGGCCTTGGACGCGGCGTTCTTCGGCCTTCGCGTAAAGCTGGTCGAGCGTACTCATGGCAGGAGGTCTCCGTATCGGTCAAACAAACATTCTAGCGCGGCACCGCCGCGCGGATGTCCGGGCGCCGTGCGGTGCATGCACCGCCACACGCTCACCAAAAGGGTGCAGAATGGCGTGCGTGCACCAGAATGATCCCGTCGCGCCGATGCGGCCTGCCAATTGCACCATGGCGGTGCGGTCGCTCGATGGCCGGTGCGGCGTCCGGCCCCGGCATCGTGCAGCCGGGCCCCGCAGCGACGCGGGCCGGCAAGATTCGCGTCGGTTTTGCGATGATTGGCACGGAAGCTGCTATATAGAATTCGGTCGACCCGGGGCGCGCTGCGCCAAAGCCAGACTCCGGGCAGCTCGATAAACGAGGCGGTTCCCAGTCCGCCGGAATTGTTCAATCAGGAGAAGAGGTTATGAGTAAAACCGTCGCCGACGTCATGCAACTCGTGAAGGACGAGGACTGCAAGTTTGTCGATTTCCGCTTCACGGACACGCGCGGCAAGGAACAGCACGTGTCGGTGCCGGTTTCGGCGTTCGACGAGGACAAGTTCGAAAGCGGCCATGCATTCGACGGTTCGTCGATCGCGGGCTGGAAGGGTATCGAAGCGTCGGACATGCTGCTCATGCCGGACCCGAACGCTGCCTTCGTCGACCCGTTCTATGAAGAGTCGACCCTCGTGCTGACCTGCGACGTGGTCGAGCCGGCCGACGGCAAGGGCTACGAGCGCGACCCGCGTTCGCTCGCGAAGCGCGGCGAAGCGTACCTGAAGAGCACGGGCATCGGCGACACGGCCTACTTCGGTCCGGAACCGGAATTCTTCATTTTCGACTCGGTCCAGTGGAACACGGACATGTCGGGCTGCTTCGTGAAGATCAACTCGGAAGAAGCACCGTGGTCGGCCGGCAAGGAATTCGAAGGCGGCAACACGGGCCACCGTCCGGGCACGAAGGGCGGCTACTTCCCGGTCGCGCCGGTCGACACGTTCCAGGACATGCGTTCGGAAATGTGCCTGCTGCTCGAACAGCTCGGCATCCCGGTCGAAGTGCACCACCACGAAGTGGCGGGCCAGGGCCAGAACGAAATCGGCACGAAGTTCTCGACGCTGGTCGAGCGCGCCGACTGGACGCAATGGTCGAAGTACATCATCCACAACGTCGCGCACTCGTACGGCAAGACGGCGACGTTCATGCCGAAGCCGGTCGTCGGTGACAACGGTTCGGGCATGCACGTTCACCAGTCGATCTGGAAGGACGGCCAGAACCTGTTCGCGGGCAACGGCTACGCCGGCCTGTCGGAACTGGCGCTGTTCTACATCGGCGGCATCATCAAGCACGCCCGTGCACTGAACGCGATCACGAACCCGACGACGAACTCGTACAAGCGTCTGGTCCCGCACTTCGAAGCACCGGTCAAGCTCGCTTACTCGGCGCGCAACCGTTCGGCATCGATCCGCATTCCGCACGTGTCGAACCCGAAGGGCCGCCGTATCGAAACGCGCTTCCCGGATCCGATGGCGAACCCGTACCTGTGCTTCACGGCGCTGATGATGGCGGGTCTCGACGGGATCCAGAACAAGATCCATCCGGGCGAAGCCGCGGACAAGAACCTGTACGACCTGCCGCCGGAAGAGGATGCAAAGATCCCGACCGTCTGCGCCGGCCTCGACCAGGCTCTCGAAGCGCTCGACAAGGATCGCGAGTTCCTGACGCGCGGTGGCGTGTTCACCGACGGCATGCTCGACGCGTACCTCGCGCTGAAGGAGCAGGAGCTGGCGAAGTTCCGCATGACGACGCATCCGATCGAGTTCGAGATGTACTACTCGCTGTAATCGGCGATGGCGCTTCGATTCAGCGCCGTCATGCCGGTTCGTTCCCGCCGCGCGGTTTGCGGCGGGAGCGGCGGAGTCTGAAAGGGGACGGCGTCCAGCCGTCCCTTTTTTGTTCCGAGCATTTCCATTTCCCGATCCGGTGAGGCGCGACGACACGCAAGATGGCTCTGAAGAATCTGATCAAGGCGAAGACGGGGCAGCCCGAGCGACTGACGGAAGACGAGCGGCTCGCGCGCTCGGGCCTGCTTGCGGGGCTGGAAGCGCTGCCGACGGTCGTGATCGTGCTCGACCGCAAGACGCTCAGGGTCGCGTTCGCGAACCCGTCCGCGGAGGCGATGCTCGACATCTCGCGCCGGCAGCTCGCGCAGCGGCCGTGGGGCGAGATTTTTCCGAACGCGAACGCGCTCGCGTCGACGATCACCGCGATCGGCGAGGAGCGCTTTCACGCGACGCATCTCGACACCGTGCTCGACCGGCCCGGCCACGAAGCGCTGCACGTGCATGCGATCGTCGGCTTTCTCGAGACCGCACCCGATTTCGTGCTCGTCGAGTTGTTCGAGAACGAACGGCAGTCGCGCACCGATCGCGAGGAGCGCATCCACGACCTGACCGCGGTCAACAAGCAACTGATCCGCAACCTCGCGCACGAGATCAAGAACCCGCTCGGGGGCATTCGCGGCGCAGCCCAGCTGCTCGAATTCGAACTGAGCGAGCGCGAGCGCGGCGAGTTGCGCGAATACACGCAGGTGATCATCAAGGAGTCCGACCGCCTGCAGACGCTCGTCGACCGGTTGCTGGAGCCGCACCGGCATCCGCACATCGTCGGCGACGTGAACATTCACGAAGTGTGCGAACGCGTGCGCGCGGTGATGCTCGCGGAATTTCCGCGCGGGCTCACGATCGAGCGCGACTACGACGTGAGCGTGCCGGACCTGCGCGGCGACAAGGAGCAGCTGATCCAGGCGCTGCTGAACATCGTACGCAACGCCGCGCAGGCGCTGCGCGAGCGGATTGCGCAGGGCGACGCGAAGATCGAGCTGCGCACGCGCGTCGCGCGCAAGGTGACGATCGCGAAGCGCCTGTACAAGCTGGCACTGGACTTGCACGTGGTCGACAACGGGCCCGGCATTCCGGAAGAGATCCGCGACCGGATCTTCTATCCGCTCGTGTCCGGGCGCGACGACGGCAGCGGCCTTGGCCTCACGCTCGCGCAGACGTTCGTGCAGCAACACGACGGGATGATCGAGGTCGAGAGCCGGCCCGGCCGTACCGAGTTTCAGATCCTGCTGCCGCTCGACCATTGAGCGGCGACATTGCGATTCACCGGATTCACCAATATCTGACCGACCTATGAAGCCGATCTGGATAGTAGACGACGACCAATCGATCCGCTGGGTGCTCGAAAAGGCGCTCGCCCGGGACAGCTTCGCGACGAAGAGCTTCGCGAACGTGCGCGACGCGCTGGCCGCGCTCGACCACGAGACACCGCAGGTGCTGGTGTCCGACATCCGGATGCCGGGCGGTTCCGGCCTCGAGTTGCTGCAGGCGATGCACGAGCGCCTGCCGGGCCTGCCCGTCATCATCATGACGGCGTTCTCCGATCTCGATAGCGCCGTCGCGGCGTTCCAGGGCGGCGCGTTCGAATATCTCGCGAAGCCGTTCGACGTCGACAAGGCGGTCGAGCTGATCCGCCGCGCGGTCGAGGAAAGCCTGCGCGCCGGCGCGCCGCAGGACGAGCGTGTCGCCGAGGCGCCCGAGATGCTCGGCCAGGCGCCCGCGATGCAGGACATGTTCCGCGCGATCGGCCGCCTGTCGCATTCGGCCGCGACCGTGCTCATCACGGGTGAATCGGGCACCGGCAAGGAGCTCGTCGCGCGTGCGCTGCACCGCCATAGCCCACGGGCGAGCGGGCCGTTCATCGCGCTGAACACGGCCGCGATTCCGAAGGACCTGCTCGAATCCGAACTGTTCGGCCACGAGCGCGGCGCGTTCACCGGCGCGCAGACGACGCGCCAGGGCCGCTTCGAGCAGGCCGAGAACGGCACGCTGTTCCTCGACGAAATCGGCGACATGCCGTTCGATCTGCAGACGCGCCTGTTGCGCGTGCTGTCGGACGGCCAGTTCTATCGGGTCGGCGGCCACAACCCGCTGCGCGCGAACGTGCGCGTGATCGCCGCGACGCACCAGAATCTGGAGTCGCGCGTGCGGCAGGGGCTGTTCCGCGAGGACCTTTACCACCGGCTCAACGTGATCCGGCTGCGCCTGCCGCCGCTGCGTGAACGTAGTGAGGACATCGCGCTGCTCACGCGCCACTTCCTGCAGAAGAGCGCGCGCGATCTCGGCGTCGAGCCGAAGCGGGTGTCCGACGAGGCGCTGGCCTATCTCACTTCGCTCGCGTTTCCCGGCAACGTGCGCCAGCTCGAGAATCTCGCGAACTGGCTGACCGTGATGGCGCCCGCGCAGACGGTCGAGATCAAGGACCTGCCACCCGACCTGGTGCCGGCAGGCGCACCGGTGGTCGCGACGACCGACGGCGCGGATGCACACGGCGGTGGCAACGGTGGCGGGGGCGACGTAGCGCGCGTGCAGCCGGCGGTCGGCGCGGCACCGTTGACGGCCGTGCCTGTCGCGGCTGCGCCGAACGGCGCGCCGGCCGGTTATCCGATGTGGGAGAACGGGCTGCGCACCGAAGTCGCGCGGCTGTTGCGCGAGAACTCGACCGACGTGATGGACGAGCTCGCGCGGCGCTTCGAAGCGGCCGTGATCCGCGAGGCGCTCGACTTCACGCGCGGCCGCAAGGTCGAGGCGGCGGAGCGGCTCGGCATCGGCCGCAACACGATCACGCGCAAGATCCAGGAACTGCATCTGGAGCCGTAAGCATCCGTCGCGGCATGCGCGGGCACCGCGCCTGCCGCGATCGGACATAATCGCGGTTTGCCGTCACGTGCGCATCCGTCATGTCCGATTCCTTCCGCTGGCCCGCCGGGGCCGATCCCTTCCGTTTTCTCGAAGCGCTCGACAGCAAGCGCGCCCGTGCGTGGGTCGATGAGCAGAACGCGCGCACGCGTGTCGCGCTGCGCGACGACGATGCGTATCGCGCGCTCACCGCGCGGCTCGCGCAGGCGTACCTGCCGCGCGAACGCCCGGTGATCCCGACCCGCTGGCGCGAGTGGGCGTACGACCTGTGGCAGGACGATCTCCATCCAAAGGGGTTGTGGCGCCGCGCGCGCTGGGACGACTGGCGCGCCGGCCGGCCCGAGTGGGACACGCTGCTCGACGTCGACGCGCTCGGCGCGGACGAGGGCGAGTCATGGGTGTTCGAGCAGGACACGATCCTGTATCCGGACGGTGACCGCGCGTTGCTGTCGCTGTCGCCGGGCGGTGCCGACGCGGTCGTCGTGCGCGAATTCGACCTCGTGCAGCGCCGTTTCGTCGACGGCGGTTTCACGATCGACGTGCCCGGGAATCACACGATAGGCTGGATCGACCGCGATACCGTCTACGTGAGCTGGGATCGCGGCGAGGCGCATGCGACCGCCGCCGGCTATCCGTACGAAGCGCGCCGCTGGGTACGCGGCACGCCGCTCGCCGATGCGCCGGTCGTGTTCCGCGGCGAACCCGACGACATCAGCGCGGGCGCGGGGTTCGATCCGATCGACGGTCGCCACGTCGCGTGGCGCAGTGTCGATTTCTTCGACGCGCATGCATACCGGCTGACCGACGCGGGCGAGTGGGCGCGCTACGACGTGCCGACGCATGTCGACGTCGGTTTCTGGGAAGGCTGGCTGATGCTGGAGCCGCGGCTCGACTGGGACTGCGGCGGCGTGCGTCACGCGGGCGGCTCGCTGCTCGCGATCCGCGAGCAGGCATTCCTCGCCGGGTCGCGCGACCTCACGACGCTGTTCGAGCCGCGACCGACGACGTCCGCTTGCACGTGGACGCACACGCGCACGATGCTGATCGCGAGCTGGCTCGACGACGTGCACAACCGCACGATGCTGTGGCAGCCGCGCCAGTCCGATGACGGCGCGTGGACGTGGGACGCGCGGCCGTTCGAATGGCCGGGCGATGCGCAGATCGACGTCGAGCCGGTCGAGTCCACGCTGAACGACGACGTGTACGTGGACGTCGATACCTATCTCGATCCGCCCGAATGCTGGCTTGCCGATCTGGCCGATCGCGCAGCCGATGCGCCGTCGCGTCGCGTGCTGCTCGACCGTCCGCCGGTGCGCTTCGATGCGGCCGGGCTCGTCGTGCGTCGCGCGAATGCCCGCTCGCGCGACGGCACGGTCGTGCCGTACACGCTGATCGGGCCGCGGGACGCACTCGATGGACTCGATGCGCCGGATCACCCCGACCGCAGCGCCCGTGTCGCGCGGCCGTGTCTGCTGTCAGGCTATGGCGGGTTCGCGATTCCGAACCTGCCGGGCTATAGCGACGCGCTCGGCATCGCGTGGCTCGAACGCGGCGGTGTCGCCGCGTTCGCACACATCCGCGGCGGTGGCGAATTCGGACCGGGCTGGCATGTCGACGCGCAACGCGAGCATCGGCAACGTTCGTTCGACGACTTCATCGCGGTGGCCGAGGACCTGATCCGCACCGGCGTGACGACGCCCGCGCAGCTCGGCATCGAGGGCGGCAGCAACGGCGGGCTGCTGGTCGGCGCATGCATGGTGCAGCGTCCGGAGCTGTTCGGCGCGGTGCTGTGTCGCGTGCCGCTGCTCGACATGCGGCGCTATCCGAAGCTGCACGCGGGCGCCGCATGGCTCGACGAGTACGGCGATCCGGACGATCCGCGCGAGGGCGCGGCGCTTGCCGCCTATTCGCCGTATCACCGCGTGAGCGACGGCGTCGTGTATCCGCCGCTGCTGCTGACGACGTCGACGCGCGACGACCGCGTGCATCCCGCGCATGCGCGCAAGATGGCCGCGCGCATGCATGCGCTCGGACACGAACGGGTGTGGTACTGGGAGAACACCGACGGCGGCCACGGCAGTGCCGACGATCTCGAACGCGCCGAATCGGACGCGGCGGAATTCGGTTTCCTGTGGGCCCATCTCGGGCCCGCGCCCGCGCGCAGTTGAGCGCGGGCGTGAGCGGGTGGGGAGGGGCTCAGCCGACGATCGCGACGACGGGCGTGTGGTCGGACGGCTGTTCCCACGTGCGCGGCGTACGGTCCACCTCGCACGACGTGCAGGTTGCGGCGAGCGCCGGCGACAGCAGGATGTGGTCGATGCGCAGCCCGGCGTTGCGGCGGAACGCGAACATCCGGTAGTCCCACCACGTGAAGGTCTTCTCCGGTTGCTCGAAGCGGCGGAATGCATCGACGAAGCCGAGCTCGATCAGCTTCGCGAAGTGCGCGCGTTCCTGCGGCGACACGAGGTTCTGGCCTTCCCATTTCGCCGGGTCGTGCACGTCGCGGTCTTCCGGCGCGATGTTGAAGTCGCCGAGCAGCGCGAGCTTCGGGTAGCGCTGCATCTCGGTGCTCAGCCATGCCTGCAGTGCGTCGAGCCACTGCATCTTGTAGACGAACTTGTCGGAGTCGGGGGCCTGGCCGTTCGGGAAATACGCGGACACGATGCGTACGCCGTCGACTGTCACGGCCACCACGCGCTGCTGCGGATCGTCGAAGCCGGGGATGTTGCGCACGACGTCCGATTCGTCGACGGCGAGCGTGTCGCGCACGAGGATCGCGACGCCGTTGTAGGTCTTCTGACCGGTGAACCAGCTGCGGTAGCCGGCTGCCTCGAGATCGGCGCGTGGATATTTCTCGTCCGGCAGCTTCAGTTCCTGCAGGCACAGCACGTCGGTTCCGCTTTGCGCGAGCCAGTCGAGCACGTGCTGCTTGCGGACGTTGAGCGAGTTGACGTTCCAGGTGGCGATTTTCATGAACGGGAGTGCGTGCGGGGTGAATGCGAAGGCCGCCATCTTACCGCGAGCACGGGGCGCGAACGCGCGCGATGCGCAACGCGAAGCGGGCGGCGTGCATCGCGACGGCGGCCGCTCGCGAAGAAATTGTGACAAAAGTGTTGACGTGAGTACTTCCTCACCCTATAATTTATTTCTCTGACGCGGGGTGGAGCAGTCTGGCAGCTCGTCGGGCTCATAACCCGAAGGTCGTAGGTTCAAATCCTACCCCCGCAACCAAGCACACCAGACGATGTGCTGCGCAAGTGACCGATGCGCGCTTCGTCGACAAGAACCCGGCTCCGTGCCGGGTTTTTTGTTTTCAGCCCGCCGCCCACTCGACCGCGGCCTTAGCATGCAGCGCGGTCGTATCGAACACCGGCAGCGGTGAATCCTCCGCGCCGATCAGCAGCGTGATTTCCGTGCATCCGAGAATCACGGCCTGCGCGCCGCGCTTCGCCAGTTCGTCGATGATCGCCATGTAGGTCGCGCGCGACCCGGCATCGATGACACCGTGACACAGCTCGTCGTAGATGATCCGGTGCACGTCGTTGCGCGCGGGTTCGTCCGGCACCAGCACGTCGAGGCCGAACTTGTCGCGCAGACGCTTCGCATAGAACGGCAGTTCCATCGTGTAACGCGTGCCGAGCAGCGCGACGCGCTCGACGCCGGCGGCGCGCAGCGCGGCGCCGGTCGGATCGGCGATGTGCAGGAACGGCAGCGACACTGCAGCCTCGATTGCGCCGTGCACGCGGTGCATCGTGTTGGTCGTCAGCACGACGAGATCGGCGCCGGCCGCTTCGAGCTGACGCGCGGCATCGGCCATCCGTTCGCCGAGTGCCGGCCAGTCGTGCGTGCGCTGCAAAGCTTCGATTTCCGCGAAATCCACTGTGACCAGCACGCTCTTCGCGTTGTGATGCCCGCCGTGCAGCGCCTTCGAATGGCGATTGATCAGCCGGTAATACTCGGCCGACGATTCCCAGCTCATCCCGCCGATCAACCCGATCGTCTTCATCCGTCACCTGTGCATTTCGTATCTCGTGGCAGACGAGTATAGGGGGCGTCCCGTGCGCGCGGCGGTACGATCCGCGCGAAGCGGACCGGTACGGTGCGACCGGCCGGGGCTGACGGCCGGCGGTGGCCGGGGAGTGCGGGAGGGTCTCCGGGCGGCCGGCTGCGCCCGGCGGCGGCCGAACGTGGCAGCACGCGACAGTTGAAACGATCACTGTGTTTTTGTACAGTATCGGCACCGTGAATCCGACCATCATCCCGCCTGCCGATCCGGCCGTGCCGCCGCCCGGCGACGCGCCGCCGCGCGTGCGCAAGATCATCCATTGCGATTGCGACTGCTTCTACGCGTCGGTGGAGATGCGCGACGACCCGTCGCTGCGCAACCGGCCGATCGCGGTCGGCGGCCGGCCCGATCAGCGCGGGGTGATCGCGACCTGCAACTACGAGGCACGGCGCTACGGCGTGCATTCGGCGATGTCGTCGGCGCTCGCGATGCGCAAGTGTCCGGACCTGCTGATCCTGCCGTCCGCGATGGACAAGTACCGTGCGGCGTCGCGGCAGATCATGGCGATCTACCGCGACTACACGCACGACGTCGAGCCGCTGTCGCTCGACGAGGCGTACCTCGACGTCAGCGGTTCCGAACTGTGCCAGGGCAGCGCGACGCTGATTGCGCGGGAGATCCGCCAACGTGTGTACGACACGGTCGGCGTGACGGTGTCGGCGGGCGTCGCGCCGAACAAGTTCATCGCGAAGATCGCGTCCGACTGGAACAAGCCCGACGGCCTGTTCGTGGTGCGCCCGCATGAGGTCGACGCGTTCGTCGCAGCGCTGCCGGTGCGCAAGCTGCACGGTGTCGGCAAGGTGACGGCCACGCGCCTCGACCGGCTCGGCATCCAGACCTGCGCGCAGTTGCGCGACTGGTCGCTGATCGACCTGCATCGCGAGTTCGGCGCGTTCGGCCGGCGGCTGTACCAGTTGTCGCGCGGCATCGACGAGCGGCCGGTAGAGGCCGACCAGGAGCGCAAGTCGGTCAGCGTCGAGACGACCTACGTGACCGACCTGACGACGCTCGAGCAATGCGCGGAAGAGATCCGCCGCCTCGTCGTGCAGCTCGACGCACGCATCGCGCGCGCGGGCGCCGCGCGCGCGATCCGCAAGCTGTACGTGAAGATCCGCTTCGCCGATTTCCAGCGCACGACGGTCGAATGCGTGGCCGATGCGACGAATGAGCGGACGGCCGTCACGCTGCTCGCGAAGGGGCTGCAGCGGCGCGCGCAGGCCGTGCGGCTGCTCGGTGTCGGCGTGCGCATCGACGAGGACACGGCCGAGCGTCACGGGCAGTTCTCGCTGTTCGACGACGAAGCTGGCGAAGCCGCCGGCAACGAAACGCCGGCGCCGTGAAAAAAGGCACCGCCGAAGCGGTGCCTTTCGATGCAGCAGGACGAACCGGGCAGGGCCGCGCGCTCAGTGCGCGGGAGCGGCCATCCCGTTGTGACGCAGCAGCGCGTCGATTTCCGGCTCGCGGCCGCGGAACGCCTTGAACGAATCCATCGCCGGGCGGCTGCCGCCAACCTCGAGGATCTCGCGGCGATAGCGCGTGCCGGTCGCCGCGTCGAGCACGCTGCCGCTTGCGGCGGCCGCTTCCTCGAACGCCGCGTACGCATCGGCCGACAGCACCTCGGCCCACTTGTAGCTGTAGTAGCCGGCCGCATAGCCGCCCGCGAAGATGTGGCTGAAGGTGTTCGGCCAGCGCGAGAACGCGGCCTGCGGGATCACGTGGTAGCGCTCGTTGATCTCGCGCGCGAACGCGTTCACGCCGGTCGCGCCCGCCGGGTCGAAGTCGACGTGCAGCAGCATGTCGAACATCGAGAACACGATCTGGCGCAGCGTGCCGAGCCCGCTCTGGAAATTCTTGGCGGCGATCATCTTGTCGAACAGCTCGCGCGGCAGCGTGGCGCCCGTGTCGATGTGCGACGACATCGACGACAGCACGTCCCATTCCCAGCAGAAGTTTTCCATGAACTGCGACGGCAGCTCGACCGCATCCCATTCGACGCCGTTGATGCCCGACACGCCGAGTTCGTCGACGCGCGTGAGCATGTGATGCAGCCCGTGGCCGAATTCATGGAACAGCGTGATGACTTCGTCGTGCGTGAAGCATGCGGGCTTGCCGCCGACCGGCGCCGAGAAGTTGCAGGTCAGGTACGCGACCGGCGTCTGCACGGTGCTGCCGCGCTTCGCGCGCGCCCGCGCATCGTCCATCCACGCGCCGCCGCGCTTGCCTTCGCGGGCATACAGGTCGAGATAGAACTGCGCGACGAGCGAGCCGTCGCGGTTCTCGACGCGGAAAAAGCGCACGTCCTTGTGCCACACCGGTGCATCGTCCGGCTTGATCCGCACGCCGAACAGCGTTTCGGTGACGGTGAACAGGCCCTTCAGCACGGCCGGTTCCGGGAAGTACTGCTTGACCTCGTTTTCCGAGAACGCATAGCGCTGCTGGCGCAGCCGTTCGGCCGCGAACGCGATGTCCCACGGCGCGTGTTCGGTCAGGCCGAGTTCCTTCGCGGCGAATGCGCGCAGTTCGTCCCAGTCCTTGTCGGCGTGCGGGCGCGCGCGCGTCGCGAGATCCTCGAGGAATGCGATCACCTGCTGCGGCGATTCGGCCATCTTCGGCGCGAGCGACACTTCGGCGAAGTTGCGGTAGCCGAGCATCTGCGCCTCTTCACGGCGCAGCTTCAGCTCGTCGGCGACGATCGCCGTGTTGTCCCACTCGGCCTTGCCGTCGCCGTACTGCGGCCCGAGTTCGGACGCGCGCGTCGCATACGCGCGATACAGCGTCTCGCGCATCGCGCGGTTTTCGGCGTACTGCAGCACCGGGAAGTAGGACGGGAAGTGCAGCGTGAATTTCCAGCCTTCCTTGCCTTCCTTTTGCGCGGCTTCGCGGGCCGCTTCGATCGCGTCGCCCGGCAGGCCGGCCAGTTCGGCCTCGTCCTGCGCGAAATACGCATACGCGTTGGTTGCGTCGAGCACGTGGTCGGAGAACGCCTTCGACAGCGCGGCCTGCTGTTCCTGCAGTTCCGCGAAGCGCGGCTTCTCGTCCTCGGGCAGTTCGGCGCCCGACAGGCGGAAGTCGCGCAATGCGTTGTCGAGGATCTTCTTGCGCTCGGCGGACAGCGTCGCGTATTCGGCGCCCGCGGCGATCGCCTTGTACTTTTCGTACAGCGCGAGGTTCTGGCCGACGCTCGACCAGAATTCGGTCACGCGCGGCAGGTTCTCGCCGTATGCGGCGCGCAGTTCCGGCGTATCGGCGACCGCGTTCAGGTGGCCGACGACGCCCCATGCGCGCCCGAGCGGCTCCGTCGCCTGCTCGACCGTCTCGACGATCTCGGCCCAGGTCGCCGGCGTCGCCGGCGCGCTCGCGGTGTCGACCGCGCGATTGGCGGCGTCGAGCAGCGTGTCGAGCGCGGGCGTCACGTGTTCCGGGCGAATCTCGCCGAAGCGGGGCAGGCCGGAGAAATCGAGGAGCGGATTGGTGTTGGCGCTGGCGGACATTAAGACTCCCTGTCTGTTGCCGGATGAACCGGGGTGAAAAGGGTGAGGCGCGATGCGGCCGCGCCCGATATCGACATTATTGGGGCGCATCGCGCGCTTTCCAATCGTTAGTTTCTAACGACGCGATTGGGGCGGTTGAGCGGGGGCGGATCCGGGCGAAACGCGGTGTGGCAGCGTGACAGTGTGGCGACGCGGCCGCGATGGCGACCGGCGAGACGCCGGCGCACGAATGCGCGCCGGCTGGACGGGCAGGGCGATCAGGCGGCAGCGGCGGCGCGCTCGGCGGCTTCGATCGTGTTGATCAGCAGCATCGTGATGGTCATCGGGCCGACGCCGCCCGGCACCGGCGTGATGTGGCCGGCGACTTCCTTGACGCCCGCGAAGTCGACGTCGCCGCACAGCTTGCCCGCGTCGTCGCGGTTCATGCCGACGTCGATCACCGTCGCGCCGGGCTTGACCATCTCGGCCGTCAGGATGTTGCGCTTGCCGACCGCGGCCACCACGATGTCGGCCTGGCGCGTGTGCGCGGCGAGGTCGCGCGTCTTGCTGTGGCAGATCGTCACGGTCGCGCCGGCTTCGAGCAGCAGCATCGCCATCGGCTTGCCGACGATGTTCGAGCGGCCGATCACCACCGCGTTCGCGCCTTGCAGCGGGATGTCGTTTGCTTCGAACATCTTCATCACGCCATACGGCGTGCACGGGCGGAACAGCGGCTTGCCCGTCATCAGCGCGCCGGCATTCGCAACGTGAAAGCCGTCGACGTCCTTCTCCGGCGCGATTGCCTCGATCACCTTGTGGCTGTCGATGTGCGCGGGCAGCGGCAGCTGGACCAGGATGCCGTGGATCTTCGGGTCGCGGTTCAGTTCGTCGATGCGCGCGAGCAGGTCGGCTTCCGACAGCGTGTCCGAGTACGCATCCTTCTGCGAGAAGAAACCGTTGTCCTCGCACGCCTTGATCTTGTTGCGCACGTAGACTTCGCTCGCCGGGTTCGCGCCGACGAGGATCACCGCGAGGCCGGGCTGGTGGCCACGCGCGGTCAGCGCGGCGGCGCGTTCGGCGGCCTGCGCGCGCAAGGTCTTCGAGAGGGCGTTGCCGTCGATGAGGAGGGCTGTCATGGTGGTGGGTCCTGCCGGGAAGTTGGAATGCGGGCGTACGACGCGCGAAGCGCCGCAGCAAAACACGCAATTATACCGTTCGCTTGCTGTCGTCCGACAGCGAATACACGGGAAGCGTCATGGCGGCGGCGCCGGCGCCCCGGGAGGAAGCGCCGGGCCGCGCCGCGCGAGTGGACCGCGTCGCGCGGCGCGGTGGCGCGGCCCGCCCGGGCGCGATTGCCCGGGGGCCGCGCACAACGTTCAGGCCTGCTTCTTCGACAGCGCGAGGCGCAGCAGGTCGGCTACCGTGTTGACGTTGAGCTTTTCCATGATGTTGGCGCGGTGCGCCTCGACCGTCTTGATGCTGATCCCGAGATCGTCGGCGATCTGCTTGTTCAGGCGGCCGGCGATGATCCGCTCGAGCACCTGCTGCTCGCGTGCGGTCAGCTTCGACAGGCGCTCGCTCGCGGCGCGCTGTTCCTGGACGCTCTTGCTTTCGCTTCGGGCCTTGTCGAGCATCCGCTCGACGAGCTTGCGCAGTTCGGCCTCGTCGAACGGTTTCTCGATAAAGTCCATCGCACCCTTTTTCATCGTCGACACCGCCATCGGCACGTCGCCGTGGCCCGTGACGAAGATGATCGGCAGCGCGGCGTTGTCGGCGATCAGGCGCTCCTGCAGTTCGAGGCCGCTCATGCCCGACATCCGCACGTCGAGGATCAGGCATGCGATCTGGCCGGCCTGCTGGGCCGGCTGATAGGCATCGAGGAACTGCTCGGCGCTCGAGAAGCATTGCACGCGATAGCCGTTCGCCTCCAGCAGCCAGCGCAGCGAGTCCCGTACGGCTTCGTCGTCGTCGACGACGAAGACAGTTTCCTGAGTGGTGGTGACAGGGCTATTCATAGTTCTCCCGTAACGGTATGTGATGCCGATGCCTCGCGCCCCCCTTGGCCGAGATCAGCGGGTTCCCCAATGGGCAGGCTGCAGTGGAATGTCGCGCCGGAAATGCGGCCGTCCGGTTCGACATTGTTGACCACCCACAGACGCCCCCGATGCGATTCGATGATCGAACGGCAGATGTTCAGCCCCATGCCCATGCCGTCGGACTTGGTGCTGTAAAACGGTTCGAACAGGCGTTCGGCGGTCGCTTCGTCGACGCCCGGACCCTGGTCGATCACGCGGATGTCGACGAAACCCGCGTCGATGTCGGCGACCACGCGGATCACGCCGTCCGCGGCCGCCGGCTTCACGTCGGCCATCGCCTCGGCCGCGTTCTTCATCAGGTTCACGAGCACCTGCTCGATCAGCACGGGGTCGACATAAATAATAGGCATTCTTGCGAGGATTTCCGTGACGATCCGGATCCTGCGCTTCCTGGCCTCGATTTCGGCGAGCCCGACCGCGTCGGCGACGATGTCCGCGACCCGCGCCGGCTGGCGTTTCGGCTCGCTGCGCTTCACGAATTCGCGGATCCGCTTGACGATCATCCCCGCGCGCAGCGCCTGCTGCGCGGTCTTTTCCAGCGCGGGCTGCAGCGTCTCGGGCGTGCCGCGGCCGCTCTTCACGAGCGCGAGCGTGCCCGAGCAGTAGTTGTTGATCGCGGCGAGCGGCTGGTTCAATTCGTGAGCAATCGACGACGCCATTTCACCCATCGTCATCAATCGGCTCGTGAACTGCAGCTTCTCTTCCTGCTGGTGCGCGAGTTCCTGCGCCTTCTTGCGGGTCGTGATGTCGGTCGCGATCTGCATCTGCGCGAGGTGGCCGTCCACCCACTGGATGTACTGGCGGCGCACCTCGAACCACTTCTGGATGCTCTCGACGTACACCTCCTGCGCGTCGGCGGTGCTGCTCGTCAGCGCGGCGGCCGGCAGGCCCGCGAACGCGTCGACCATGTCGATCGAGTCGGACGAGGCCTGCGCGCGGTCGAAGCCGCCGCCCGACAGCTCGAGGTGGCCGTCCGGGCGGATCCCGAACAGGTGGCGGTAGTAGCGGTTCGCGAACAGCAGCTCGGCCTCGTCGGCGGCCAGCACCGACACCGCGGCGTCGAGGCTTTCGAGCACCGTCGTGAAGCGTTCGTGTGCGGCCGCGAGTTCCTCGCGTGCGCGCTTCGGCTCGGTGATGTCGGTCATCGACGACATCCAGCCGGTCTGGCGCCCGGAGCTGTCGATCAGCGGCGATACGTACAGCCGCGCATGGAACAGCGTGCCGTTCTTGCGCCGCACGCGCAGCTCGAAGCCCGAGCTCGGCGCCTTGCCGCGCAGCGTCATGTCGAGCTGGCGCTGCATTTCCGGGTACGAGTCGCGCGGCCAGTACGGGAACGGCGCGACCTTGCCGACGAGGTCGGTTTCGTCCCAGCCCGTCATCCGGCAGAACGCGGGGTTCACGTGCGTGATGCGGCCGTGCATGTCGAGTACGCGCATGCCGATCAGCACCGAGTTTTCCATCGCGCGGCGGAAGAACGCTTCCGCGTACAGCGCCTGCTGCGCCTCGAAGCGCTGGCGCGTGTGCTTCCACAGGCTCCAGAGGCTCCACAGCACGAAGCACGACAGGCCGGCCACGAGCCACACGAGCGTGTTGTTGGTCAGGTTCGTGAGCTGCGGGAACGCGTACACGCGCACCGTCAGCCCCTGGCCGGGCGGATCGAGCGGCAGGTCGTAGTGGGAGTCGCGCGGCAGGCGCGGGCGCGTCGACGTCGACGACAGCTCACGGTTGTTCGAGTCGGTGATCGAGATCTTGTACTTCGACGACAGCTCCTGCGGGATGTCGTGCTTCAGGATCCCTTCGACCGAGAACACCGCGGCGATCGAGCCGAGATATTCGCGGTCGCCGCGCATCACGGGCGTCTGCAGCGTGATGAAGCCGTTGCCGAAGTCGTCGTAGATCAGCGGCGAATAGGCCTGGCGGCGCGTGCTGCGCGCTTCGTCGTAGGCGCCGCGCACGGCGTCCTGCAACTGCGCGTCGCCGGGCTTCGCGAGCCGCTGGCCGAGCAGCGGCGGATGCACGGTCGGCCAGCGCTGCACGCCGGGCGCGGTGTACCAGTTCAGATAGAGGATTTCCGGATGCGTCTGCATCACGTCGGCGACGGCCATCTGGAACGCGTTCTGGTCGAGGCGGCCGGACGCGAGATCGCGCGACAGCGCCTGCAACTGTTCCTGTGCGCCCGTCATCGACAGGCGGATCTGCTGCTGCGCCCATGCGACGTTACGGAACAGGGTGTCTTCCTGCTGCTGCTGCTCGCGGCGATTGAGGCTCCATAGAATCAGGCTCATCACCACGAGGAACACGAGGATCGACAGCAGGGGCGTCAGCAAATAGGAATTGGACCACCACGGTCCGTGGTGCCAACGGGACGGCTGCGACTCCGCCGGCGGGCCCGACGGTCGCGCCGAGCGTGCGAAAAGCCGATCGGTCAACATGGCAGGATTGTAGCGCAGCGCAATACATGGAAAACCTATACCGGATATGTTGAACGGAAACGAATTTGTCGCGGCGGCGCGCGCCGCAGACGCCCGAAATATGGGTGCAGCGCAGCAATATTTCGCATTACGAGAAAAGATCTCATAATTCGAAAATTCTGTTGCGCACGGCCAGCCACGCTCATTACAATCCGCTGGAGCTTGCCCGCAGCCCGCCGCGTCGCGTCGTCTGCACCAGAGCGATCCTCACATTCCAGGACCCAGGAGACGAGAATGTCCGCTGTACCGAACGAAGTGATGAAATTTGTCGCCGCCGAACGTGACGACGACCCGCAAGAAACCGTTGAATGGCTCGAGTCGCTCGACGGCGTGATCTCCTCCGTGGGCACCGGCCGCGCGCACTACCTGATCGAAAAGCAGATCGAATTCGCGCGCATTCACGGCGAACACCTGCCGTTCTCCGCCAACACCCCGTACATCAACACGATTCCCGTTGCCGCCCAGGCGAAGATCCCGGGCGACCAGGACATCGAGCACCGCATCCGTTCGTACACGCGCTGGAACGCGCTGGCGATGGTGCTGCGCGCCGGCAAGGACACGAACGTCGGCGGCCACATCGCATCGTTCGCATCGGCCGCGACGCTCTACGACGTCGGCTACAACCACTTCTGGCACGCGGCGTCCGACCAGCACGGCGGCGATCTCGTGTTCGTGCAGGGCCATTCGTCGCCGGGCGTGTACTCGCGCGCGTTCCTGCTCGGCCGCCTGAAGGAAGACCAGCTCGACAACTTCCGCCAGGAAGTCGACGGCAAGGGTATTTCGTCGTACCCGCACCCGTGGCTGATGCCGGACTTCTGGCAGTTCCCGACCGTGTCGATGGGTCTCGGCCCGATCATGGCGATCTACCAGGCGCGCTTCATGAAGTACCTGGAGGCGCGCGGCATCACGAAGACGGAAGGCCGCAAGGTGTGGGCATTCCTCGGCGACGGCGAGACGGACGAACCGGAATCGCTCGGCGCGATCGGGATGGCGAGCCGCGAGAAGCTCGACAACCTCGTGTTCGTGATCAACTGCAACCTGCAGCGTCTCGACGGCCCGGTGCGCGGCAACGGCAAGATCATCCAGGAACTCGAATCGGAATTCCGCGGCGCCGGCTGGAACGTGATCAAGGTCATCTGGGGCAGCCGCTGGGATGCGCTGTTCGCACGCGACAAGTCGGGCGCGCTGATGCGCCGCATGATGGAAGTCGTCGACGGCGAATACCAGACGTACAAGTCGGAGTCGGGCGCGTTCGTGCGCGAGCACTTCTTCAACACGCCTGAACTGAAGGCGCTCGTCGCCGACTGGTCGGACGACGACATCTGGGCGCTGAACCGCGGCGGCCACGATCCGCACAAGATCTACGCGGCGTTCCACGAAGCCAGCAACACGAAGGGCGCGCCGACCGTCATCCTCGCGAAGACCATCAAGGGCTACGGGATGGGCGAGTCGGGTCAGGCGATGAACATCACGCACCAGCAGAAGAAGCTGCCGGTCGAGCAACTGAAGAAGTTCCGCGACCAGTTCCGCCTGCCGATCACCGACGAACAGATCGCCGACGTGCCGTACCTGAAGTTCGAGGAAGGCTCGAAGGAACTCGAATACATGCGCAAGCAGCGCATGGACCTCGGCGGCTATCTGCCGCACCGCCGCGAGAAGGCGACGTCGCTGCCGGTGCCGGCGCTCGATGCATTCGAGCCGCTGCTGAAGGGCACGGGCGAAGGCCGCGAGATCTCGACGACGATGGCGTTCGTGCGGATCCTGAATATCCTGCTGAAGGACAAGGCGCTCGGCAAGCGCGTCGTGCCGATCGTCCCGGACGAATCGCGCACGTTCGGCATGGAAGGCCTGTTCCGCCAGATCGGTATCTGGAACCAGCAGGGCCAGAAGTACGTGCCGGAAGATTCCGACCAGCTGATGTTCTACAAGGAATCGGAAACCGGCCAGATCCTGCAGGAAGGCATCAACGAAGCGGGCGGCATGTGCGACTGGATCGCGGCGGCGACGTCGTACTCGACGCACGGCGAGATCATGGTGCCGTTCTACATCTTCTACTCGATGTTCGGCTTCCAGCGGATCGGCGACCTGGCATGGGCCGCGGGTGACATGCGTTCGCGCGGCTTCCTGCTCGGCGGTACCGCGGGCCGTACGACGCTGAACGGCGAAGGCCTGCAGCACGAAGACGGCCACTCGCTCCTGTGGGCGGCATCGGTGCCGAACTGCGTGAGCTACGACCCGACGTTCGGTTACGAACTCGCGGTGATCATCCAGGACGGTCTGCGCCGCATGGTGCAGGACCAGGAAGACGTGTACTACTACATCACGGTGATGAACGAGAACTACGAGCACCCGGCGATTCCGCAGGGCGAGCACGTGGCGGCCGACATCATCAAGGGCATGTACGCGTTCAAGAAGGCCGACGCCGACAAGAAGGCGCCGCGCGTGCAACTGCTCGGCGCGGGCACGATCTTCAACGAAGTGATCGCTGCCGCCGACCTGCTGAAGAACGACTGGGGCGTCGCGGCCGATCTGTGGAGCGTGCCGAGCTTCACCGAACTCGCGCGTGAAGGCCACGAAGTCGAGCGCTGGAACCTGCTCCATCCGAGCGAGGAGCGTCGCCTGTCGCACGTGCAGAAGTGCCTCAAGGACACGCAGGGCCCGGTCATCGCATCGACCGACTACGTCCGTGCGCTGGTCGACCAGATCCGCGGCCAGATCGATCGCCGCTTCGTCGTGCTGGGTACGGACGGCTTCGGTCGCTCGGATACCCGCGAGAAGCTGCGTCACTTCTTCGAAGTCGACCGTCACTGGGTCACCGTCGCCGCGCTGAACGCGCTGGCCGACGAAGGCACGATCGAGCGCAAGGTGGTCGCGGACGCGATCGCCAAGTACAACCTCGATCCGTCCAAGCCCAACCCGATGACCGTTTAACGCACACGCGCCGTGTGATGCCGCGCGCCGCTTCCGGGAGGGGCGCGCGCGGCCATGGAGACACAAAAAGATGAGTCAAGCGATCGAAGTGAAGGTGCCGGATATCGGCGATTACAAGGACGTGCCCGTCATCGAGGTGCTCGTCAAGGTGGGTGACACGGTCGAGCCCGAGCAGTCGCTCGTTACGCTCGAGTCGGACAAGGCGACGATGGACGTCCCGAGCCCGGCAGCCGGCACGGTCAAGGAAGTGAAGATCAAGGTCGGCGATTCCGTGTCGGAAGGCTCGCTGATCATCCTGCTCGACGGCGGCGCCGCGGCGCAGGTGAACGGCGCGGCCGCGCCGGCAGCAGCCCCGGCTCCGGCGGCAGCGCCGGCGCCGGTTGCCGCAGCACCGGCTGCCGCAGCACCGGCTGCCGCAGCAACGGCTGCCGCTCCCGCTGCATCGGGCGGCACGCTCGAGGTCAAGGTGCCCGACATCGGCGACTACAAGGACGTCCCGGTGATCGAGATCGGCGTGAAGGTCGGCGACACGGTCGAGAAGGAGCAGTCGCTCGTCACGCTCGAGTCGGACAAGGCGACGATGGACGTGCCGAGCCCGGCCGCCGGCGTCGTGAAGGAAATCAAGGTCAAGGTGGGCGACTCGGTGTCGGAAGGCACGCTGATCGTGTTGCTCGACGCCGTCGGTGCACCGGCTGCTGCCGCACCGCAGGCAAGCGCACCGGCTCCGGCCGCTGCTGCGCCGGCTCCGGCTGCCGCGCCGGCACCCGCGCAGGCTGCACCGGCTCCGGCTGCCGCCGCGCCGGCTGCCGCGTCGTCGGGCGAGTACCGCGCGAGCCACGCATCGCCGTCGGTGCGCAAGTTCGCGCGCGAACTCGGCGTCGAGGTCGCACGCGTGCAGGGTACCGGTCCGAAGGGCCGTATCACGAAGGAAGACGTCACCGGCTTCGTGAAGGGCGTGATGACGGGCCAGCGCGCAGCGCCGGCCGCTGCAGCCGCGCCGGCAGGCGGTGGCGAGCTGAACCTGCTGCCGTGGCCGAAGGTCGACTTCTCGAAGTTTGGCCCGTTCGAGGCGAAGCCGCTGTCGCGCATCAAGAAGATCTCGGGCGCGAACCTGCATCGCAACTGGGTGATGATCCCGCACGTCACGAACAACGACGAAGCGGACATCACCGAGCTCGAAGCACTGCGCGTGCAGCTGAACAAGGAGCACGAGAAGGCGGGCGTGAAGTTCACGATGCTCGCGTTCGTGATCAAGGCGGTCGTCGCGGCGCTGAAGAAGTTCCCGACCTTCAATGCGAGCCTCGACGGCGACAACCTGGTGTTCAAGCAGTACTACCACGTCGGTTTCGCCGCCGACACGCCGAACGGTCTCGTCGTGCCGGTGATCCGCGATGCGGACAAGAAGGGGCTCGTCGACATCGCGAAGGAAATGGCCGAGTTGTCGAAGGCCGCGCGCGACGGCAAGCTGAAGCCGGACCAGATGCAGGGCGGCTGCTTCTCGATCTCGTCGCTCGGCGGGATCGGCGGCACCAACTTCACGCCGATCATCAACGCGCCGGAAGTCGCAATCCTCGGGTTGTCGCGCGGCCAGATGAAGCCGGTGTGGGACGGCAAGCAGTTCGTGCCGCGTCTGACGCTGCCGCTGTCGCTGTCGTATGACCATCGCGTCATCGATGGCGCGGAAGCCGCGCGGTTCAATGCGTATCTCGGCGCGTTGCTTGCCGATTTCCGTCGCATCATTCTTTGATGAGCGGGGAGGGTGCTCGCGGGGGCGTGGGTTTTTTGTTGGTTTTCCACGCCCTGTCGTTGAACCTGTTTCGCTAACGGTCTATTAGCGTCGCCCCTGCGCGGGGCGGCGGTCACTTTTCTTTGTCTTCCAAAGAAAAGTAACCAAAAGAAAGGCGCGTCCTTGGGCGGACAGCAAAGGTGGTTCTGCCCAAATTCCCGTTCTTTTGTCCGGCCGTAGTCTCGGGGTCAATCGCGGGTCTCTCCCTCTCTGTCTGCAGCTAATCAAGAAGGGGACAGTAATGAGTCTCATCGAAGTCAAGGTTCCGGATATCGGCGATTTCAGCGGCGTCGATGTCATCGAAGTCAACGTGAAGCCGGGCGACGTGATCGAAAAAGAGCAAACGCTCATCACGCTCGAATCGGACAAAGCATCCATGGAAGTGCCCAGCGACGTCGCCGGCACGGTCAAGGAAATCAAGGTCAAGGCCGGCGAGAAAGTCTCGCAAGGCACCGTGATCGCCATCGTCGAAGCCTCGGCAGGCGCAGCCGCGCCCGCGAAAGCAGCCGAACCCGCGAAGGCCGCAGCACCGGCTCCGGCCGCCGCGCCCGCCGCCGCCCCGGCCGCCGCTCCGCAAGCAGGCAGCTACAGCGGCTCCGCCGACATCGAATGCGACATGCTCGTGCTCGGCGCCGGCCCCGGCGGCTACTCGGCCGCATTCCGCGCCGCCGACCTCGGCATGAAGACGGTGCTCGTCGAACGCTACTCGACACTCGGCGGCGTCTGCCTGAACGTCGGCTGCATTCCGTCGAAGGCGCTGCTGCACACCGCGCTCGTCATCGACGAAGCCGCGGCGCTCGCGTCGCACGGCATCTCGTTCGGCAAGCCGGAAGTCGATCTCGACAAGCTGCGCGACTTCAAGGGCGGCGTCGTCAAGAAGCTGACGACGGGCCTCGCCGGCATGGCGAAGGCGCGCAAGGTCGAAGTGGTCACCGGCGTCGGCGCGTTCGTCGATCCGTATCACATGGAAGTGCAGGGCGAAAACGGCAAGAAGGTCGTCAAGTTCAAGCAGGCGATCATCGCCGCGGGCTCGCAGGCCGTGAAGCTGCCGTTCATGCCTGAGGACCCGCGCGTCGTCGATTCGACGGGCGCACTCGAACTGCGCCAGTTGCCGAAGCGGATGCTCGTGATCGGCGGCGGCATCATCGGCCTCGAAATGGCGACGGTGTATGCGACGCTCGGCGCCGAGATCGACGTCGTCGAAATGATGGACGGCCTGATGATGGGCGCGGACCGCGATCTCGTGAAGGTCTGGGAAAAGTACAACGCGAAGCGCTTCGGCAACGTGATGCTGAAGACCAAGACGGTCGGCGCGGAAGCGAAGGAAGACGGCATCTACGTGAAGTTCGAGGGCGAGAAGGCGCCGGCGGAAGCGCAGCGCTACGACCTCGTGCTCGTCGCGGTGGGTCGCAGCCCGAACGGCAAGAAGATCGGCGCCGACAAGGCCGGCGTCGCCGTCACCGACCGCGGCTTCATCGACGTCGACAAGCAAATGCGCACGAACGTCCCGCACATCTTCGCGATCGGCGACGTCGTCGGCCAGCCGATGCTCGCACACAAGGCCGTGCATGAAGGCCACGTCGCAGCGGAAGCCGCGCACGGCGAGAAGGCGTACTTCGACGCGCTGCAGATCCCGTCGGTGGCCTATACGGATCCGGAAGTGGCGTGGGCCGGCAAGACGGAAGACCAGTGCAAGGCCGAAGGCATCAAGTACGGCAAGGCCGTGTTCCCGTGGGCCGCATCGGGCCGCGCGATCGCGAACGGCCGCGACGAAGGCTTCACGAAACTGATCTTCGACGAGGAAACCCATCGCGTGATCGGCGGCGGGATCGTCGGCCTGAACGCGGGCGACCTGATCAGCGAAGTGTGTCTCGCCGTCGAGATGGGCGCGGACGCGGAAGACATCGGCAAGACGATCCATCCGCACCCGACGCTCGGCGAATCGGTCGGCATGGCCGCCGAACTGTACGAAGGCGTCTGTACCGACCTGCCGCCGCAACGCAAGAAGTAACGCGACCGGCATGGCCGGCCTCGCGCCGGCCACGAAAAACGCCGCCGCCCGGGAATCCGGACGGCGGCGTTTTCTTTTGCCCGCGACCGGCGGCTACCCACTGCCGTGCAGCGCCGACGGGCGACGACCGGATGCGCGCGCGTTCCGGCGCCGGAAACGAAAAAGCCGCGCAGTGCGCGGCTTTTTCAGGAGCAGGGGACGCTTACGCGGCCGGCTTGCTCGTGCGGCGCGATGCGGCAGCGCTCGCAGCCTTCGTCGCGACAGCGGCAGCCGCGTTGAAGTTCGTTTCAGCGATCTCGACGGCTTGCTTGGCAGCCTTCTGGACCGTTTCGTACGTCGTGTTCGCGGCGTTCAGTGCCGACTTCAGTGCGGCAACAGCCGTTTCCGAACCGGCCGGGGCGTTCTTCGCGACGTTGTCGACGAGGGCCTGGACCTTCTTGTTCTGCTCTTCGAATTGCGCTTCAGCAACCTTCGCGAACTCGGCTTGCGTCGACGACGCGATTTCATACAGGTGACGGCTGTACGACAGCACCTTTTCCGCGACCGGTTGCGTCAGGCTCGCTTGCAGCGCGATCAGTTCCTGCGCGTCCTTCACCGACAGCAGACGCTGTGCGTTTTCCTGGCTCTCCGTCAGCGTCGACTTCACGACCTGCAGATTCAGTTCGATCAGCTTTTCGACGCCTTCGAATGCCTTGGTCGTCAGACCGAACAGGCTTTCGAGGTTGGCTTTCTGGGCGGCGGCGATTTGCTCGGGGGTCAGCAAGGACATGTCAAGCTCCTGAAAAGCGATCGCGTCGATCGCAGGGGTAAAGGGCACTACGCTGGGGAACCTCGGATGTGCGTGCTTTGTGCAACGCAACAATGAGTCGTATTTTAGGGCAGAGAAAATGCTTGTCAAGCACTTTTTGTGCGTTGCACAATCGTGACAAATTATCGATAAAACAACAAGTTATCGTGGTCGTTCGGAATCGGTTTCAGGCGCGTTCCCACATGGTGCGCACATAGCCGGGGCGCGCGCGGCGCACCATGATCATGCACAGGTAAACCTGACAGGCGTGTGGAACGTTATGCTTCTGTTCCTGTCGAAAAACGCGCCGTTTCGATGTGCGTGCCGTGGCGACGTGCCGCCGCCATGGCCGAGACCGGTGTCGTTGGCACGCCGAGCGCCGGATCCGTACTTTCCCCGCTTTAATTTGTCGCCGAAGTGACGTTATCTCAATTAACCGCGTGGTAATCGGGAGACGGGTACTGTCGGGCAGCGCATCCCATCAATTTTTTCGATGGGGGCGGGAGGGTTGATCGTTTTTGCGTGATCGACCCTTACATTCCGGTTTAACGACGATCGGTAAGTGCCTAATATTGCTCTTTTTTTAAGCTTTAACTACACTTGCGGAAACCTCCCGCCCGCTTTGTCCAGACCCCAATGAAAGCCGAATCGTTTTCACCGCGCAGATTGTTGCAGAGCATGACGCTCGGCACGGCTGTGTCGGTCGCCGTCGCCTTGCTGGCGACCGCTGCGTCCGTCACGCCCGCTGACGCCTTTGCCGCCACTGCGAATACCCACCAGGCCGCCAGGAAAGCCGCTTCCGCTTCGTCCGCGAAGAAGAAGACGGTGAAGGCCGCTTCCGCAAAATCCGCCAACGTCGCGTCGGCCGATGCGCCGAAGGCCACGCGCAAGCGCGCGACGCTCGCGTCGAACGTGCACGGCCACCGTGGCGCGGTCCGCAGGGTCGCGTTCCAGCCGCGTCGCCCGACGGTCGGCCAGGCGTTCGGCCTGCACGACACGCCGGACGCGCTCGCGCTGCGCTCGAGCGTGGCGTACGTCGTCGACCAGAACACCGGCGAGCCGCTGTTCGACAAGAATTCGCACGCCGTCGTGCCGATCGCGTCGATCTCGAAGCTGATGACGGCGATGGTCGTGCTCGACTCGAAGTCGCCGATGACCGACCAGATCGAAGTCACCGACGAAGATCGCGACTACGAGAAGGGTACGGGCTCGCGCCTGTCGGTCGGCTCGATCCTGTCGCGCGAGGACATGCTGCACATCGCGCTGATGGCGTCGGAAAACCGCGCCGCTGCCGCGCTGTCGCGTTACTACGCGGGCGGCCGTCCGGCGTTCATCGCCGCGATGAACGCGAAGGCAAAGGCGCTCGGGATGAACGACACCCACTTCGAGAATTCGACGGGTCTGTCGAGCTCGAACGTGTCGAGTGCGCGCGACCTCGTGAAGATGGTCAATGCGGCGTACCAGTACCCGATGATTCGCCAGTTCTCGACCGACCGTACTTATGATGTCAATACGGGCAAGCGCAACCTGGTCTACAACAGCACGAACGCGCTGATCCGCGGCAACGGCTCGTGGGACATCGGCCTGCAGAAGACGGGCTTCATCAACGAGGCAGGCGAATGTCTCGTGATGCAGGCAACGATCCATGGCCGGCCGATGGTGATGGTGCTGCTGGATTCGTTCGGCAAGTATTCGCGTTTCGCGGACGCGGCGCGCCTGCGCAACTGGCTCGACGCCGGCGGCGGCGAGCGCCTGACGGCCTCCAACACGGCGACCGGCGGCACCTGATCGGGCCACGGCGGTTCGCCGCCGTGCCAGTCGTCCGATAGCTGCAAACAAAAAGCCCCGCAATCGCGGGGCTTTTTTCGTTCGGGCGCGGTACGGCGGGTGGCGCGGCTTATGCGTGCCGTTGCAACCCTTCCGCGTCCTTCGCGGGCGCGGGCCGGTAGCCGAGCGATTCCGAGATGGTCAGCGCGGTGCGGCTCAGTTGGCCGAGCCATGCGTCCTGCAGGCGGTCGGCCGGTGCGGACAGCGACAGGCCCGCAACGAGCTTGCCTGAGTCGTCGTAGATGCCGGCCGCGATACAGCGCACACCCAGCTCCAGTTCCTCGTTGTCGCGCGCACACGATTGCTGGCGCACGAGCGTCAGCTCACGCTCGAGCTTCGCGATGTCGGTAATGCTGTTCTGCGTATGGCCGGACAGCCCGGTGCGCGTCGCATAGGCGCGCACGCGCGACGTTTCGTCGACCGCGAGAAACAGCTTGCCGACCGACGTCAGGTGCAGCGGTGCGCGGCCGCCGATCGCGCGGACGACCTGCATCCCCGAGCGCTCCGAATACGCACGCTCGATATAGACGATTTCGTCGCCCTGGCGTACCGACAGGTTCACGGTCTGCCCCGTGAGGCGGTGCAGCTCGCGCATTGGCATCAGTGCCGCGTCGCGCACTGACAGGCGCGCCTTCACGAGGTTGCCGAGCTCGAGCAGCCGCATGCCGAGCCGGTAGGTGCCGGGATCGGAGCGGTCGACGAGGCGGCAGGTCACCATGTCGTTGAGGATGCGGTGCGCGGTCGACGGATGCAGCTCCGTGCGCTGCGCAAGTTCCTTCAGGCTGACGGGGTCGCTGTGCGCGGCGAGCGCGTCCAGCAGCCGCATCATGCGTTCGATCACCTGGATCGACGTTTTGGAATCCGGGGTGGGTTGGCTCATGTCGGGGGAGGAATCGGTTGACGCGTCAAGCGGTGTTGCGACGATTGTATCTCGTATCGTGAAAAAAGCGAACGCCGTTCGAGGAAGTCCTCGTTTCCGGCAGCGTGCACTTGCGCGCGCGCCGGCGTTGGTCTTACCGGCCAAACGGCGGATAATGAGAGCCGTTTTCTCGAAGGAGCGCGTATGCGAGTCGGTTTGTTCGTGACCTGCCTGGTCGACCTGATGCGTCCGGAAATCGGTTTCTCGGCGCTGAAACTGATTCGCGACGCCGGCTACGAGGTGTTCGTGCCGCCCGCGCAAACCTGCTGCGGCCAGCCGGCCTACAACTCCGGCGACCGCGCGCTCGCGCGCGATCTCGCGGAAAAGACCCTGCGCGAATTCGAGCAGTTCGATTACGTCGTCGCGCCGTCGGGCTCGTGCGGCGGCATGATCCGCGCGCATTACGGCGACCTGTTCCGCGACGACCCGGAGCTGATGGGGCGCTACGGGCGGTTCCAGCAGAAAGTCTATGAGTTGACCGATTTTCTCGCGAACGTCGCGAAGGTCACGCTCGCGCCCGGTGAATTCACGGGGCCCGTCACCTATCACGACTCGTGCTCGGGCCTGCGCGAGCTCGGCGTGAAGGCGCAGCCGCGCGCGCTGCTCGCGCAGCGCGGCGTGGCCGTCACCGAGATGAAGGACTGCGAGCACTGCTGCGGCTTCGGCGGCACGTTCGCGGTCAAGTACGGCGACATTTCGGCGGCCATCGCGGACGAGAAATGCGCGAACGTGCGCGCATCCGGCGCGGGCGCCGTCGTGCTCGGCGATCTCGGCTGCATGCTGAACATCGAAGGGCGGTTGCGCCGCACCGGCGACCGCGACACCCGCGTGCTGCACGTCGCGCAGGTGCTGGCGGGCGACGTCTGACGCCCGGTTCCGCTCACTTATCCCCGATACCGCGATGCAAGTCCAATCGATGCATTTCAAGGCGCGTGCCGGCCAGAAGCTGGCCGACCAGCGCCTGCAGCAGAACCTGAAGAAGCTGTCGACGAAGTTCGTGTCGGCGCGCGCCGACGCGATGACCGCGATCGACTTCCCGGCGACGCGCGCGGCGCTCAAGGCGCGCCGCGACCGTGCGCTGGAGAACCTCGACGTGTGGCTCGAGGCGTTCGAGCGCGAGGCGACGCGGCGGGGCACGACGGTGCTGTTCGCGGAAACGACCGCGGACGCCGCGCGGCTCGTCGCCGACATCGCGCGCCGGCACGACGTGAAGAAGGTCATCAAGACGAAGTCGATGGTGTCCGAGGAAATGCGCCTGAACGCGGTGCTCGCCGAGATGGGCGTGCAATCGATCGAGACGGACCTCGGCGAATACATCCTGCAGATCAACGACAACGAGCCGCCGAGCCACATCATTGCGCCGGTCGTGCACAAGGACAAGGACGAGATTGCCGACCTGTTCGCGCGCACGCACCACCGCGAGCGGCTGACCGAGATTCCCGACATGACGCGCGAGGCGCGCGAGGTGCTGCGTCCGCATTTCCTGTCGGCCGACATGGGGGTGACGGGCGGCAACTTCGTGATCGCCGAGACGGGTTCGGTCGCGGTCGTCACGAACGAAGGCAACGAAGGGATGTGCACGGTGATGCCGCGCGTGCATGTCGCGGTGACGGGCATCGAGAAGGTGCTGCCGACGCTCGAGGATCTCGCGACCGCGATGCGCCTGCTGCCGCGCTCGGCGACCGGGCAGAAGACGTCGAACTATTTCTCGTTGCTGACGGGACCGCGCGGCCCCGGCGACGAGGACGGCCCGGAGCACAACTACGTGGTGCTCGTCGACGGCGGTCGCACGGGCCTGATCGGCGGCGAGTTCCAGGAGATGCTGCGCTGCATCCGCTGCGGCGCGTGCATGAACCATTGCCCGGTGTACCAGAAGGTCGGCGGCCACGCGTACGGCTGGGTCTACCCGGGGCCGATGGGGTCGGTGCTGACGCCGAGCTATGTCGGGGTCGACCGCGCGCTCGACCTGCCGCAGGCCGCGACGCTGTGCGGCGAATGCGACAGCGTATGCCCGGCCGGGATTCCGCTGTCGCACCTGCTGCGCACGCTGCGCGAGAAGCAGGTCGAGCGACACCTGCGGCCGTGGCGCGAGCGCGCCGCGCTCGCCGCGTGGGGCTTTCTCGCGCGCCGGCCGCTGCTCTACGCGCTGACGACCAAGCTTGCGGTGCGGGTGCTCGAGCGGCTGGGCGGCAGCGGTGGCGCGCTGCGGCGCCTGCCGATGATGGGCGGCTGGATGGACACGCGCGACATGCCGACGCCGACCGGCCGCACGTTCCGCGAACTGTACGCGGCATCGCAAAGCCACCTCGGCTGACGACTGTTCATCGGGCGGCAACAGTGCGTTCGCTATTTATGTATTTATCTCGATAGATGCGGTCTATAGAATCTTGCCTGTAGTCCCCGAAATTGGGTTTCGGGGAATGAGGTCAAGGAGCCGCATCATGAGAAAGACAATATCGATGTACTGGCCGCTGGCAATCGTCGTCCCGCTCGCCGCGGTCGCCTATCTGCACGCCGTGGCGGACGCGCCGTCGCGTGGCCCGATCGCCGTTCATCAGGCATCGGCCGAACTCGCGCGCGCGGTGTCGTTCGGGCTGGTCGACGACGCGACGAAGCCGTTGCCGGCCGCATCCGGCGACGTCGTGCTCGCCGCACCCAAGGCGCTGTAAGGCACGCCGCCGTCGCTTTGCGCGGCGGCGCGATTCCGGGCGCCTTTGTATAATGGCGCGTTGTTCTCCCACGCGGCTCGCCGCGGCTTTCCGATAGTGCGATGACCCGCGTTGCGATCTGTTTCGTCTGTCTCGGCAATATCTGCCGTTCGCCCACGGCAGAAGGCGTGATGCGCCACCAGGTGGGCGCGGCCGGGCTGGCCGACCGGATCGCGATCGATTCGGCCGGCACCGGCGACTGGCACGTCGGCGAACCGCCCGACGCGCGCGCGCAGGCTGCCGCGCGCACCCGTGGTTACGACCTGTCGGCGCTGCGTGCGCGGCAGGTGAGCGCGGTGGATTTCGACCGGTTCGACCTGCTGCTGGCGATGGACGAAGCCAATCTCGCGGAATTGCGCCGGCGCTGCCCGCCGGAGCAACGCGACAAGGTGCGCCTGCTGATGGAATTTGCGCCAGGCGCGGCCGAGACCGAAGTGGCCGATCCTTATTTCGGCGGCGCGCAGGGCTTCGAGCAGGTGCTCGACCAGGTCGAGCGCGCGTGCGCGGGCCTGCTGGAAACGCTCCACGCGCGCATCGCACGCTGATCGCGGGTATTCAGCGCTCTGCGAATACCCTGTCGAAGACATGGATACTTGACTAAAATCGTCAAATATTTATACTTGACCAAAATCGTCAAGATTGCAGTCCCCTAGACACCATGAGACTCACCACCAAAGGCCGTTTCGCCGTCACGGCGATGATTGACTTGGCACTGCGCCAGGAGCAGGGCCCGGTGACGCTTGCAGGCATCAGCCAGCGCCAGCGGATTTCGCTCTCGTATCTCGAACAGCTGTTCGGCAAGCTGCGCAGGCATGAAATTGTCGAATCCGTGCGCGGCCCGGGCGGCGGTTACAACCTCGCGCGTCGCGCGCAGGACGTTACCGTTGCCGACATCATCATCGCGGTCGATGAACCGCTCGACGCCACGCAGTGCGGCGGCAAAGGCACGTGCGACGGCTCGAAGCAGCCCGACGGCCATTGCATGACGCACGAGCTGTGGTCGACCCTGAACCAGAAAATGGTCGAATACCTCGATTCGGTGTCGCTGCAGGATCTCGTCGATCAGCAGCGCGCACGCGAGGGCGCGCCCGCGGTGCTGCGCGATCGGCGCGCGCCGGAGCCCGCCGCGGCGCCGGCCGAGCCGGTGCGCACGATGCCGCTCGGCCCCAATTCGGTGTTCAACATCGCGAGTTCGTGAGCGCGAACGCGCCGCACACCCCACAACGCACACATAGTCCCTGCACAGAATACCCGGAGCGACAGATGACCCAAGAGACTCTCCACCTGCCCATCTACATGGATTACAGCGCGACGACGCCGGTCGACCCGCGCGTGGTCGACAAGATGGTGCCGTACCTGCGCGAGCAGTTCGGCAACCCGGCATCGCGTAGCCACGCGTACGGCTGGGACGCGGAACGCGCGGTCGAGGAAGCACGCGAACAGGTGGCCGCGCTCGTGAACGCGGATCCGCGCGAGATCATCTGGACGTCCGGCGCAACGGAATCGGACAACCTGGCGATCAAGGGTGCCGCGAACTTCTACAAGGGCAAGGGCAAGCACATCATCACGGTGAAGACCGAGCACAAGGCCGTGCTCGACACCTGCCGCGAGCTCGAGCGCGACGGCTTCGAAGTCACTTATCTCGACGTGAAGGAAGACGGCCTGATCGACCTCGACGTGTTCAAGGCTGCGCTGCGCCCGGACACGATCCTCGTGTCGGTGATGCACGTGAACAACGAGATCGGCGTGATCCAGGACATCGAGACGATCGGTGAGATCTGCCGCGAGAAGGGCATCGTGTTCCACGTCGACGCCGCACAGTCGACCGGCAAGGTCGAGATCGACCTCGCGAAGCTGAAGGTCGACCTGATGTCGTTCTCGGCGCACAAGACCTACGGCCCGAAGGGCATCGGCGCGCTGTACGTGCGCCGCAAGCCGCGCGTGCGCATCGAAGCGCAGATGCACGGCGGCGGTCACGAGCGCGGCATGCGTTCGGGCACGCTGGCGCCGCACCAGATCGTCGGCATGGGCGAAGCGTTCCGCATCGCGCGTGAAGAAATGGCGACCGAGAACGAGCGGGTGCGCATGCTGCGCGACAAACTGCTGCGCGGCCTGTCGCAGATCGAGGAAACGTACGTGAACGGCGACATGGAGCACCGTGTCCCGCACAACCTGAACATCAGTTTCAACTTCGTCGAAGGCGAGTCGCTGATCATGGCGATCAAGGACGTCGCGGTGTCGTCGGGCTCCGCGTGTACGTCGGCGTCGCTGGAGCCGTCGTACGTGCTGCGTGCGCTCGGCCGCAACGACGAACTGGCCCACAGCTCGATCCGCTTCACGGTCGGCCGCTTCACGACGGAGCAGGACGTCGACTTCGTGATCGAACTGCTGAACAGCAAGATCGCCAAGCTGCGCGAACTGTCGCCGCTCTGGGAAATGCACCAGGAAGGCATCGATCTGTCGACGATCGAATGGGCCGCACACTAAACACCGCATTGAATACATTCGCGGGCGGATTTGCGCACGCAGACGTAACGAGTCAAGGAGTCTGAGTCATGTCATACAGCAACAAGGTTCTGGATCACTACGAAAACCCGCGTAACGTCGGTTCGTTCGCGAAAGACGACGACGCGGTCGGCACGGGCATGGTCGGCGCGCCCGCCTGCGGCGACGTGATGAAGCTGCAGATCCGCGTCGGCGCGGACGGCGTGATCGAAGACGCGAAGTTCAAGACGTACGGCTGCGGTTCGGCCATCGCGTCGAGCTCGCTCGTGACCGAATGGGTGAAGGGCAAGACCCTCGACGAGGCGCTGTCGATCAAGAACACGCAGATCGCCGAGGAGCTTGCACTGCCGCCGGTTAAGATTCACTGCTCGATTCTCGCGGAAGACGCGATCAAGGCAGCCGTGGCCGACTACAAGAAGCGCCACGACACCACGGAAGGCGATCAGGCAGCGGCCTGAGCGGCATCGAGCGGCTTGTGAAGGAACGCGGCGGGCCCCCGTGGCACGCTGCGGCAAGGACATCATGGCAATTACACTGACCGAAAAAGCAGCACAGCACGTCCAGAAATACCTCGTCCGTCGCGGCAAGGGTGTGGGCCTGCGGCTTGGCGTTCGCACGACCGGGTGCTCGGGGCTCGCGTACAAGCTCGAGTATGTCGACGAGCTGGCCCCCGAGGATCAGGTGTTCGAGAGCCATGGCGTGAAGGTCATCGTCGACCCGAAGAGCCTCGCGTACATCGACGGCACCGAGCTCGACTTTGCGCGCGAAGGCCTGAACGAAGGGTTTAAGTTCAACAACCCGAACGTGAAGGACGAGTGCGGCTGCGGCGAATCGTTCCGCGTGTGACGCGGGCTTCCGCGCGATGCGGGCAAGAGGCGGCACGTGCCGCCTTTTTAATGTGCGGCGTTTGCCGCGCGACGAACCGGAATTGAACGCGACGATGGTTTCGCTGAAAGACAGCCACTTCGATCTGTTTCACCTGCCGGCGCAATTCGCGCTCGACGAGGCGACGCTCGACAGCGCGTATCGCACGGTGCAGACGCAGGTGCACCCGGACCGCTTCGCTGCGGCCGGCGACGCGCAAAAGCGCATCGCGATGCAATGGGCGACCCGCGCGAACGAGGCGTACCGCACGCTGCGCGATCCGCTGAAGCGCGCGACCTATCTGCTGACGCTGCGCGGCGTCGACATCGGTGCTGAAAACAACACCGCGATGGAGCCCGCGTTCCTGATGCAGCAGATAGAGTGGCGCGAAGGCATCGAGGATGCCGCGGCGGCCCGCAACGTCGGCGCGCTCGATGCACTGCTCGCCGAACTGCGCGACGAAAAGCGCGTCCGCCTCGAGCGCCTCGGCACGCTGCTCGACAGCGCGGCCGACCAGGCCGCCGCCGAGGCCGTGCGCCAGTTGATGTTCATCGAACGGGTCGCGTCGGAAGTGGGCGCGCAGATCGAGCGCCTCGAAACTTAACCGCGTGCCTCGCGGCACGCGCAGCAAACGGGCCGAGCGCCCGAACGAACCAAGATGGCTTTACTGCAAATTTCCGAACCGGGCATGGCGCCGGCGCCGCACCAGCGGCGACTCGCTGTCGGGATCGATCTCGGCACGACGAACTCGCTCGTCGCGGCGGTGCGCAACAGCGTGCCCGAAGTGCTGCCGGACGAAGCGGGCCGTGCGCTGCTGCCGTCGGTGGTCCGTTATCTCGAGAAGGGCGGCCGCCGCATCGGCCACGAGGCCAAGGATCAGGCGGCGACCGATCCGCGCAACACGATCGTGTCGGTCAAGCGCTTCATGGGCCGCGGCAAGGCCGAGGTCGAAGGCGCGGCGAACGCGCCGTACGAATTCGTCGACGCGCCGGGTATGGTGCAGATCCGCACGATCGACGGCGTGAAGAGCCCGGTCGAAGTCTCGGCCGAGATTCTCGCGACGCTGCGTTACCGCGCGGAAGACACGCTCGGCGACGAACTGGTCGGCGCGGTGATCACGGTGCCCGCGTATTTCGACGATGCGCAGCGCCAGGCGACCAAGGACGCCGCGCGTCTCGCGGGCCTCAACGTGCTGCGCCTGCTGAACGAACCGACTGCGGCGGCGATCGCCTACGGTCTCGACAACGCTGCCGAAGGCCTCTACGCGGTGTACGACCTCGGCGGCGGCACGTTCGACCTGTCGATCCTGAAGCTGACGAAGGGCGTGTTCGAAGTGCTGGCTGCGGGTGGCGATTCCGCGCTCGGCGGCGACGATTTCGACCACGCGCTGTTCGGCCACGTGCTCGCGCAGGCCGGCATCGACGCGAAGGCGCTCGCGCCCGAGGATGTGCGCCTGCTGCTCGACCGCGTGCGGGTGCTGAAGGAAGCGCTGTCGTCCGCGCCCCAGGCGTCGCTCGACGTGATGCTGTCGAACGGTGCGCATCTCGTACAGACGATCTCGCACGACACGTTCGAGTCGCTCGTCGAGCCGCTCGTGCAGCGCACGCTGACGCCGACCCGCAAGGCATTGCGCGACGCGCAGGTGAGCCCGGCCGACATCAAGGGGGTCGTGCTCGTCGGCGGCGCGACGCGCATGCCGGTGATCCGCGAGGCGGTCGCGAAGCATTTCGGCCAGCCGCCGCTCGTCAATCTCGATCCGGATCAGGTCGTCGCGCTCGGCGCGGCGATTCAGGCCGACCTGCTCGCGGGCAATCGCGGCAGCGGCGACGACTGGCTGCTGCTCGACGTGATTCCGCTGTCGCTCGGCGTCGAGACGATGGGCGGCCTGGTCGAGAAGATCATTCCGCGCAACTCGACGATTCCGATCGCGCGTGCGCAGGAATTCACGACCTTCAAGGACGGCCAGACCGCGATGGCGATCCACGTCGTGCAGGGCGAGCGCGAGCTCGTTGCCGACTGCCGGTCGCTTGCACGCTTCGAGTTGCGCGGCATCCCGCCGATGACGGCGGGTGCGGCGCGGATCCGCGTGACCTATCAGGTCGATGCGGACGGGCTGTTGTCGGTGTTCGCACGTGAGCAGCATTCGGGCGTCGAGGCATCGGTCGTCGTGAAGCCGTCGTACGGCCTGGCCGACGACGACATCGCGAAGATGCTCGAGGACAGCTTCAAGACCGCCGAGATCGACATGCGGGCACGCGCGCTGCGCGAAGCGCAGGTCGAGGCCGAACGGATGATCGAGGCGACGCAGGCGGCGCTGGCGGCCGACGGCGAATTGCTCGATGACGCCGAGCGCACGCAGGTCGACGCGCTCGTCGCGGCGCTGCGCACGATCGCACGGGGCGACGACACGGACGCGATCGAAGCCGCGACCAAGACGCTGGCCGACGGCACCGACGAATTCGCAGCGCGCCGGATGGACAAGAGCATCAAGCGCGCGCTGGCGGGCCGGCGGCTCGACGAGATCTGAACGAACTGCACGCGGGCCGGCGACGGCCCGCGCGATATTGAACCGTGCGGCGCCAGCCGCCGCACCCTGACTGACGGAACGGACATGCCTCAACTGGTGGTGCTGCCTCACGTCGAACTGTGCCCGGACGGCGCAGTGATCGACGCGACGCCCGGCAAGAGTATTTGCGACAACCTGCTCGACCACGGGATCGAAATCGAGCATGCATGCGAGAAGTCGTGCGCATGCACGACCTGCCACGTGGTGATCCGCGAGGGCTTCAACGATCTCGAGCCGTCCGAGGAGGACGAGGACGACCTGCTCGACAAGGCGTGGGGCCTCGAGCCGACGTCTCGCCTGTCGTGCCAGGCAATCGTGACGGAAGAGTCGGACCTGGTGGTCGAGATCCCGAAGTACTCGATCAACCACGCGAAGGAAAATCACTGACGGACCGGCGGGTCGGGCGGCGCGGATCGCGTGCATTCCGCCCTGCGGACCCGCCACGTACACGGGAGAGCAGGCCATGAAATGGACCGATTCGCGCGAAATCGCCATCGCGCTGGCAGACAAGCATCCGGACGTCGATCCGCAGCGGATCAATTTCGTCGACCTGCGCCAGTGGGTCCTCGAGCTCGACGGCTTCACCGACGATCCTGGCCACTCGGGCGAGAAGATCCTCGAAGCGATCCAGGCCCACTGGATCGACGAATCCGACTTCGACGACGAGGACTGAGGTTCGCGCCGGCACTCGCGCCGCGCTGCTCCCGTAACAAGAAAAGGCTCGTGATGCGTCACGAGCCTTTTTCGTTTCCGGCGCGCTGCCGGGGTCGCCCGTCGACGGATGGCCCCGGCGATGCGTCATCCGTTGCGCGTTACGAGCCGACCAGCGTGCCGTTCTCGACACGGACGCGCTGACCCTGGCCGAACGGCGGCGGGTTGTGGTACGTGAACGTGCGCGTCGCGCCGCTTTCCATCTGTACCTGCACCTGGTAGTCCGTTTCCGCACGCACCTGCTTCTCGACCTGGTTGCCGGCCAGACCGCCGCCGAGCGCGCCGATGATCGTCATCGCGGTGCGGCCGTTGCCGTGACCGAACTGGTTGCCGAGCAGGCCGCCGGCCGCTGCGCCGCCGACCGCGCCGATCCCCGAGCTCTGGCCCGGCGTGCGAGTCTGCGTAATCCCGACGACCGTGCCGCAGGTCTGGCAATAGGTCGGCTGCGCGGGGGCGGACGGCTGCTGCGCATATTGCGGCGGCTGCGGTGCCGGCGGATGGCGGTGGTGCGTTGCCGCCGGGCGCGGCGCGGGCTTCGGTTCGGCTTGTGCGGCAGCTGCCTTCTCAGCCGCTGCCTTCTCAGCCGCCGCCTTCTCGGCAGCAGCGTTCTGCTGCGCGGCCTGTTCGGCCGCCTGCTGCTGCGCCTGCGCGGCAAGCGCGGCGCTGGCCGCGGCGGCCGTGTCGACGGCCGGCTGAGACGCAATCAGCGCGGCCTGGGTCTGGCCGTTCTGCGCGTTGTTGCTGCTTGCCTTCGGGAAAATGCCCGTGATCGCGGCTGTCGCCGCGAGGCTGGCGACGATGACGGCGCCTGCTGCGGTCGCGATGAGCGGGTGGAGGCGTTGCTTTTGCGGCGTGGTCTGATTCTGGTTGTCCATTTTTTTCTCCGGTGTCGATCCGGCCGCACGTTGGTGCGGGTCGGATCCCACGCTTCGGGAGCGAGCAGACTTGGCGTTCCGGCGCCGCGTTCTGGTCCCGTGGTCATGCGTGGTGACGCAACAGGAGTGTCGTCCACGGGCGCGGGCCGCGCCGTATCAAGGTGTAACGAATTGCAGCGGGGGACCGGCGAGCGCGCTCGGGAAAACCCGGGGAAGGCCGTTGCGGCAAGGGAGTAAAACGGGGGGAGGATCGAAAGCCGTCGGACGCCGGCAGGCGGGATTTACGCGTGGTTACAAAGCCGACGCGTGCGCGCCGCGGGGCGCGGCGCACACGCATGCGCGGCCGTCAGTCTTCGCGGCGCAGGTGCGGGAACAGCAGCACGTCGCGGATCGTCGGGCTGTCGGTCAGCAGCATCACGAGACGGTCGATACCGATCCCGCAACCGCCCGTCGGCGGCATCCCGTGCTCGAGCGCGCGGATATAGTCGGCGTCGAAGAACATGGCTTCCTCGTCGCCGGCGTCCTTTTGCTCGACCTGCTTCTTGAAGCGGGCGGCCTGGTCTTCCGGATCGTTTAGCTCGGAGAAGCCGTTCGCGATTTCGCGGCCCGTCATGAACAGCTCGAAACGCTCGGTGATGCCCGGCACCGTATCCGATGCGCGTGCGAGCGGCGACACTTCCACCGGGTAGTCGATGATGTAGGTCGGCTCCCACAGCTGCGATTCGGCGGTTTCCTCGAACAGCGCGAGTTGCAGCGCGCCGATGCCGGCGTTCAGGAAGGCCGGCTGCGACACGTCGACGCCGAGGCGCTTCAGTTCGCTGCGCAGGAATGCGTCGTCCGACAGCTGGCCGTCGGTGTACTGCGGCGCGTACTTCTGGATCGCCTGCGTGATCGTCAGGCGGTGGAACGGCTTCGCGAGATCGAGCTCACGGCCCTGGTACTGGATCGTCGCGGTGCCGAGCGCATCGATCGCCGCCTGGCGGATCAGCTGTTCGGTGAAATCCATCAGCCAGCGGTAATCGGTGTACGCGGCGTAGAACTCCATCATCGTGAATTCCGGGTTGTGGCGCGGCGACACGCCTTCATTCCGGAAGTTGCGGTTGATCTCGAACACGCGTTCGAAACCGCCGACGATCAGGCGCTTCAGGTACAGCTCCGGCGCGATGCGCAGGAACATCTGCATGTCGAGCGCGTTGTGATGCGTGACGAACGGCTTGGCCGCGGCGCCGCCCGGGATCGGGTGCAGCATCGGCGTTTCGACTTCCATGAACTCGGCGTTGTCCATGAACTTGCGGATCGACGCGATGGTCTTGGTGCGCGCGCGGAACGTGTCGCGTGTTTCCGGCGTGACGATCAGGTCGACGTAGCGCTGGCGATAGCGCATTTCCTGGTCAGCGAGGCCGTGGAACTTGTCCGGCAGCGGACGCAGCGCCTTCGACAGCAGGCGCAACTCCTTGCACTGGACCGACAGCTCGCCCTTGTTGGTGCGGAACAGCACGCCGCGGGCGGCGACGATGTCGCCGAGGTCCCACTTCTTGAATGCGTCGTAGGTTTCCGCGCCGACGTCGTTCGGCGTCACGAAGAACTGGATCTGGCCCGAGCCGTCCTGCACCGTCGCGAAGCTCGCCTTGCCCATCACGCGCTTGAGCATCATGCGGCCGGCGACCGACACCTCGACCGGGTTCGCTTCGAGCGCGGCCTTGTCCGAGTCGGCGAATTTCACCTGGAGATCGGCGGCGTGATGCGTCGGCCGGAAATCGTTCGGATAGGCGATGCCTTGCTCGCGCAAGGCGCGCAGCTTCTCGCGGCGCTCGGCGATGATCTGGTTTTCGTCCGCCGCGACGGCGGGCTGCGTTTGGGTCGGTTCGGTCATGATGGTCGGAATTCGGAGTGGGTGCGGCGACGCAACGGGAGGGGCGGCGCGACCGGAGGGGCCGCGCCGCGGCGCTTACACGCCCTGTTTGAGGCTCGCGCTGATGAAGTCGTCGAGATCGCCGTCGAGGACAGCTCTCGTGTTGCTCATTTCGACGTTCGTGCGCAGGTCTTTCACGCGGCTCTGGTCGAGCACGTAAGAACGGATCTGGTGACCCCAGCCCACATCGGTCTTGCTCGATTCGAGCTTGTCCTGTTCGGCCTGGCGCTTGCGCATTTCGACTTCGTACAGGCGCGATTTCAGCATCGCCATTGCTTCGGCGCGGTTGCGGTGCTGCGAGCGGTCGTTCTGGCACTGCACGACGATGCCGGTCGGCATGTGCGTGATCCGCACCGCGGAGTCGGTCTTGTTGATGTGCTGACCGCCCGCGCCCGATGCGCGGTACGTGTCGATGCGCAGGTCGGCCGGGTTGATCTCGACTTCGATCGAGTCGTCGATTTCCGGATAGACGAACACCGACGAGAACGACGTGTGGCGGCCGCCCGACGAGTCGAACGGCGACTTGCGCACGAGGCGGTGGATGCCCGTTTCGGTGCGCAGGAAGCCGTATGCGTATTCGCCCGAGACCTTGACCGTCGCGTTCTTGATGCCGGCGACGTCGCCGTCGGATTCTTCCAGCACCTCGGCCTTGAAGCCCTTGCGCTCGCAGTAGCGCAGGTACTGGCGCAGCAGCATCGATGCCCAGTCGCATGCCTCGGTGCCGCCGGCGCCGGCCTGGATGTCGATGAAGCAGTTGTTCGGGTCGGCCGGGTTCGAGAACATCCGGCGGAACTCGATGTCGCCGACGCGCGCCTCGAGCTTCGCGGCGTCGTCTTCCGACGCGACGAGGGTGTCTTCGTCGCCTTCCTCGCGCGCCAGCTCGAACAGGTCGAGTGCATCGCGCAGGTCGCTATCGAGCGCGGTGAGCGTCATGACGACGCCTTCGAGCAGCTTCTTCTCGCGACCGAGCGCCTGGGCGTTCTTCGAATCGTTCCAGACGTTCGGGTCTTCGAGTTCCTTGTTGACTTCGGTCAGACGCGCAGCTTTGGCGTCGTAGTCAAAGATACCCCCGAAGCTCGCCCGCGCGGTTGCGCAGGTCGAGCAGGGAGCTTTCGATCGCGTTGAGACGTTCCGCTTCCATGATCGTTCGCTATTCTTGCTTCGTAAAAAAGCGGAATTATAGCCGATCGGCGGGGTGTCCCGGTGACGCGGAGTGTGCTTGCATGCGCGCCGCGGCCCCGTCCGGCGCGGCGCGCATGCGGCCCGCGAGCGCCGCGGGCCGGGTGGCCGGGCGCTTGGCGCTCAGCCGGCCGCGTGCTCGACGATCAGCTGGACGCGCGTCACGCCGTTCCACGTGTCGGCCACGAGGCGGTACGCGATCAGCGCGCTCGCCGGCAGCGGCTCGGTGTGGTTGAACCAGATCGCGTTGAAGCGCTGGCGGCCGCGCGCCAGTTGCAGCTTCAGGTGCTTTTCCTTGACGAGCGACTGCGATACGACGTCGAATTCGCCGGAGAAAAGCGGGGCCGGAAAGCCCTGGCCCCAGACGGCTTCGTCGAGCAGCCCGACGAACTGCGGCGTGAAATACGCTTCCTCGAGTTCGCCGTCGGTCTCGATCACACGCGCCAGCGCGTCGTCGGACAGCCACTCGCGCGCAACGGCCTCGAACGCGGCCGCGAAGCGCGGCACGTTGTCGGTGTCGAGCGTGAGGCCGGCCGCCATCGCGTGGCCGCCGAACGCGACGATCAGGTCGGGCTCGCGCTTCGACACCAGATCGAGCGCATCGCGCAGGTGGAAGCCGGGGATCGATCGGCCCGAGCCCTTGACCCGCGTGCCGGCTTCGTCCGCGTGGGCGAACGTGAACGACGGGCGGTGGAATTTCTCCTTGAGCCGCCCGGCGACGATGCCGATCACGCCCTGGTGCCACTCGGGATTGAACAGCGTGATCGTGCATCCGTCGGCCGGATCGACGTCGGCGAGGTCGGCGAGCGCCTGTTGCTGCATGCCGGCCTCGATCTCGCGGCGCTCGCGGTTCATCACGTCGAGCTGCTGCGCGAGGTCCCATGCGCGGCCGATGTCGTCGGTGATCAGGCATTCGATGCCGAGCGACATGTCGGAGAGCCGCCCGGCGGCGTTCAGGCGCGGGCCGAGGCCGAAACCGAGGTCGAAGCCCGACGCGGTACGCGCCTCGCGGCCCGCGGCGCGAAACAGCGCGGCGATGCCCGGTTGCATGCGGCCGTTGCGGATGCGTTGCAGCCCCTGCGCGACGAGTACGCGGTTGTTGCCGTCGAGCCGCACCACGTCGGCGACGGTGCCGAGCGCGACGAGGTCGAGCAGCCCGTCGAGGCGCGGTTCGGCCTCCTTGCTCGCGAACGCGCCGCGGCGGCGCAACTCGGCGCGCAGCGCGAGCAGCACGTAGAACATCACGCCGACGCCGGCGATGTGCTTGCTCGGGAATGCGCAGCCGGGCTGGTTCGGGTTGACGATCGCACGCGCGGCGGGCAGCGCGTCGCCGGGCAGGTGGTGATCGGTCACGAGCACGTCGATGCCGCGCGCATTCGCGGCTTCGACGCCCGCGACGCTGGCGATCCCGTTGTCGACGGTGATCAGCAGGTCGGGCTTGCGTGCGGCCGCGAGCTCGACGATCTCGGGCGTGAGGCCATAGCCGTATTCGAAGCGGTTCGGCACCAGGTAGTCGATCTGCGCGCCGAACATCCGCAGGCCGCGCACCGCGACCGCACAGGCGGTCGCGCCGTCGCAGTCGTAGTCGGCGACGACCAGCAGGCGCCGCTTGTCGGCGATCGCGTCGGCGAGCAGCGACGCGGCGTCCGCACAGCCTTTCAGTTCGGTGGGTGGGACGAGGCGCGCGAGCGCGGTCTCGATGTCGGTCGGGGACTGCACGCCGCGCGACGCGTACAGGCGCGCGAGAACGGGATGCAGGCCGTGGCGCGCGAGCGCTTCGGCGTCGGCGGGCGCGACGGGGCGGGTAACGATCCGGGTCATACAGGTCTGGTTATTCGAACAGGGACGCCAGCGCGCGGCGGCGCCAGAACTTGCGCAGGTCGCCGCGCGTCGCGTGCAGTGTCACGGAGCTCGTGTCGCCGCACAGCGTGAAATCGATCCGTGCCAGCTCGCCGTTCTGCAGTGCGGCGAGGGACGGGGCGAACCAGTCGCGCTCGAGAGCGGCGAGCGCGTCGTGCCAGCGTGCCCAGTCCTGTTCGATGAACGGGGCGGTCAGCGCCGGCAGCTCGACCAGCGTGGCGCCGGCGGCGGCGGGCAGTGCGTCGAATGCGGCTGGCGCGGCACCCGCGTCGGCCTGCGCGGCGCGCGCGAGGCCGAGCGCGGCGGGCGACGCGGACAGCACGCGCTCGAACGGCTTGCCGACCGGCTTCAGCGTGCCTTGCGCGTGGAACCAGATCGAATTGACGGCCGGCAACCCGCGCGCCTCGCGCGCTTCGTTGACTGGGTGCTGGAACCAGGCCATCTGCACTTCGTTCTGCAGCTTCATCCACATCCGCGAGCGTTCGCCGGTGTGTGCCTCGTGCGGCAGCCAGATCTCGATGTTGCGGCCGCTCGCGCGCAGCGGCGCGGCGCCCGCGAGGCGGGCGAGCTGCTCGCTCGACAGGTACCAGCGCGTCGGCTGCGGCGCTTCCAGCCGCACGCCGAGCTCCTCGATCAGCGGGCGCGCGACCGCCAGCAACGCGGCCGCGTCGCCGTCGTTGAGCGCGAGGCTGGCCGGATCGACCAGCACGAGGTGATCGTGCGCGATTTCGACGTGCACGGGTTCGACGCAGGCCCAGGCCCGCGTGCCGGGGGTGCCGCCGTCCGCCAGCAGCATGTAGGGCGCGAGCGGTGCCTCGTCGGCGGCGTTGCCCTGGGTCGCGCCGAACTGGCGGGCCAGCCAGCGCTCGTGCGGCAGCGTGCGCTGGAAGTCCTCGCCGGCCACGCGCTCGACGAGGCTGGCGCGGGCGAGCAACTTTTCGAGCGCGGGGCTGTCCAGCGTGTGCAGGGACGAGGCCGCATCGGCCGCCGACGGCAGCGCGAACGGAACGAGAAAATGGAGGCGTCGGTCGTGCATGATGGTGCGCATTGTATGGCAAACTGCGCGCGTGATCGGGCCGGCCGACGGCCCGATCGCGTCCGGCGACCGTTTTTTCGACCGCGCCCGGGCGGCCGGCCGCCGCCGGGCATCGGTCCGGCCGCGGGCCGCCATTCCCGCCGTAACCAGCAGAAAGGATTCGCTTGAAACTTCCGTATGAATGGCAGATCGGCTGGCGCTACACGCGCGCCGGCAAACGCACGACCGGCAACGGCTTCATTTCCTTCATCGCGCTCGTGTCGATGCTCGGGATCGCGCTCGGCGTCGCGGCGCTGATCGTCGTGCTGTCGGTGATGAACGGCTTCCAGAAGGAAGTGCGCGACCGCATGCTGTCGGTGCTCGCGCACGTCGAGGTGTTCTCGCCGACCGGCTCGATGCCCGACTGGCAACTGACCGCACAGGAAGCGCGCCGCAATTCGTCGGTGATCGGCGCGGCGCCGTACGTCGACGCGCAGGCGCTGCTCACGCGCCAGGACGCGGTGAGCGGCGTGATGCTGCGCGGCGTCGAGCCGTCGCTCGAACCGCAGGTGTCGGACATCGGCAAGGACATGAAGGCGGGCCAGCTCGCCGCGCTCGTGCCCGGCCAGTTCGGCATCGTGCTCGGCGACGCGCTCGCCGGCAACCTCGGCGTGACGGTCGGCGACAAGGTCACGCTCGTCGCGCCCGAAGGCACGATCACGCCGGCCGGGATGATGCCGCGGCTCAAGCAGTTCACGGTCGTCGGCGTGTTCGAGTCGGGCCACTACGAATACGACAGCACGCTCGCGATGATCAACATCCGCGATGCCGAGGCGCTGTTCCGGATGTCCGCGCCGACCGGCGTGCGGCTGCGGCTCGCCGACATGCAGAAGGCGCCGCAGGTTGCGGTCGAGCTGTCGCATACGCTGTCGGGCAGTCTGTACATCCGCGACTGGACCCAGCAGAACAAGACCTGGTTCTCGGCCGTGCAGATCGAGAAGCGGATGATGTTCATCATCCTCACGCTGATCATCGCGGTGGCCGCGTTCAACCTCGTGTCGTCGCTCGTGATGACGGTGACCAACAAGCAGGCCGACATCGCGATCCTGCGCACGCTCGGCGCGCAGCCGGGGTCGATCATGAAGATCTTCGTCGTGCAGGGCGTGACGATCGGATTCGTCGGCACCGCGACTGGCGTCGCGCTCGGCTGCCTGATCGCGTGGAGCATCCCGTGGCTGATCCCGATGATCGAGCATCTGTTCGGCGTGCAGTTCCTGCCGCCGTCGGTGTACTTCATCAGCGAGCTGCCGTCCGAACTCGTCGCGAGCGACGTGATCAGGATCGGCCTGATCGCGTTCGTGCTGTCGGCCGTCGCGACGCTCTATCCGAGCTGGCGCGGCGCGAAGGTGAAGCCGGCGGAGGCGCTTCGCTATGAATGACCGCGCGACCGCATTCGCGGATTCACGACAACCCATCAGACAGGATTCGGCAGGTATGCAGGAATACGTGCTTCAGGCGCGCGGGGTCACGAAGGCGTTCGTGCAGGGCGGCTTCAACGTGCAGGTGCTCAACAACACCGAGTTGACGGTGCGGCGCGGCGAGAAGCTCGCGGTCGTCGGTGCGTCGGGCTCCGGCAAGAGCACGCTGCTGCACGTGCTGGGTGGCCTCGACGAACCGAGCGCGGGCGAAGTGTCGCTGCTCGGCAAGCCGTTTACGCAGCTGGCCGAGCGCGAGCGCAACGAGTTGCGCAACCGCGCGCTCGGTTTCGTCTACCAGTTCCATCACCTGCTGCCGGAGTTCACTGCGCTCGACAACGTCGCGATGCCGCTGCGCATCCGCCGGATGACGACCGAGGACGCGCGCGAACAGGCGCAGGCGATGCTCGAACGGGTCGGTCTCGGTCCGCGTGCGAAGCACCGGCCGGGCGAGCTGTCGGGCGGCGAGCGGCAGCGCGTCGCGATCGCGCGTGCGCTGGTGACGAAGCCGGCGTGCGTGCTCGCCGACGAACCGACCGGCAACCTCGACGGGACGACGGCCGATACGGTGTTCAACCTGATGCTCGAATTGTCCGAGACGCTCGAAACGAGCTTCGTGATCGTCACGCACGATCCCGAACTGGCCGCCCGCTGCGATCGCATCATGCGCTTGCGCGACGGCGTGCTGCACGAGGAGCCGGCGCTGCCGGTGTGAACGAACGTCCCCGCCGTGCCGCCGGGTGAATCGCGGCGCGGCGGCGAGGGCGCAGGAAAACCGACATGTGGATCGATACGCATTGCCATCTCGATGCGGCCGAGTTCGACGCCGACCGTGACGCGGTCGCGCAGGCGGCGCAAGCGGCCGGCGTGTCGCGCATCGTGATCCCGAGCATCGGGCGCGACAATTTCACGACGGTGCGCGAACTGGCGCAGCGCACGCCGGGCGCGGTCTATGCGCTCGGCATCCACCCGATGTACACGCCGCAAGCACGCGACGAGGATCTCGACCGGCTGCGCATGGAGATCGAGGCGAGCCTCGACGATCCGCGCTTCGTCGCGATCGGCGAGATTGGCCTCGACTACTTCGTGCCGGGGCTCGACGAAGCGCGGCAGCAGTTCTTCTACCAGGGGCAGCTCAAGCTCGCGCGCGAATTCGACCTGCCGGTGCTGTGTCACGTGCGCAAGTCGCAGGACCGCGTGCTCGCCGGGCTGCGCCGTTTCGGCGTGCGGCGCGGCATCGCGCATGCGTTCAACGGCAGTTTCCAGCAGGCCGAAGCGTATCTGGCGCAAGGGCTGCATCTCGGCTTCGGCGGCAACGTGACGTTCACGCGTGCGCTGCAGATCCGCCGGCTTGCCACGGAGCTACCTCTCGACGCGCTCGTCGTCGAGACCGACGCACCCGACATCGCACCCGAATGGGCGTACAAGTCCCGCAACACGCCCGACCAGGTGCCGCGCATCGGCGACGTGCTCGCCGAACTGCGCGGGCTCGACGCCGGCGCAGTGTCCCTATGCACTTCGGCTAACGCGCTCGCCGCGCTGCCGCGACTCGCACTTTCGTCCGCATAATCGTTGCCGGAAGGTGCCGCATTCGTCATCGCGGCGCCAGGTCGACGAGGGGGTGGAATGCGCGTGGGGTGGATCGCGTTCGCGCTCGGCGTCGTCGTGCTGCAGCGGCAGGCGGCGTTGCCGGGTGCGATCGCATGGTTGGCCGGGGCGGCCATGCTAGCCGGATGCGCGGCGCTGGGTGCGTGGTGCATGCGCCGACGGCGTACGCGTACGACGGCCGCACTCGGCTGGATGTTGTGCGCGCTCGCGGCCTGCGCCGCGGGATTCGGCTACGCGGCCGTGCGCGCCGAATGGCGGTTGGGCGACAGCTTGCCGGCGGAATGGGAAGGGCGCGACATCGTCGTCACCGGCGTGATCAGGGGGCTGCCCGTCGTCGACGAGAGCGGCGCGCGGCTGCTGTTCGCGGTCGAGTCGAACGATGCGGGGCTGGCCCGCTTTCCGCCGTTGATCCGGCTGTCGTGGCGCACGTACGGCGGGCCCACGACACGCGAAGCGCTTCCCGACCTGCGCGCCGCGCAGCGCTGGCGTTTCGTCGTGCGCCTGAAGCGCCCGCATGCCGAGGCCAATCCCGGCGTGCGCGACAGCGAGGCGGCATGGCTCGCGGCGGGCATTCGTGCAATCGGTTATGTCAGCGCACCACGGCGGGCGGCATTGCTCGACGCGCGCGCAGCGGGATGGCGTGCGTCGATCGATCGGCTGCGCGACACGTTGCGGGCCCGTATCGGCGCGACGCTCGGTGTCGACGCTGCGCATCGCGGCATCGTCGCCGCGCTGGCGATCGGCGACCAGTCGGGCATCGGCGACGACGACTGGCGCGTCCTGCGCAACACCGGCACGAGTCACCTGGTCGCGATTTCCGGCCTGCATGTCGGGCTGGTCGGCGCGATGGCGGGCGGGCTCGTGTCGATGGTCTGGCGCCGGCTGCGCTGGCGCGCGCGGGCCGCGCCGCTCGTGTTGCCCGCGCAGTACGCGGCCGCGCTTGCCGCCCTGGTAGCCGCGGCTGGTTATGCGGCGCTCGCGGGCTTCAACGTGCCGGCGCAGCGCGCGTGGTGGATGATCGCGGGCGGCGGCATCGCGTATCTGGCCGGACGCAGCGTGCCGACGTCGGCGGTGCTGTGTGCGGCGCTCGGCTGCGTGCTGCTCGCCGATCCGTGGGCGGTGCTGTCGGCCGGGTTCTGGCTGTCGTTCGGTGCAGTCGCCGTGATCCTGCTGGCGGTTGCTGGCTGGCGCGCGGTGCGGGAGGCGGATGCGGAAGGCGACGAGGGTGGCGGCGCGGCCGGCCTGTCGGGCCGGTTGCGCGCGTGGGGCATGCGCGTGGGACGTCGTCTCGCCGAGGCTACGCGCGTGCAGTACGCGGTGACGATCGGTCTCGCGCCGCTCACGGCCGCGTGGTTCGCGCAGATTTCGTTGTCGGGCCCGTTCGGCAATGCATTCGCGATTCCGTGGGTCAGCTCGGTCGTGACGCCGGTCGTGCTGGCCGGCATCGCGCTGCCCGCGCCGCTCGATGCGTATGCGTTCCGGCTCGCGCACGCGGCGCTCGAACCGATGATGACGTTGCTCGGGCACCTCGCCGACTGGCCGGCCGGCGTGTTCTGGCTGCGCATGCCCGACTGGCCGGTGCTCGCGCTGGCCTGCGTGGGTGCCGTGTGGGCGCTGATGCCGCGCGGCTGGCCGCTGCGCTGGGCGGCGCCGCTCACGTGGCTGCCGCTCGTCGCGCCGGCAGCCGATGCGCCGCCGCCGGGCGGGTTCCGTCTGACCGTGCTCGACGTCGGGCAGGGCACGTCGGTGCTGGTGGAGACCGCGCGGCGGACCTTGCTGTTCGATGCGGGGCCGGGCGCGGAGTCGACGCACGCCGGTGCGCGGATCGTCGCGCCGGCATTGCGCTCGCGTGGCATCGCGGTGATCGATTCGCTCGTGCTCAGTCACGCGCACGCCGATCACACGGGCGGCGCACCGGCCGTCTATGCGGCTGCCGACGTGCGCCAGCTGCTGGCGGGCATTCCGCCGAAGAGCGGACTGTGGCGCGATGCGACGGCCGCCGGCGTCGCCGACCGGCTGCCGTGCGCGGCCGGGCAGCGCTGGACCTGGGATGGCGTCGCGTTCACGATGCTGTGGCCGTCGGGCGGCCCGGATACGGGTCCGGCGAACGGGCAGTCATGCGTGCTGCGCATCGATGCGGGCGGAACGTCCGCGCTGCTGACGGGCGACATCGAAGCACCCGCCGAGCGCCAGCTCGTGAGCGCCGCGCGCGACGCGCTGGCCGCCCAGATCCTGGTCGTGCCGCACCACGGTAGCCGCACGTCGTCGATCGAGCCTTTCCTCGATTCGGTCGGGCCGCGCGTCGCGGTATTTCCTGTAGGCTATCGCAATCGTTTCGGGCATCCGCACCGGAGCGTCCTCGCACGTTACGAGGCGCGCGGGATTCCGCTGCCGCGCACCGATCGCGACGGCGCCATCCGGTTCGACGTCGCGCCGGCCGATGGCGGGTTCGCATTCGTGCGTTATCGCGACGAGCGGCGCCGGTACTGGATGGACCGGTGAGCGCGGCGAGGGCCGGCGTATCAGGCAAGAAAACGCGGGGCCGGCGTAAAGTGCCGAAGCACGGCCCCGGCAGAAAATGAAGCACGGGAGCAGCGCAAGTGCCGAAGCACCCACTCCCGCCGACCGCGAAGCATGGGGCGAGAGTAAGTGCTAAAGCACTAACTCTCGTCGACCGCGAAGCATGGGGCGGGAGTAAGTGCTAAAGCACTAACTCCCGCCGACAAAGGAGACAACGGCGTTTGAAGGACATCCTCCACTTCTCGCATGCGAACGGCTTTCCGGCATCGACGTACCGGACGATCTTCGCCGAGCTGGCAGACGACTACGATCTGCGCTACATCGAACGGATCGGTCATGACCGCCGCTACCCGGTGACGCGCGACTGGCCGCATCTCGTCGAGCAACTGCTCGACGACATCGGCAGCCGCTACGAGCGCCCGGTCTGGCTCGTCGGCCACTCGCTCGGCGGTTACCTGTCGCTGATGGCCGCGCTGAAAAAGCCGCAATGGGTGCGCGGCGTGGTGATGATCGATTCGCCGATCATCGCGGGATGGCGCGCCGGCGCATTGCGCGCGAGCCAGTGGGCCGGGCTCGACGAACGGCTGTCGCCGGCCGCCGCGACGCGCAACCGGCGCACGCGCTGGGTGAGCCGCGACGAAGTCTGGCGGCATTTCCACGGGAAACCCGCGTTCGCGCGCTGGGACGAGCGGATGCTGTCCGACTACATCGACTACGGCATTCCGCAGGCGGGCGCCGACGGCGAACGCGCGCTCGCCTTCGACCGCCAGGTCGAATACCTGATCTACCGGACGTTGCCGCACACGCTCGGCCCGCGGCTCGCGCACGGCGCGCCGGTTCCGCTCGGCTTTCTCGCCGGCACGCGCTCGCGCGAAGTGCGGCAGGTCGGGCTGGACGCGACGCGGCGCGCGGCGCGTGGGCGCATCGAATGGCTCGAGGGCAGCCACCTGTTCCCGATGGAGCGGCCGATCGAGACGGCCCGCGCATTGCAGCGGATGCTGAATTCGCTGAAAGCGGCGGAGGGCGGCGTGCCGCGTGACAGTGTGCCGCACGCGAAACGCGCGTGACGTATCGCCCGGTGCACCGCGTCCGGCGTGGGCGGTTGCACCGGCCGGCAAGCCAGTTTGCCCCGTGGCGCGCACGGCTGGTGCGGCACAGCGCGAAAGGGCGGGATCATCGCGTCTAATGCTGAGAGAAGGGCGGGCTTTACGGTATAATCCGTTTTTCCCGCGAGCATCCAGCGATGACCAAATATGTTTTCGTCACCGGCGGCGTAGTTTCTTCCCTCGGCAAGGGTATTGCCGCCGCCTCCCTCGCCGCGATCCTCGAATCGCGCGGTCTGAAAGTCACCCTCCTCAAACTCGATCCCTACATCAACGTCGACCCCGGCACGATGAGCCCGTTTCAGCACGGCGAAGTGTTCGTGACGGAAGACGGAGCGGAGACCGACCTCGACCTCGGCCACTATGAGCGCTTCATCAGCACGAAGATGCGCAAGGCCAACAACTTCACGACCGGCCAGATCTACGAATCGGTGATCCGCAAGGAACGCCGCGGCGACTATCTCGGCAAGACCGTGCAGGTGATTCCGCACATCACGAACGAAATCCAGGCGTTCATCGAGCGCGGGGCGGCATCGGCCACCTGCGGCGAACCGGACGTCGCGATCGTCGAGATCGGCGGCACGGTCGGCGACATCGAGTCGCTGCCGTTCCTCGAGGCCGCGCGCCAGATGAGCCTGCGCCTCGGCCGTAACAGCGCGTGCTTCGTGCACCTGACGCTCGTGCCGTACGTCGCGACGGCCGGCGAGCTGAAGACGAAGCCGACCCAGCACAGCGTGCAGAAGCTGCGCGAGATCGGCATCCTGCCGCATGTGCTGCTGTGCCGTGCGGACCGCCGCATCCCCGACGACGAATCGAAGAAGATCTCGATGTTCTCGAACGTGCCTGAAGACGCCGTGATCTCGGTGTGGGACGCCGACAGCATCTACAAGATTCCGCAGATGCTGCACGACCAGGGCCTCGACCGGATCATCTGCGAGGAACTGAAGCTGTCGCCGAAGGACGCCGACCTGAGCATGTGGTCGGAGCTCGTCGAGAAGCTCGAGAACCCGAAGCACGAAGTGACGATCGGCATGGTCGGCAAGTATGTCGACCTGACCGAGTCGTACAAGTCGCTGATCGAAGCGCTGCGTCACGCATCGCTGCATACGTCGACCAAGGTCAACATCGAGTACATCGACTCGGAAGAGATCGAGACGAACGGCGTCGACAGCCTGAAGCATCTCGACGCGGTGCTGGTGCCGGGCGGTTTCGGCCGTCGCGGCACGGAAGGCAAGATCGCGGCGATCCGCTACGCGCGCGAGTCGAAGGTGCCGTACCTCGGCATCTGCCTCGGCATGCAGCTCGCGGTGATCGAATTCGCGCGTGATGTGGTCGGCCTGAAGCAGGCGAACAGCACGGAATTCGATCCGGACACGCCGGAACGCGTGGTCGCGCTGATCACCGAATGGCACGACCGCGAAGGCAAGGTCGAGACGCGCACCGAGGAGTCCGACCTCGGCGGCACGATGCGCCTCGGCTCGCAACGCTGCCCGATCAAGCCCGGCACGATGGCCGAAGAGATCTATGGCAAGGATGTGAACGAACGCCATCGCCACCGTTATGAAGTCAATAACCGCTTCGTGCCCCAGCTCGAAGCCGGCGGCCTTATCATCAGCGCCCGTACCCCGAGCGAGGATCTGCCGGAAATGATGGAACTGCCGCGTTCGATGCATCCGTGGTTCGTCGGCGTCCAGTTCCACCCGGAATTCACGTCCACGCCGCGTGACGGCCATCCGCTGTTCAAATCGTTCGTCGAAGCCTCGCTTGCCAACAAGCAAGCGCGCGGAGTGTAAGCATGAAGCTGTGCGATTTCGAGGTCGGTCTCGACCAGCCTTTCTTCCTGATCGCGGGTACCTGCGTCGTCGAATCGGAGCAAATGACGATCGACACAGCGGGCCGCCTGAAGGAGATCTGCGAGAAGCTGAACGTTCCGTTCATCTACAAGTCGTCCTACGACAAGGCGAACCGCAGTTCGGGCAAGTCGTTTCGTGGTCTCGGAATGGACGAGGGGCTGCGGATCCTCGGCGAAGTGAAGCGCCAGCTCGGCCTGCCGGTGCTGACCGACGTGCATTCGATCGAAGAGATCGAGCAGGTCGCGTCGGTCGTCGACGTGCTGCAGACGCCCGCGTTCCTGTGCCGCCAGACCGACTTCATCCACGCGTGCGCGCGTTCGGGCAAGCCCGTCAACATCAAGAAGGGCCAGTTCCTCGCGCCGCACGACATGAAGAACGTGATCGACAAGGCGCGCGACGCGGCGCGTGAAGCCGGTCTGTCGGAAGACCGCTTCATGGCGTGCGAGCGTGGCGTCTCGTTCGGCTACAACAACCTCGTGTCCGACATGCGTTCGCTCGCGATCATGCGCGAGACGAGCGCGCCGGTCGTGTTCGACGCGACCCACTCGGTGCAGCTGCCGGGCGGGCAGGGCACCAGCTCGGGCGGCCAGCGCGAATTCGTGCCGGTGCTCGCGCGTGCTGCGGTCGCGACGGGCGTCGCGGGTCTGTTCATGGAGACGCACCCGAATCCGGCCGAAGCGAAGTCGGACGGCCCGAACGCGGTGCCGCTGAACCGGATGGGCGCGCTGCTGGAGACCCTCGTCACGCTCGACCAGGCGGTGAAGCGCAATCCGTTCCTGGAAAACGATTTCAACTAAAGATCGAATGAACCTTGCGACGGCTTCGCGCGTCTGTAGCGAAAGCGGTTCCGGCGTGCGCGCCGTCGCAGTTTGAAGAATCCATCGTCATTCTCAGAGGAAACCCATGAGTGCAATCGTAGATATCATCGGCCGCGAGATTCTGGATTCGCGCGGCAACCCCACCGTCGAATGCGACGTGCTGCTCGAATCGGGCACGATGGGCCGCGCGGCGGTTCCGTCGGGCGCGTCCACGGGCTCGCGTGAAGCGATCGAACTGCGCGACGGCGAAGCCGGCCGCTACAACGGCAAGGGCGTGCTGAAGGCAGTCGAGCACATCAATACCGAAATCTCCGAAGCCATCATGGGCCTCGACGCGTCGGAACAGGCGTTCCTCGACAAGACGCTGCTCGAGCTGGACGGCACCGACAACAAGTCGCGCCTCGGCGCGAACGCGATGCTGGCCGTGTCGATGGCCGTCGCGAAGGCAGCGGCTGAAGAAGCCGGCCTGCCGCTGTACCGTTACTTCGGTGGCTCGGGCGCGATGCAACTGCCGGTGCCGATGATGAACATCGTCAACGGCGGCGCGCACGCGAACAACAGCCTCGACATTCAGGAATTCATGATCGTTCCGGTGAGCCAGCCGACGTTCCGTGAAGCCCTGCGTTGCGGCGCGGAAGTGTTCCACGCACTGAAGAAGATCCTGAGCGACCGCGGCATGAGCACGGCAGTCGGCGACGAAGGCGGTTTCGCACCGAACTTCGGCAGCAACGACGAGTGCCTGTCGACGATCCTGCAGGCGATCGAGAAGGCCGGCTACCGTGCGGGCGAAGACGTGCTGCTCGCGCTCGACTGCGCGGCCTCCGAGTTCTACCACGACGGCAAGTACCAGCTCGCGGGCGAAGGCCTGCAACTGTCGTCGGCCGAATTCACCGACTACCTCGCGACGCTCGCCGACAAGTTCCCGATCGTGTCGATCGAGGACGGCATGCACGAAGGCGACTGGGAAGGCTGGAAGCTGCTGACCGAGCGCCTCGGCAAGAAGGTGCAGCTCGTCGGCGACGACCTGTTCGTCACGAACACGCGCATCCTGAAGGAAGGCATCGAGAAGGGCATCGCGAACTCGATCCTCATCAAGATCAACCAGATCGGTACGCTGACCGAAACGTTCGCGGCGATCGAAATGGCGAAGCGTGCGGGCTACACGGCCGTGATCTCGCACCGCTCGGGCGAAACGGAAGATTCGACGATCGCGGACATCGCGGTCGGCCTGAACGCCGGTCAGATCAAGACGGGTTCGCTGTCGCGCAGCGACCGCATCTCGAAGTACAACCAGCTGCTGCGTATCGAGGAAGATCTCGGCGATATCGCGAGCTACCCGGGCAAATCGGCTTTCTATAACCTGCGCTAACGCGCTACTATCGGGTTCGTCATCTCGACGCCGCTCTGTGCATGTCGCGCGGAGCGGCGCTTCTTATATCTGCGTCTCTTACATGCGGCTTGTCACTGTCGTCCTGATTGCCTTGCTGGCGCTCATTCAGTACCCCCTATGGTGGGGACACGGCGGCTGGTTGCGGGTGCACGAATTGCGTCAGCAACTCGGCGACCAGTTGCAGAAGAATGCGGACGAGAAGCTGCGCAATGAACGGATCGCCGGCGAAGTGCAGGATCTGCAAGGCGGCACCGCGGCCATCGAGGAGCGTGCGCGCTACGAGATGGGCATGGTGAAGGACGGCGAAGTGTTCGTGCAGTTCGTGTCGCCGAATGCGCCGGCCGGGCCGCTGAACAACACGCCTTCGAACACGTCGACGCGCGGTGCGGTGTCCGCTGCGCCCGTACGGGTCGTGCCGAATCCGCAGTCGATCGCGAGGCCGTCGCGGCATCACGGCGGCGAGAAGGGCAAGGCCGCGCATCACTGAGCACGGCAGTTCGAATCATTGGAAAAGCGCGGGAAATACCGCGCTTTTTTATTTCCTGTCAGGCGTCAATAGACCCGGTAAAGCATTACCACCACCAGCCCGGGTAGCCGTAGCTGATGCCGGTTCCCCACCGGTTTCCCCAACCACCGTAATAGCCGCCGTAGACCGTCACGGGCGCCGGCGCGTAGTACGCCCACGCGCGCGCGGCCGCCTCGGCCGCCATGGCATCGTTCTGCTCGCGCAGCACCTGCCGGTCGATCTCGTCGTAGCGTTTGCGCTCGGCACTCGACAGGGCGGGCGGCTGGCCGCCGGATGCACCCGGTTCGGGCAGGCGGCTCAGGATCGTCGAGGAAGGAGGCTGCACCGCGCAGCCGGCGAGGGCCAGCGTGCCGGCGGCGACGCTGGTCAGGACGAAGGTGCGGAACGGGCGATTCATGTGTTTCTCCAGCAGCGCGCCGACGGCGGGAGGCGGGCGGAAAGCGGCTTGCGCCGAAGGCCGGGCCTGCGGCGCCCGAGCCGTGCGTGCGACGCTCGTGCATCCATTATGCGCCCGCGCCCGCAGCGCGGGCACGAGCGCGCGGCTCAGTGACGCTGGTCGGTCGCGGGCGTGATGCCGGTCGCGAGTTCCGGCGCGGCGAACAGCTGCGCGACGTCGACGGGATCGAACTCGTAGCGCTGGTTGCAGAACTCGCAATGGATCTCGACGTGACCGCGCTCGACGATCACGCTGTCGACTTCGTCACGGCCGAGCATGCGCAGCATCGCGCCGACCTTCTCGCGCGAGCACGAACACTGGAAGCGCGTACCGGCCGGTTCGAAGTGCTGCACGTTTTCCTGCCAGAACAGCCGGCGGAACACGACTTCCGGTTCGACTTCGAGCAGCTCCTGCGCGGACAGCGTGCCGCCGAGCGTGCAGACGCGCTCCCAGGTGTCGGCGTCCGTCTCGGCGTTGCGCGGCACGATGCCGCCGTCGCCCGGCAGCTTCTGCAGCAGCATGCCGACCGCACGGTCGCGATCGGCGGCGAGCCACAGGCGCGTGTCGAGCTGCTCCGAGTGGTGCATGTAGTGCTCGAGCACCTGCGACACCGATTCGAGCGGGCCGTCGACGCCGTTGAGCGGCACGATGCCCTGGTACGGCTGCTGGCCCGGCAGCTTCTCGGCCGGGTCGAGCGTGATCACGCAACGGCCATGGCCGCTCGCGTTGACGAGCGACGGGAAGCTCGTGTCGTCGCCGATCGTATGCGCCGCGTCGCCGGCGAACTTGGCCGTGGCCCGCATCGACAGGTCCGAGCCGCACTGGACGACCAGCATCTGGACCGGCCCGTCGCCGAAGATCTGCATGATCAGGGTGCCGTGAAATTTCAGGTTCGCGGACAGCAGCGCACACGCGGCCATCATCTCGCCGAGCACCGTGCGCACCGGGGCAGGGTAGTCGCGGCGGGAAAGCACCTCTTGCCACGTGTTGCGCAGCGAAACGATCTCGCCGCGCACCGGTGCCGAATTGAACATGAATTTCTGTAACTGGTCGCTCACTCTTCTTCCTTGAAATCCGCGCGAATCACCCGATCCGCACGAGTTGCTCCTTGAAATGCGCACGCCGCTCGACGTACGTCTTCGCATTTGCGCGCAGCCGCGCGATGTCGTCTGCCGACAGCTCGCGCACGACTTTCGCCGGGGCGCCGAGAATCAGCGAGTTGTCCGGGAACGTCTTGCCTTCCGTCACGACCGCGCCGGCACCAACCAGACAGTTGCGGCCGATTACCGCTCCATTCAAGACCACCGCCTGAATCCCGATCAGCGAACCTGCGCCGATCGTGCATCCGTGCAGCATCGCCTGGTGCCCGATCGTCACGTTTTCGGCAATCGTCAGCGGAAAGCCGGGGTCCGTGTGCAGCACTGCGCCTTCCTGCACATTGCTGCCGGCGCCGACGGCGATCGTCTCGTTGTCGCCGCGAATCGTCGCGCCGAACCACACGCTCGCGTTTTCCTCGAGCACGACCTTGCCGATGATGGCCGCCGTATCGGCGACGAATACGCTTTCGTGGATCGTCGGGGCCGTATCGCCCAGTTTGTAGATCGTCACGGAGTCTCCTGGTCTCTTTGATGTTGGGCGCCGGTAGAATGGCGCGTCTGGCGTGCCGGGCGCATTGCGTCGCGGCACAAACGCTTATTGTAAACCGTCGCGTGCATACGCTCCCGCGATGCGCACGGGCGGTCACCCGTTTGATGAGCATGGAGCCCATTTCTCACGCCGCTGCGCCGCTCTGCGTGCGCCGCTCCGCGCTCGACGCGCTGCGGATGTCCGAGCCGGCCGCGAAGGCCGCGCAGGTCCGCGCGCTGTACGATGCCCTGCTGGCCGGGCAGGCCGCGGTCGCGGCGGCGCTCGACCTGCACGAGCCGGCCGACCTGCCCGGTCGTCCGGCGCGCCCGCCGCTCGTCGAGCCGCGCCAGCTCGAGCGCCGCAGCATGCGCTCGCCCGCGGGGCGCGCGGTGCTGCTGCACGCGCTCGCGCATATCGAATTCAATGCGATCAACCTGGCGCTCGACGCCGTGTGGCGCTTCGCCGGGCTGCCGGACGCGTTCTATGCGGACTGGCTGAAGGTTGCGGCCGAGGAGGCTTATCACTTCACGCTGCTGTCCGACCGGCTCGCCGCGTTCGGGCATGCGTACGGCGATTTTCCCGCGCACAACGGGCTGTGGGAGATGTGCGAGCGGACCAAGGCCGATGTGCTCGCGCGGATGGCGCTCGTGCCGCGCACGCTCGAAGCGCGCGGGCTCGACGCGTCGCCGCCGATCCGTGCGCGGCTCGTGCAGGCGGGCGACGACGCGTCGGCGGCGATCCTCGACGTGATCCTGCGCGACGAGATCGGCCACGTCGCGATCGGGAACCGCTGGTTCCGGCACCTGTGCGACGAGGCCGGCCGCGATCCGGTGCCGGCCTACCGCGAGCTCGCCGAGCAATACCATGCGCCGCGGCTGCGCGGTCCGTTCAATTTCGACGCGCGCCGCACCGCGGGCTTCGAGCAGGCGGAGCTGGACGAGCTCGCCGCGCAGGACGCGGCGGACGGCACCGCGGCGGGTTAGCGCGGGTGCGTGCCCGCCCCGGGTCGCGAAAGCCGTCGCCGGCTGGCCGCACGACCGTCCGGCGGCCTCCCGCCGACCTCCGCTGCGCCGGTCTGATGTGCCGCTGGCGCTCCAGCGCTAGAGCGCTGCCTCGACTGCCGGGCGCCGGAACGGAAGCGTCGTCGCTATAATCGAACGATCATTCTTTTTTTCTGGCGGCTGCAATGAATGCCTCGAGTTCTGTTTCCGATTTCGTCACGGTGCGCGGCGTCAAGCTGCATGTGCGGCGCTGGGGCCGGCCCGATGCGCCGACGCTCTTCATGCTGCACGGCTGGATGGACGTCGCGGCGTCGTTCCAGTTCGTCGTCGATGCGCTCGCGGGCGACTGGCAGGTGATCGCGCCGGATGCGCGCGGCTTCGGCCTGTCCGACTGGCCGGTAGCACGGCAGGGCGGCGGCCACTACTGGTTCCACGAGTACCTGGGTGATCTCGACGCACTCGTCGACCACTATGCGCCGACTGGCGAAGTCAACCTGGTCGGGCACAGCATGGGTGCGAACGTCGTGTGCCTGTACGCGGGCGCGCGGCCGGAGCGCGTGCGGCGCGTGGTCGACCTCGAGGGATTCGGGCTTGCGCCCGCACGGGCCGAACAGGCGCCGCGCCGGCTGCGCGGCTGGCTCGACGAACTGCGCGAACCGCCTGCGCTGCGTCCGTACGCGTCGCTCGACGAGGTTGCGGCCCGGTTGACCAAGACCAATCCGCGGCTCGATCCGCGCCGCGCCGCGTTCCTCGCCGCGCACTGGTCGAAGCGCGGCGACGACGGTCTCTACCACCTGCTGGCGGACTCCGCGCACAAGATGGCGGGCCCGATGCTGTACCGGCTCGACGAGGTGATGGCGGTCTGGAAGCAGGTGCGTGCGAAGGTGCTGCACGTCGAGGCCGTCAATTCGCCGACGCTCGCGTATCTCGCGGGCGACATCCCGCTGCCGGAGTTCAAGGCGCGTTTCGGCGCGTTCCCCGACTGGCGCGAAAAGCGCGTCGAAGATGCCGGCCACATGGTCCATCACGACCAGCCGGAGCAGATCGCGGCGCTGATCGAGGCGTTCTGCGCGTAGGCCGGCGGCGGCAGTGGCGGGGCAGGCGGGCGGCGCAATTGCCGCGTTGCAGTAGAATGAAGCCTCACCTGCCATACCGACAATGAACGCTGATCTCCACTGCCATTCGAATGTTTCCGACGGGTTGCTGTCGCCTGCCGACGTCGCGCGCCGCGCCCATGCTGGCGGCGTGACCCTGTGGGCGCTGACCGACCACGACGAGATCGGCGGCCAGGCGGCGGCGCGCAGCGAGGCGGAGGCGCTCGGGATGCGCTACCTGAGCGGTGTCGAGATTTCGGTCACGTGGGCGTCGCGCACCGTGCACATCGTCGGGCTCCATATCGATCCGTCGAACCCGGCGCTCGTCGACGGCCTCTACCGCACGCGCCACGGCCGTGCCGCCCGTGCGCAGGCGATCGCCGCGCAGCTCGAGACGCTCGGCATCCCCGGCGCGTACGACGGCGCGCTGAAATACGTATCGAATCCCGACCTGATCTCGCGCACCCATTTCGCGCGCTTCCTGGTCGAGAACGGCCATGCTGCCTCGACTTCCGACGTGTTCGATCGCCTGCTCGGCGATGGCAAGCCCGGGTTCGTCCCGCACCGCTGGGCGGCGCTGTCTGATGCGGTCGCATGGATTCGTGGCGCGGGAGGCGAGGCCGTGGTCGCGCATCCGGGGCGCTACCGCTACACGCCGGTCGAATTCGACGCGTTCTTCGGCGAGTTCATCGATCTCGGCGGCCGCGCGATCGAAGTCATCACGGGCAGCCACACGCCCGACCAGTACCGCGAATACGCGGACGTGGCGCGCCGCTTCGGCTTCGAAGTGTCGCGCGGTTCGGATTTCCATGCACCGGGCGAGGGGCGCGTCGAGCTCGGCAGCCTGCCGCCGTTGCCGCCCGACCTGAAACCGGTCTGGGAGCGCTGGCTCTGACGTGCGGCCGCCACTTGCCGTTCGCGTTGCCGCCGATGTGCGCATCCGATTCCTCCCCCTTTACCTGCCCTCATGTCCCAGTTCTTCAGGATTCACCCGGATAATCCGCAGCCGCGCCTGATCAAGCAGGCCGTCGACATCGTCAGCAAGGGTGGCGTGATCGCGATGCCGACCGATTCGAGCTACGCGCTCGCGTGCCACCTCGACGACAAGGACGCGGTCGAGCGCGTGCGCCGCATCCGCGGCCTCGACGAGAAGCAGCACTTGTCCCTGCTCGTGCGCGACCTGTCGGAGCTGGCCAATTTCGCGATGGTGGACAATCGTCAGTACCGGCAGATCAAGTCGGTGACGCCGGGCCCGTACGTGTTCATCCTGCAGGCGACGAAGGAAGTGCCGCGCCGGCTGTCGCACCCGTCGCGCAAGACGATCGGGTTGCGCGTGCCCGAGCACGCGATCACGCTCGCGCTGCTCGAATCGCTGGGCCAGCCGCTGCTCGGCACGACGCTGATCCTGCCGCCGGACGACGAGCCGCTCAACGATCCCGAAGACATCCGCGCGCGGCTCGAGAAGCAGGTCGATCTCGTGATCGACGGCGGTGCGTGTCCGCGCGAGCCGTCGACGGTGATCGACCTGACGGGCGACGAGCCGCAACTCGTGCGTGCGGGGCGCGGCGCGCTCGAACCGTTCGGGCTGTCGGCCGCGTAAGCGCGCGCCATTCATTTTTTGCGCGAGTGCGCTTGTTACAATAACGCGATATGGATGCTTCCCTGATACAGACCATCGCCGTCTACGCGCTGCCCGTGATCTTCGCGATCACGCTGCACGAGGCCGCGCACGGCTATGCCGCGCGCCTGCTCGGCGACAACACCGCGTACATGATGGGGCGCGTGTCGTTCAACCCGATGCGCCACATCGATCCGCTCGGCACGATCGCGATCCCGCTCGCGATGTATTTCCTGACCGGCGGTTCGTTCCTGTTCGGCTATGCGAAGCCGGTGCCGGTATCGTTCGGCAACCTGCGCAATCCGCGCTGGGGCAGCCTGTGGGTGTCGCTCGCGGGCCCGGCCTGCAACTTCGTGCAGGCGCTGATCTGGGGCGTGCTGACCATCGTGCTTCCCGCCGTCGGCATCGACGAGCCGTTCTTCACTCGGATGGCCTACGCGGGCGTCAGCGCGAACCTCGTGCTCGGCGTGCTGAACCTGTTCCCGCTGCCGCCGCTCGACGGCGGCCGCATCCTGGCGGCACTGCTGCCGCCGAAGCAATCGATCGCGCTGTCGCGCATCGAGCCGTACGGTTTCATCATCGTCCTCGTGCTGGTCTCGACGGGCGTGCTGACGAACTTCTGGCTGCGTCCGCTCGTGAACGCCGCCGCCGGCATTCTGAGCGCCATCCTGTCTCCATTCGCCTCGCTTTTCTAACGACAATCATGTTCCCAGATCGTATTTTCTCCGGCATGCGACCCACCGGGTCGCTGCACCTCGGCCACTACCACGGCGTGCTGAAAAACTGGGTGAAGTTGCAGTCCGAGTACCCGTGTTTCTTCTGCGTGGTGGACTGGCACGCGCTGACGACGCACTACGAAACGCCCGAGGTCATCGAGAAGAACGTGTGGGACGTGCTGGTCGACTGGCTCGCGTCCGGCATCGACCCGGCGCAGGCGACGCTGTTCATCCAGAGCAAGGTGCCCGAGCATGCGGAACTCGCGCTGCTGCTCGGCATGAGCACGCCGCTCGGCTGGCTCGAACGCGTGCCGACCTACAAGGAGCAGATGGAGAAGCTGAAGGAGAAGGACCTGTCGACCTACGGCTTCCTCGGCTACCCGGTGCTGATGGCGGCCGACATCCTGCTGTATCGTGGCTCGCTCGTGCCGGTCGGTGAAGACCAGGTGCCGCACGTCGAGATGACGCGCGAGATCGCGCGCCGCTTCAACTACCTGTATGGCCGCGAGCCGGGCTTCGAGGAGAAGGCGCTCGAAGCCGCGAAGAAGCTCGGCGGCAAGCGCGCGAAGCTTTATCACGAGCTGCGCAACGCGTACCAGCAGGAGGGCGACGACGAGGCGCTCGAGCAGGCGCGCGCGATGCTGCAGGAATCGCAGAGCCTGTCGATGAGCGACCGCGAGCGCCTGTTCGGCTATCTCGAAGGCGCGCGCAAGATCATCCTGGTCGAGCCGCAGGCGCTCCTGACCGAAGCGTCCCGGATGCCGGGCCTCGACGGCCAGAAGATGTCGAAGTCGTACGGCAACACGATCGGCCTGCGCGAAGACGCGGAGACGATCACGAAGAAGGTCCGTACGATGCCGACCGATCCGGCGCGCGTGCGCCGTACCGATCCGGGCGATCCCGACAAGTGCCCGGTGTGGCAGCTCCATCAGGTCTATACGGACGAAACGACGCACGAGTGGGTGCAGAGCGGCTGCCGCTCGGCAGGCATCGGCTGCCTCGACTGCAAGCAGCCGGTCGTCGAAGGGATCCTGCGCGAACAGCAGCCGATGCTCGAGCGCGCGCAGAAGTACATGGACGATCCTTCGCTGCTGCGCGCGATCGTCGCGGACGGCTGCGACAAGGCGCGCAAGCACGCGGTCGAGACGATGCGCGACGTGCGCGAGGCGATGGGCCTGTCGTACACCTGACCTGACGCCATGCGCGAACCTGTCATTGCCGCCGCGGGCGGCCACGTCGCCCAGACCGAGCCGTCGCGCTGGGTCGCCCGGTGGGCGCGGCTCGTCCCGGCGGGCGGCGCGGTGCTCGACGTCGCCGCGGGCGGCGGCCGCCACGCGCGCTGGTTTGCGTCGCACGGGCATCCGGTCGTCGCACTCGACCGCGATCCGGTCGCGCTGGCCGCATTGCGCGCGATACCGGGCGTCGCTGCATGCGACGCCGATCTCGAGGGCGCGCCGTGGCCGCTGCCGGCCGGCAAGTCGTTCGCGGCCGTGATTGTCACCCATTATCTGCATCGTCCGCTCTGGCCCCATCTGCTCGATGCAGTGGCGCCGGGCGGCGTGCTGATCTACGAAACCTTCGCGCAAGGAAACGAAACGGTCGGCAAACCGTCCAACCCTGCGTTCCTGCTCGCCCCGGGCGAGCTGCTGGACGCGGTGCGCGGCCGCCTGCGGGTGGTCGCGTACGAGGACGGATTCGTCGCCGCGCCGCGCGAGGCGTTCGTTCAGCGCCTCTGCGCGGTACGCGAGGGCGCGACCCCGACGGCGGGGGCGGGAATTCCACGTTACGAACTGCCCGGCTAATCCGCTACAATCTCAACGTTTACCGGTACATCAATCAATCGCGTTTCATGGCTAACGGCACCCAAGACGGCATTCAAATCCGCGGCAGCATCCCCGCGATCGTCACCCCGATGCTCGAAGACGGCAGTCTCGACCTGCCGGCGTTTCGCAAACTGATCGACTGGCACATCGCGGAAGGCACCGACGCACTCGTCGTGGTCGGCACGAGCGGCGAGTCGGCAACGCTCAACGTCGAAGAGCACATCCTGATGATCCGCACGGCGGTCGAGCATGCGGCGAAACGCATCCCGATCATCGCGGGCGCGGGCGGCAACTCGACCGCCGAGGCAATCGAGCTGACGAAGCACGCGAAGGCGGTTGGCGCCGACGCGACGCTGCAGGTCGTGCCGTACTACAACAAGCCCACGCAGGAAGGGATGTACCGGCACTTCAAGGCGATCGCCGAAGCGGTCGACCTGCCGGTGATCCTGTACAACGTGCCGGGCCGCACGGTCGCGGACATGGCGCACGAGACGACGCTGCGCCTCGCTCAGGTGCCGGGCATCATTGGCGTGAAGGAAGCGACGGGCAACATCGATCGCGCCGCGCACCTGATCAAGGCCGCGCCGAAGCATTTCGCGATCTACAGCGGTGACGATCCGACCGCGATCGCGCTGATGCTGCTCGGCGGCCACGGCAACATCTCGGTGACGGCGAACGTCGCGCCGCGCGCGATGAGCGACCTGTGCCGCGCGGCGCTGGCCGGCGACGTGGCGACGGCGCGCGAGCTGCACATGAAGCTGCTGTCGCTGCACAAGAACCTGTTCATCGAGGCGAACCCGATCCCGGTGAAGTGGGCGCTGCAGGCGATGGGCAAGATGCAGGGCGGCATCCGCCTGCCGCTCACGCCGCTCGACGAGCGCTGCCACGATGCAGTGCGTTCGGCCCTCGTCGAGGCCGGCGTCCTCGCCTGATGCAGAGGCGGCCGCGCCCTGCGGCCGCCGGCTCGACCCCTCATCAACCCGCACCGGCCGGCTCCGTCCGGCGCCGCTCCTGACGAGCGTTCTAGCAAGACGAAGGATTTCATGAAACGTTTCGCCTTTTCCTCTCGCGCCATCCAGGTTTCGGTGGTGGCGCTGGCGCTGGGCGCGCTCGCCGGCTGCGATACGCTGAACGATTACCTGGCCCCTGACCGGGTCAACTACAAGAACACGGGTTCGGCGCCGCCGCTCGCGGTGCCGAGCGACCTGAAGCCCGTGCCGACGACCCAGCAGTTCGTCGCGCCGCCGAGCAACGCCGGTCTCGGCACGCTGCCGCCGCGGGCGACGACGGCCGCCGGCAACGCGACCGACGGCGTCCCGAGCGCGCAGGATCCGCTCGGCATGCATATCGAGCGCGACGGCGACCATCGCTGGCTCGTCGTGGACGGCCGCACGCCCGAGCAGCTGTGGCCGATCCTGAAGGAATTCTGGCAGGAGAACGGTTTCTCGCTGAAGACCGACGCACCGTCGACCGGCATCATGGCCACCGACTGGGCCGAGAACCGCGCGAACATCCCCGACGACTGGTTCCGCCGCACGATCGGCAAGGTCATCGACTTCGCCTATTCGTCGGGCACGCGCGATCGTTTCCGTACGCTCGTGAACCGCACGCCGAACGGCAACACCGACATCTCGATCACGCACAGCGCGATGGAGGAAATGATGGTCGGCCCGCAGGGCGGCACGTCGTCGCGCTGGGAAGAGCGGCCGCGCAACCCGGTGCTTGAAGCCGTGTTCCTGTCGAAGCTGATGCAGAAATTCGGCCTGAGCGATGCGCAGGCGAAGCAGCTGCTGACCGATGCGCGCCCCGCGACCGCACCGGCGCAGGTGAGCGACACGAACGGCGGCGCCGCGACGCTGCAGCTGGCCGAATCGTTCGACCGTGCATGGCTGCGCGTCGGTCTCGCGCTCGACCGCACCAACTTCGCCGTCGACAATCGCGACCGCGAGAAGGGCCTGTACACCGTCCGCTACGCGAATACGATGGAAGAGCTCAAGCGCGACGGCCTGTTCGGCAAGCTGTTCTACGGCGGCCCGTCGGCGGCCAAGCCCGGCAAGGAATACCTCGTCAACGTGCGCGCGCAGGGCAATGGCGGCACGCAGGTCGCAGTGGTCGATGCGAACGGCCAGGTCGACAACTCGTCGGAAGCGCAGCGTATCATTTCGCTGCTCCACGCCCAGCTGAACTGAACGCGTGCGCTTCGCCAGCCTCGGTAGCGGCAGCGAAGGCAACGCGCTGGTCGTCGAGGCCTCGAGCGGCACGACGACCACCCGCGTGCTGCTCGACTGCGGTTTTTCAGCGAAGGAGGTCGAGCGCCGGCTCGGCCGCCTGAATCTCGGCATCGACGATCTCGATGCGATTCTCATCACCCATGAACACAGCGACCACGTCGGCAGTGCGCTGACGCTCGCGCGGCGCGGGTCGCTGCCGCTCTACATGAGCTGGGGCACGGCGCGCGCGGTGGGCGCGGACGAGGCTGATGTCGATCTCCACGTGCTGTGGGGCGACGAGACGGCCGCGATACGCGATCTGGCCGTGATGCCCTATACGGTGCCCCACGACGCGCGGGAACCGCTCCAGTTCGTCTTTATGGATGGTTGCCGCCGGCTCGGCGTGCTGACCGACGTCGGGATGGCCACGCCGCACATCACGACCGTCCTGAGCGGCTGTGACGCGCTGGTGCTCGAATCCAACCACGATACCGCGATGCTGGCCGGGAGCCGCTATCCGCAGTCGCTGAAGGCGCGGATCGGCGGCAATCACGGCCACCTGAGCAACGATGCCGCTGCCGGCATCCTCGCATCGCTCGAACGTAGCCGCCTCCAGCACCTGGTCGCGGCGCACCTGAGCCAGCAGAACAACCGGCCGGAGCTGGCTCGCCAGGCGTTTGCAGGCGTGCTGGGAACCGCTGGAGAGGAGGTGGTCGTGGCCACGCAGGACGCGGGCTTCGACTGGCTGACGCTCGGCTGAGCGGGCGCAGCAGTGGGCCGGATGGCCCGCGGCAGCCGCGCGCGCTGCGCGGAACCGACAGACGTAAAAAAACCGGCCCGATGGGCCGGTTTTTTTCAGCTGATGCTGAGGCTTACTGGCTTGCGCCCGAAGCCGGAGCAGCCGTCGCTGCCGAAGCAGCCGACGCCACAGCAGCAGCTGCGTCGCTCGCAGCAGCCGTAGCCGACGATGCAGCAGCCGTAGCGTCGCTCGCAGCACCAGCAACTGCCGAAGCAGTCGACGAAGCAGCAGCAGCTGCGTCGCTAGCAGCCGACGAAGCAGCTTGATCAGCGCTCTTGTTGCAAGCAGCCAGTGCAACAGCAGCCAACAGGGAAGCTACGAGGAGGGATTTCTTCATGATCACGTCCTTTTATGGTTAAAGGTAAGCAACAGCGCGAAACAATACCGGTAATGTGCTCCAACACCGACCTGGGCCGCTGGTGGAGACGCACTTCTAGAGCGTGAATCTTCCCTACGGCTTGGGCGGAAATTATATGCACTTTCCTATCGACCGTCGACAAATGCGGGGTCAATACGTTGTCTTTCCCATACAGAATTTGATCTGTACGGGCATACGGGGCGGCCCACTAAATCCGGTCTCCGACCCGTAGCCAGCCCGCACAATACCACTCGTGCAGCAAGCCTGTCATTGAGGGAACCCGGGATAGTGTTACAAACCGTTTCGCCTCCATGTGGCGCAGATTGGCCAGTTCGGGCAGCCATTCGCTGGCTTGCTCGAGCGGTTCTTCTTCGCCATTAATGAAGTACGAGCGCGCGTTATACATCAATGCGGCGCGTCTGTCGAGATACACGCCCCGGCGTGACGCCTGCGCGACGAATGCGGTCTCGGACAGCGGACGCGCCGGCGGCTCAAAAACGACGTTCGATTTGGGTTCGCTCAGGTAGCAACCGAGGAATTCGGCGACGTCGCGCTTGCGCCAGCGGATCGCGTCGACGATCTCCGCCACGCGCTCGACCATCGCCGGCGGCAGCTGGGCAGGCGCGTCGACCGCCGGCTGCTTCGGATCGCGGTAAAGTGCGTCGCCGCGCTCGTCGCGCAGGCCGCCGCGTTCCGCGAGGTAGTACAGGAATTGCGCACCCAGTTCGCCGGCGGACGGCGCCCGAAAGCCGATCGAGCAAGTCATGCATTCGCCCTCGGCGACGCCGTCGTGCGCGATGTGCGGCGGCAGGTACAGCATGTCGCCGGGCTCCAGCACCCATTCGTCGGTCGGCTCGAAATGCTCGAGTATCTTCAGCGGCACGTCCGGCTGCAGCGACAGGTCCTTCTGCGCACCGATGCGCCAGCGACGCCGGCCTTCCACCTGCAGCAGGAACACATCGTACGAGTCGAAGTGCGGGCCGACGCCGCCGCCGTCCGTCGCGTACGAAATCATCAGGTCGTCGAGGCGCGCGTCGGGGATGAAGCGGAAGCGGTCGAGCAGCGCGCGGGCGGCGTCCACATGCAGGTCGAGCCCCTGCACGAGCAAGGACCAGGACTTGCGCGAAACGGCAGGCAGCGCGCCCGGTTCGAACGGACCGTGCGCAAGTTGCCACTTGTTACGAAAATGGGTGATCAGGCGCGCTTCGGCGTCATAGTCGGCCGCCAGCTCGAACAGCGCATCGCGCGTGACCGGCGGCTTCACGCCCGGGATCGCCTGGCGGATCAGCAGCGGTTTCTTCTGCCAGTAGCGGCGCATGAATTGTGCCGGCGTGAGGCCGCCGAGCAGCGGCGTGGGAAGATCGGAGGGCGGCGCGCCGAGCGGGGCGGCAGCGGTATCCCGCGGTTCGGCTTGAGACCGGTTGCGCATCGTATAATGAGACTTGTATTTGGGAGAATTGGATGAAAATCGCAAAAAACACCGTCGTGTCGGTCACTTACAAGCTGTCGGATGCGCAAGGCAATCTGATCGAGGAAAGCGACGAGCCGATGGTTTATCTGCACGGCGGCTATGATGGCACGTTCCCCAAGATCGAGGAACAGCTCGACGGCCAGGAGCCCGGTTACCAGGCGCAGATTCAGCTCGAGCCGCAGGACGCGTTCGGCGACTACGATCCCGAACTCGTGAAGATCGAGCCGCGCGATCGTTTTCCCGAGCCGATCGAAGTGGGCATGCAGTTCGAAGGCACGCCGGAAGACGGCGACGAGGAAGTGGATTCGCTGATCTACACGGTCACCGACATCGCCGAAGACAAGGTCGTGCTCGACGGCAATCACCCGCTCGCGGGCATGGCGCTGCGTTTTGCCCTCACTGTGAAGGACGTTCGCGAAGCGACCGAGGACGAGATCGAGCATGAGCACGCGCACGGCGCGGAAGGGCTCGAAATCGTCGACGAGGACGAGGACGAAGACGAAGACGAGGGCGGCGACGAGCCGTCAGGGCGTACCCTGCACTGAGCTGGCCGGCAGGCCGGGCGCCGGCCCTGAAGCAGGGGGCGGCGTGCTGCCCGGCGTCGTCGTGCCGTCGCCCTGCAGCGGTGGCGCGACCGACGACGAGTCGGGCAGTGCCGGCAACGCCGGGATTTCCGGCATCTGGGGCAACGGGACATCGTCGCGCGGCACGAGCGGCAGCGCGGGCGGGATCGGCACGTTCTTCGGCACGTCCTGCAGGCTCACGTTGAAGATCGTTTGCCGGGCCGGCGAGACGTTCACTTGCACCCACTGATTCGCCGGATGACGCGGTCCGAACGCGACGCGCGTCACATTGCCCACCAGGGCACCGTCGTCCGCATGCAGCGGGCGATCGATCAGGAAACCGTTCGCGAGCGGCTCGCTGCTTGCGTGCATCACCAGTATCGGGCCGCGGAATGTTGCCGCTGCCTTCACCAGCGTTCGTTTCAGCTCACGGAAGCCGTCGCGCACGCGCGGCCGGTTGAAGCGCAACCATGCAAAGCGCTCCGCGCGCTCATAGCGATCGAACTGCGGGTCGCCTTCGAAAATCACCACCATCGCGCGCGCTTCGCGCCGCTTCGCATATTCGGCCGCATGGTCGATCCAGAAACCGTTCGCGACGATGCGATCCTCGAACTCGCCGTTGCGGCCGCCAGCCGTCAGGTAATGGTTGTTCGGCGCCGGTGCGTTCAGCGCGACGAACACGACGTTGTCGTGCATCCAGCGCGCGTTTTCGCGATACGGGCGGAACCGGGCGACCTCGCTTTCGCGCGTGATCGGCAGTGCGCCGGGGTCGGGCAGTGCCGCGTCCGCCAGCAGCGTCTGCCGCAGGAAATCCAGGCGCTCGACCGGATCGTAGCCGCCGCCGGCCGCGGTGCTGCATGTCACCCAGTCGTCGTGGCCGGGAATGAACACGAGCGGCACGCGCGACGCGTCGAGGATCGCGCCACGCTGCGTGTACAGCGAATCGCGGCACGCTTCCTTCGCGCCCTTGATGTCGCCCGCGTAGACGACGAACGCCAGGTTGCGCTCGCGCGCGATCGAATCGAGCAGTCGCTGCGCGGCCGGTTCGTCGGCCGGCACGTTGATGACGCCCGACACGACCGCGAATGAATAGGGCGGGGCGGCGCGCTTGGGCGGCGCCGCCAGCGCGCCGGCCTGGGCCAGCGCGAGCACCGCCGCGACCAGCGCGGCGGCGACGCGGGCCGGCCGGCCCGACGGGACGCGTTTATGCGTGTCCGTCGGCATCGTGCGAGCGGACGAGCGAGCGCAGTTCGTACAGCAGGTCGAGCGCGTCGCGCGGTTTGAGGTCGTCGGGATCGATGTCGCGCAGTTTTTCGAGTGCCGGATGCGGGATGTCGGACGGTGCCGGCGCATCCGCGCATTCGAGTTCGTCGGCCGCGGCGGGCGGCGCGCTGAACAGGTCGAGTTGCGGCGTGTGCTGCGTGGCCGACTGCTGTTCGAGATACGCGAGATGCTTGCGCGCGGCGCGGATTACCGGCGCCGGCACGCCCGCGAGCTGCGCAACCTGCAGCCCGTAGCTCTGGTTCGCCGGGCCTTCGTTGACCGCGTGCAGGAACACGATGCCGTGGCCGTGCTCGACGGCCGACAGGTGGACGTTCGCCGCTTGCGGGAATTCGGCCGGCAGTTGCGTCAGCTCGAAGTAGTGCGTCGCGAACAGCGTGTAGCAACCGTTTTGCGCAAGCAGATGGCGCGCGATCGCCCACGCGAGTGCAAGGCCGTCGAAGGTCGACGTGCCGCGGCCGATTTCGTCCATCAGCACGAGGCTTTGCGGCGTCGCGTCGTTGAGGATCGCCGCGGCCTCGGTCATCTCGACCATGAACGTCGAGCGGCCGCCGGCGAGATCGTCGGCCGCGCCGATTCGCGTGAAGATGCGGTCGATCGGGCCGAAGCAGGCCGACTTCGCGGGTACGTAGCTGCCGACATACGCCATCAGCGCGATCAGCGCCGTCTGCCGCATGAACGTCGACTTACCGCCCATGTTCGGGCCGGTGATGAGCAGCAGCTTGCGCTCGCTGCCGAACCGGCAGTCGTTCGCGATGAACTGCTCGACCTGCGCTTCGACGACCGGGTGGCGACCCTGTTCGATCTCGATGCCGATCTCGTCGGTGAAGGCGGGGGCGACCCAGTCGAGCGTGCGGGCACGCTCGGCGAACGCGGCGAGCACGTCGAGTTCCGCGAGCGCCGACGCGACGCGCTGGCACTCGGGAATGAACGGCAGCAGCGCCTGCAGCACGCCGTCGTACAGTGCGCGCTCGCGGGCCAGCGCGCGCTCCTGCGCGGACAGCGCCTTGTCCTCGAAGGTCTTCAGTTCGGGCGTGATGTAGCGCTCGGCGTTCTTCAGCGTCTGGCGGCGGCGATAGTCGTCCGGCACCTTGTCGGTCTGGCCGCGCGTGACCTCGATGTAGAAGCCGTGCACCTTGTTGTATTCGACGCGCAGGTTCGCGATGCCCGTGCGGGTGCGCTCGCGTGCTTCGAGATCGATCAGGAACTGGCCGCAGTTCTCGGAGATGTCGCGCAGCTCGTCGAGCTCCGCGTCGTAGCCGCGCGCGATCACGCCGCCGTCGCGCACCATCGCGGCAGGTTCCGGGGCAATCGCGCTGGTCAGCAGGTCAAGGCATTCTGCGGGCGGTGCGAGCGCCGCGTCGACGCGCGTGAGCGCATCCGCGTTCGCGACGATCGCACTGATGCGCTCGCGCAGGGCCGGCAGTGCGGCGAACGTGTCGCGCAGGCTCGACAGGTCGCGCGGCCGTGCGGACAGCAGTGCGAGACGCCCGGTGATCCGCTCGACGTCGGCGATCTGGCGCAGCGCGCTGCGCAGTGCGTCGAGGCTCGCGTTCGCGGGGGCCTCGAGCAGCGCACCGATCGCTTGCTGGCGCGACTGCGCGGCGACCGACGCGCGCGGCGGGTGATGCAGCCAGTGACGCAGCAGGCGGCTGCCCATCGTCGTGCAGCAGGTGTCGAGCAGCGAATACAGCGTCGGCGATTCGGTGCCGCGCAGCGTTTCCGTCAATTCGAGGTTGCGGCGGGTCGCCGGATCGAGGCCGATATATTCGGTTTCGTTCTCGACTTTCAGGCTGCGCACGTGGCGCAGCTGCTGGCCTTGCGTGGCCGCCGCGTACAGCAGTAGCGCGCCGGCCGCGCCGCACGCGCTCGTCAGCGAATGCGCGCCGAAGCCGTCGAGGCCGGCCACGTCGAGCTGGTCGCACAGGCGCTGCGTGCCCGATGCGATGTCGAAGTGCCATGCGGGCACGCGCTTGGTCGCGCCGGTGCCCGCAGGCACGGCGTCGGTCGCGCCGTCCGCCGTCAGGATCTCGGCCGGGCGGATGCGTTCGAGCGCGGCGCCGAGCTGGTCGGGTTCGATTTCGGCGAGCCGCAGCGCGCCGCTCGCGAGGTTCAGCCATGCGAGGCCGATATTGACCGCGACGCCGCGCTTGTTGTGGCCCGTGCACATCGCGAGCAGGTAGACGTCGTTCTTGTCCGACAGCAGCGCGGCATCGGTCAGCGTGCCGGGCGTGACGACGCGCACGACCTTGCGCTCGACGGGGCCTTTCGACGTGGCGGGGTCGCCGATCTGTTCGCAGATCGCGACCGATTCGCCCATCTTCACGAGCTTCGCCAGATACTGCTCGACCGCGTGATGCGGGACGCCGGCCATCTTGATCGGCGTGCCGGCCGATGCGCCGCGCTGCGTGAGGGTCAGGTCGAGCAGGCGTGCGGCTTTTTCCGCATCCTCGAAGAACAGCTCGTAGAAGTCGCCCATCCGGTAGAAGACGAGCGTGTCGGGGTGATCGGCCTTGATGCGCAGGTACTGCTGCATCATCGGGGTGTGGCCGGCAAAGGCTTCGGGCGACAGCGTGGTCATAGGTCAGGCATGAACTTGTTGCTTTGGTTGCCCGAGTTTACCAGTGGCTTCACCGTACACGCGCGAAGTTCGCCGTTTGGTCAGGTTGCCGGAGATTGCGCGACCGGCCGCCGCCGGCCTCATGCTGTTCTTCGTTCGCCCTTTCGGGCGGACTTGTTTCCCCCACTTGTGCCCGTTCAGCGCGCCGCGATATGGGCGACGAACCGCCGCGCCTCGTCTTCAATTGCCATCACGGTGCCCGACCGGCGCGTGGACGCAAAGTCGAGTCCGGCGAAATAGACGCCGGGGACCGCAGCGATGCCGTCTTCATGAATCGGCTGTCGTTGCGCATCGAGCGCCCCCGGGATGTCGATCCAATTGAAGTCGCCCCCGAAGCCGGTGCACCAAACAATCGTTGAAATGTTCCGCTCGACGAGATCGAGCAACAGGATAGGTCGCTCGGGCAGGCATGGCGCAACCGTCTCCGCCACGTCCTCGGCGGCTGCTGGCGCGGCAAGGCCGCCAAGCTCGATAAATTCATCGATACGGCTTTTGAGTTGCGCGGAAATCTGGTCACCGAACCGAAGATTTTCGACAAGGTCATCGGCGAAGACGAGCCGGCCATTCTCCACGCCGATCAATCGCCCGAGCAGCACGACACCTTGTGCGCTCAGGGACTGCAGGCTTATCGTGTGCAACGCGCCAAGCGTGGGGCGAGCAGCAACGTGACCGGACGCATCGACGAAATCCTTGCGCGGCACGTCGAACATGCCCGTCTTCACCATCCACACGACAATGTCCGACCCACGATATCGTCGCGGCATACGCCCAATATGGCTCGTCGCGAGGTAGGTTTCCCTGCCTGCCAGGATCAGATCTTCGGCGATTTGGCAGCCAGACTGTGCGCTGCCCACGACGAGGATTGCCCCGGCGGGCAACACGCTTGCATTGCGGTAGTCCGACGCATCGATTTGCACCGGGCCGTTCGTCAATGCAGAGGCGGCAGCCGGTCGGCGTGGCCGATTCAGGCTGCCGCTGGCGACGACGACGCTTTTGGCCCACCACGTCTGTTGTGGCGTCACGATGCGAAAGCGCCCGTCGCGCGAATCCAGTTTCGAGACCTCGACGCCGGTGTGAACGGGGAGTTGATGACGCCGCGCGTAGTGTTCGAGCAGCGTGACGAACGCCGTGTGCGTCATGAATCCTTCCGGCTCGGCGCCGTTGTAACTATCGCCAGGCAAGACACTGTAGATGTTGGGGAGATTGAAGTGAAAAGAATCCCAACGCTGGGTCCGCCAGGTTTCGCCAATTCTGCCTCGCTCCAGAACGCAATGCCGGATATTCGCCCGCGCGAGCGCATGGCTCACGCCGAGACCGGCCCATCCAGCACCGACAACCAGCGCATCCAGAATGCTCGCGTCGCCCATGGCCGCCTCCGGAACATTCCTGCCGATCCGATCAACCGTCGCATGGCTAAAACAGTAGCACAGGGAACGGATGGCCCTCCCTGGCAGATGCACCAACGCTGCCGGGGAAATTGCCTCCGAAACACCAACACGCATTCGTGACCGGGATTTCTGCAGCAGATCACTGCCGTGATCGTGAGCTCGGCGATAGATCTATGGAATCGCGGGTGAACTGGTACGTGGGAGCGCCGGATTGATGCTGGCCGCTGATGTCGAGAGACTGTCAGCGGCCTTGGGTTGGCGTGAGCGCCGACGTCGGGGGCTATCTGTTTCGTCAAGCGTCGTGGCTAAGTCAATCGCCGGCGCCAAGGGCCGAGTGATACGGCGCGCCACGGTCGCGCGTCATCAGAATCAGCAGCAACACGAGGCCAAGACCTGAGACGACGGCGCCCGAGATACCGGTGTAGGCAATGCCGACCGTATGGATCGTCAGTCCGCCGACAATCGAGCCCAACGCGATGCCTGAATTGAAGCCGGCGATGTTCAGGCCTGCTGCGACGCCATGTGCATGGGGAGCATGCTGTTCCGCGACACCAATCAAACGTGCTTGCAGCGCGGGCACTGACGCGAAGGTGAACATGCCCAGCAACGCCACCAGGGCACCCATCGCGGGCGCGAAGGTCGAGAAGGCCCACATGGCGAGCGCGACGATTGCGATGCCGCTGATCACGATCAGGCCGGCGCTATTCACGCCGAGCCTGTCGGTGATTTTGCCGCCGAGCACGTTGCCGAACGCGGCAAGCACGCCGTAGGCGAGCATGAACGTTCCAACCGTGCTGCTGGTGACATGGGTCACGTCCATGAGCAGCGGTGCAATGTAGGTGTAGGCGGTAAATGAACCGGCGTAGCCCAGCACGGTGACGAGCGCAGCAAACAGCAAGGCCGGATGAAACATCGTCTTCAGCGCGGCGCCGACCGAATTGGCCGCATCGTGTTCCTGCGATCGGGGAGGCGCTTTCATGCCCGCCAGCAGACCCAGAAAACCCAGCGCACCGAAGGCCGCGATCGCGCCGAACACGGGACGCCACGAGATCACGCCGCCGAGATAAGTACTGAGCGGCACGCCGATCGCCATGGCGATGGTGAAGCCGCCAAATACCGTCGCGACGGCGCTGCCGGCCTTCTTCTGTCCGACAAGACGTGCCGCCGTACTTGAGGCCACGGCGAGAAACAGGCCGTGCCCCATGCCCGCGACAAAGCGGGCGGCGAGAAGCATGGGCAGACTGGTGGCGATGGCTGCAACCAGACTGCCGGCAGTGAAGACCATCAGGGTCATCAGCATGGTTTTCTTGCGTGACCAGCCGGCAGTCAGCGCAGACAGGATCGGGGCCGCGAACGTGGCACCCAATGCGTACAGCGTGACAGAACTGCCCGCCTGCTCGATGCCGACCCCGAGGTTGTGGGCAACGACGTCGGTCAGGCCGATGGGAACGAACTCTGCAAGGCCCAGTGCAAAGGCACTGAGCGTAAAGATATAGACGACGACTGGCATGGAAAGCTCTCTCGATCAACCACGGAAATGCGGCCGTGGGCCGTGGTGACATGCATCGTAGAGAGCGCAATGAGATATGAGAAATTATTATTTATCTAATGTGATATAAATAATTTCATATCTTCGAGACGGTCTTCCTTATGACCTGAAAAGCGCCATACGCCATGAGCCATCTTGATCATCTGCGCACCTTCATCGAGGCTTACCGGCTGCGTTCGTTCTCGCGGGCCGCCGAGTCCCTGGGCATGACTCAACCCGCTGCGTCCTTGCATATTCAGGCGCTGGAAACGCTTGTGGGCAAACCCTTGTTCGTGCGCCACGCGCGCGGCGTGATGCCGACCGAAGCGGCCGACGAGCTGGCCAGGGCGATCGGTCCGATGGTGGACGGGCTGGAAATGCGCATGGCGTCCTATCGCAGCGGCGGTGCGTTGGGTGGGACCGTGCACATCGCCGGGCCATCCGATTTCCTCTTTTCCAGGATTGCGACGGGGTTGGCGCCGCTGGTGAGTCAGGGCTTTCGCATCCGTGTGCACACCGGCAATCGGGAGCGCATCTATGCGCTTCTCAACGAATCCACGGCAGACCTGGCGATCACGGCATCGCTGCCAGACGAGCATTCGCATGGATTCGCGCGATTGTTGACCGAACGATTCCTGCTGGTGCTTGCGCCGAAGCTGGCCAGGCAACTCGGCCCGCATCCCACTGCGGAGGCGCTTGCCGGTCTCCCGCTGATTGCCTTCGACGAAGACCTCCCGCTGATCCGCCCAGTCTGGACCGAACGCTTCCAGTTTGCGCCAACCTTGCAGGCAGCCATCACGATCCCCGATTTGCGCATCATTCAGGAGCTGGTGATCAAGGGCCAGGGGTGGAGCGCGCTTCCCGATTATCAGTGCGGCGCTGCACTGGCGGCGGGAAAGCTGGTGTCGCTCCTGCCCGTTCAGGATGCGCCTGCCAACAATCTGTACCTGGTCTGGAACAAGGCGTCGACGCGCAGTCCACGCATCATGCATGTACGCGATTTCATCCTGGGTCTGTTTGATCACTCTTGATGATCATTTGACGGCTGGGTCGCGCGTGGCAAGCCGACATGACTATCGGTCGTGCCTTCGTCCCTGATGGCAATGAATCGATCTGTCGTGTGGGGAAAACACAAATGGACTTCGGCCGGCAGCGGGGGAGGAATCCGCCGAATTAAAGGAGGGGGCGCAGGTTACGGCGCAGGTTTTTGTGCCAAGTTTTCTCCGGTAACGCGCGAGTACTGCTGCATCATCGGAGTGTGGCCAGTAAAGGCCTCGGGCGACAGCGTGGCCATAGATCCGGCGTAAAGTTGTTGCTTGAGTTGCCCGAGTTTACCAGTGGCTTCGGTGCACCAGCGCGAAGTTCGCCGTTCGGCCAGTAGCGGGAGGGCGCGATCGGCAGGCGTCGCCCCGATAGGGCGCTCTGATCTTGCGGCGAGGCGGGCATTCAAAGCCCGGCTTGACCCGGCGCACGAACCTCCGTGCGCCGGGGCCGTCCGGCACATTAGGACGCTTGCGTCGACGTCATGCTGAGCGCCACTGCCTGCGCGACTTCGATACCGTCGATGGCAGCCGAATAGATGCCGCCCGCATACCCGGCGCCTTCGCCGGCCGGATACAGCCCTTCGACGTTCACGCTCTGGTAATCGTCCTTGCGCCGGATCCGGATCGGCGACGACGTGCGCGTCTCCACGCCGGTGAGCACCGCATCGTGCATCGCGAAGCCGGCGATCTTCTTGTCGATCTGCGGCAGCGCTTCACGAATCGCTTCGATCACGTAGTCGGGCAGCGCGGTGCTGAGATCCGTCGGGCGCACGCCCGGCTTGTACGACGGCACCACGGAACCGAGCGACGTCGACGGCCGCCCCGCGATGAAATCGCCGACCAGCTGGCCCGGCGCGCTGTAGTCGCCGCCGCCGAGTTCGAACGCGCGCTCTTCCCATTTGCGCTGGAACGCGATGCCCGCGAGCGGCCCGCCCGGATAGTCTTCCGGCGTGATGCCGACGACGATGCCCGCGTTCGCGTTGCGCTCGGCGCGCGAATACTGGCTCATGCCGTTGGTGACCACGCGGCCCGGCTCGGAGGTCGCCGCGACCACCGTGCCGCCGGGGCACATGCAGAAGCTGTAGACAGCGCGCCCGTTGCTGCAGTGGTGGACCACCTTGTAGTCGGCCGCGCCGAGTTGCTTGTGACCCGCGAACTTGCCGAAGCGGCTGCGATCGATCAGCCCCTGCGGATGTTCGATCCGGAAGCCGAGCGAAAACGGCTTCGCTTCGACATACACACCGCGATCGTGCAGCATCTGGAACGTATCGCGCGCGCTGTGGCCCACGGCCAGCACCACGTGGTCGCAGCGAAGGGTTTCGCCGTTCGACAGCGTCAGCGAGCGCACCTTGCCCTGATCGATCTCGATGTCCTCGACCCGGGTTTCGAAGCGCACTTCGCCGCCCAGTTCATGGATGGTCGCGCGCATCTTTTCCACCATGCTGACGAGGCGGAACGTGCCGATGTGCGGCCGGCTCAGGTACAGGATGTCTTCCGGTGCGCCGGCCTTGACGAATTCGTCGAGCACCTTGCGGCCGTAGTGGTGCGGATCCTTGATCTGGCTGTACAGCTTGCCGTCGGAGAACGTCCCGGCGCCGCCTTCGCCGAACTGCACGTTGGACTCGGGATTGAGGACGCTCTTGCGCCACAGGCCGAAGGTGTCCTTGGTGCGCTCGCGCACGGCCTTGCCGCGTTCGAGGATGATGGGGCGAAAGCCCATCTGCGCGAGGATCAGTCCGGCGAACAGGCCGCACGGCCCCATGCCGATCACGACCGGGCGCAGGAAGTTGCCGTGCTCGGGCGCCTTCGTGACGAAGTGGTACGCCATGTCGGGCGTCACGGCGCAGTGCGGCGTGCCGGCGAGTCGCGGCAGCACGGCCGCTTCGTCCTTGACCTCGACATCGACGATATACGTGAGCTTGATGTCGGAGCGCTTGCGCGCATCGTGCGCACGGCGGAACACCGTGTAGCGGAGGAGCCCGTCTGCCGCCACGCCAAGCTCCGCGAGGCGCGCGTGAATCGCGGCTTCGAGGGCGCTCTCGGGGTGGTCGAGCGGGAGTTTAAGTTCGCTTAGCCGTAACATGAGTAGTCGGATACGGTCGCCACGAAGTCGTGGCGGTGTTGAGACAGGCGGGGCCGGCATGCCGGCGGCGTCGTTCGCGGCGTGAGCCATCCCGAAGCCAGGTCATCTGGCGCAGGGAGGCGTGGTACGCGCGGCTGCACGCCGGCAAGGCCGGACCACTCGGGCCATGTCAGGGCGGGCGCCTGAAGCGCCCCCTGCGTGGAGAAGAGTACTTCGTCCCCCGGATAACCGGTAGACAACGCGCGCTCCATCATGACGGTGCCGGCGAGTGGTTGATGCTGATGCGACAACCGCGCCGCGCGGGCGCGGCCCGGGCTTACTCCGCTGCCGGATGCAGGTAGCTGTAGCGGTTCAGGATCGGGATCATCTGCGCGTAGATCTTCGGGTTCGCAGCGACGATCTCATGACGATGCAGGAAATCGGCGTCGCCCGTGTAGTTGCCGACGAGGCCGCCGGCTTCGGTGATCAGCAGGCTGCCTGCCGCCATGTCCCACACGTTGATGCCTTGCTCGAAGAAACCGTCGAGACGGCCGGCCGCGACGTTCGCGAGGTCGAGTGCGGCCGCGCCCGGGCGGCGCAGGCCCGTGCAGGCCTGCGTCATTTCGGTGAACAGGCGCGCATAGGCTTCGAGGCCGTCCTTTTCGCGGAACGGGAAGCCCGTGCCGACCAGCGCGTCCGCCAGGCGGTCGCGACGGCCGACGCGGATGCGGCGGTCGTTCAGGTACGCACCGCGGCCGCGGGTGGCCGTGAACAGGTCGTTCTTGTTCGGATCGTAGACGACGGCCTGCGTGACGACACCCTTGTGCTCGAGCGCGATCGATACGCAGTAGTACGGGAAGCCGTGGATGAAGTTGGTCGTGCCGTCGAGCGGATCGATGATCCACTTGAATTCGGATTCGTTCTCCGATTCGCCCGATTCTTCCGCGAGGATCGCGTGGTCGGGGTAGGCGGTCTTCAGCGTCTCGATGATCGCCTCTTCGGCGGCCTTGTCCACTTCGGTGACGAAGTCATTCTGCTGCTTCTTGCGGATCTCGATCAGGTCGAGATCGAGGGAGGCGCGGTTGATGATCTGTCCGGCGCGACGCGCAGCCTTGACAGCAATGTTGAGCATGGGATGCATGAGCCTGGATCCTGTAGCCGGCGGCACGGGCCGCCACGAAGTGGAACAACCCGCCCGGAACGGCGCAAACGTGCCGGGCGAGATGAGACGCGAATTGACAAAGAGCGGGGTACGACCCGCGCCGCACGGGATGCGACGCGTAAACGCATGATTTTACCCGATTTTCGACAGCTTCAGGTGACCGGGATACGGGGAAACCCCACTGGCCGTCCGGACGAGTGGGCTTGCCGGGGCGATGGCGATACCATACTGCCATTCCGATGAACCGAGTCGTATGTAGTGGAAACTCCGCAGAACCCCGCCGTGCCGTCCGAATCGGGCGCGGCCTTGTCCGTGCCGCCGTCCGGCGGCTTCACGTCCACCCGCTTCGTGCTCGTCGAGCCGAGCCATCCCGGTAATGTCGGGGCGGCCGCCCGCGCGCTGAAGACGATGGGTTTCTCCAGGCTGGTGCTGGTCGCGCCGCGCGTGCCGCACGTGCAGAGCGATCCCGAGGCGATCGCGATGGCGAGCGGCGCGGACGACGTCCTCGCGTCCGCGCATGTCGTGCCCACGCTCGGCGACGCGCTGTCCGGCGTCCACTGGTCGATCGCGCTGACCGCACGCACGCGCGAATACGGTCCGCCGCGCCTTGCACCGCGCGCGGCCGCCGCGCAAGCGCACGCGCAGGTCGGCACGGGCGACATCGCGCTCGTGTTCGGCAACGAGCGCACGGGCCTGGCGAACGAGCACGTCGAGCAGTGCAGCGCGCTCGCGCACATCCCGGCGAATCCGGCCTACAGTTCGCTGAACCTCGCGCAGGCCGTGCAGGTGCTCGCCTATGAGTTGCGCGTCGCGTTCCTGGAGCAGGGGGGCGAGCCGTCGCACCCGGCGCAGGCCGAGGTCGGCACGCTCGCGCAAAGCGACGAGATCGAACGGATGTACGCGCATCTCGAGAACGCGCTGATCGCGCTCGACTTTCTCGACCCGCGCAACCCGAAGAAGCTGATGCCGCGGCTGCGCCGCCTGTTCGCGCGTACCGGTCTCGAGCGCGAGGAAGTCAACATCCTGCGCGGCGTCGCGAAACACATCCTGCTGAAGTCCGGTACGCCCGACGGCGACGCGTGAATGGCCAGTACGCCGGCTGCCGTGCGCTCCCGCGCTCGGCGGCAGCGTGTCGGTCCGCAACGGCCGCGTTGCATCGGCCGCGCGATGGTCGGTCGGGTTCGCGCCAATCCAGTGCATGGCCGCGCCAGTCGTTCACAACCGGCGTCCCGCGCGAATACCCGTGCCGCCGGCGGGGTGAACGCGCGCCGCCGTGCGGCCGTGCGCGAGTGGCCCTACAATCGCCGGACGTCATAAGCAAATTACCCGGTGCGATAACGGCCGGCCATCGCCGGCGGGGCACGCCGGCCTTTTCCCGATCAGATCATGTTCACTAGACTGCGCGAAGACGTTGCGACGATTCGCGAGCGGGATCCCGCCGCTCGCAGTGCCTGGGAAGTGCTGACCTGTTATCCGGGGCTGCATGCGCTCGTGCTGCACCGTTTCGGGCATGCGTGCTGGCGCGCGAAACGCTACTGGCTCGCGCGCTTCGCGTCGCAGGCCGCGCGTTTCCTGACGGGGATCGAAATTCACCCGGGCGCGACGATCGGCCGGCGCGTGTTCATCGATCACGGGATGGGTGTCGTGATCGGGGAGACGGCGATCATCGGCGACGACTGCACGATCTATCAGGGCGTGACGCTCGGCGGCACGTCGCTCACGCGCGGCGCGAAGCGCCATCCGACGCTCGAGGCCGGCGTGATCGTCGGCGCGGGCGCGAAGGTGCTCGGCGGTTTCACGGTCGGCGCGGGCGCGAAGATCGGTTCGAACGCGGTCGTCGTGAAGCCGGTGCCGGCGGGCGGCACCGCGGTCGGCAATCCGGCGCGTATCGTGATGCCGGCGCAACCGAAGCCGCAGCCCGAACGCGCCGCATTCAGCGCATACGGGATCACGCCGAATGCGGACGATCCGATGTCGCTCGCGATTCACGGCCTGATCGATCACGCGGCGAAGGAAAGCCGGCGCGTCGACGAGATCGTCGCGGCGCTCGAGCAACTCGGCACGCATCTGGAAACGCTGCAGGGCGCGGACGCGGCGCGTCTCGACCTGCGCAGGCTGTCGGCGGTGCTGGAAGGCAAGGCGGTCGAGCGCCAGTCGTAACGCGGCGCATGCCGGCGGCCGCGACGATGGCGTCAGTCGAGCGGCAGCGCGTGGATGCCTTCCGCGTCGACGCGCAGGTAGCCGCCGCGCGGCCTGCCATGGTCGAGATCCCAGTCGGGCAGCACCCAGCGAATCCCTTCCGGTTCGAGGTGGCGCGCAGGGCGATGCGTGTGGCCGTGAATGATCACGCTCGCACGGCTTTTCCGGAACAGCGCGGCCACGCCTTCACGCGTGACGTCGTAGATCGCCGAAGCGGGGCGCATCCGGCCCGCTTCGCTGTTCGAGCGCATCCGCTGCGCGAGCGCGCGGCGCCAGCGGAACGGCCAGGCGAGAAACAGCGCTTGCGCGACACGATTGCGGGCAAACCGCCGGAACACCTGATAGCCGCGATCGGCCGTGCATTGCGCGTCGCCGTGCGCGAGCACGATGCGCTGGCCGAAAGCGATGATCAGCGCCGGATCGGGCAGCAGCATCGCGCCGGCCGCCTTCATGAAGCGCCGGCCGAGCAGAAAGTCGCGGTTGCCGTGCATCACGTAGAGCGCGATGCCGCGCTCCGAGAACGTATGCATCAGCGCGGCCATGCGGGCCGCGAACGGATCGTCGTCGAGCACGTCGTCGCCGATCCAGTATTCGAACAGGTCGCCGAGGATGAACACCGAGTCGGCGCTGTCGGCTGTGTATTTCACGAAATGCTCGAACGCGGCAACCGTCTTCGGAATCGCCTCGCTCAGATGCAGATCGGAGAGAAACAGGAACGGGCGTGCGGCTTGCGCGTATTCGCGCTCGCCCGGCACGCCCGCGGAGACGCTTCGCGGCGGACTCTCCTGCAACATCGAAGTGCCTCCGTAACTGCGCGTCAGACCACCACGGCCTTTTCGATCACGACGTCGTCAGCCGGCACGTCCTGATGGAAGCCCGCGTTGCCCGTCTTGACGCCCTTGATCTTGTCGACCACGTCCTGGCCTTCGACGACCTTGCCGAACACGGCGTAGCCCCAGCCCTGCGGCGTCGGCGACGAGTGGTTCAGGAAGTCGTTGTCGTTCACGTTGATGAAGAACTGGGCGGTCGCCGAGTGCGGATCGTTCGTGCGCGCCATCGCGATCGTGTAGTTGTCGTTCTTCAGGCCGTTGTTCGCCTCGTTGTCGATCGGCGCGTCGGTCGGCTTCTGCTTCAGGCCCGGCTCGAAGCCGCCGCCCTGGATCATGAAGCCGTTGATCACGCGGTGGAACACCGTACCGTCATAGTGGCCCTTCTTCACGTAGTTGAGGAAGTTCTCGACCGTCTTCGGTGCCTTCGCGGCGTCGAGCTCGAGCTTGATCACGCCGTGGTTCGTGTGCAGTTCAACCATGATGAATTCCTTCGGTAAGGCGGTTTAAATGGCACGCGGCCGGTCGTGCGACGCGGCCGCGTGTGGCGCCGGACGTGCCGGCAGGTGCTTATTTCGAGACGATGCTGGCCGATTCGATCAGGACCGGCTGGGCCGGTACGTCCTGCATCGGGCCGCGCGAGGTCGTCGCCACGCCTTCGATCTTCTTCACGACGTCGAGGCCCGACACGACCTTGCCGAACACCGCATAGCCGTTGCCGTCCGGGTTCGGGTAGTCGAGGCCGCTGTTGTCGACCGTGTTGATGAAGAACTGCGCGGTGGCCGAGTTCGGATCGCTGGTACGCGCCATCGCGATCGTGCCCGTCAGGTTCTTCAGACCATTGCGGCTTTCCAGCGGGATCGGCGCGCGGGTCGGCTTCTCCTCGAAGTTGGTCTTGTAGCCGCCGCCCTGGATCATGAAGCCCTTGATCACGCGATGGAAGATCGTGCCGTTGTACTGGCCGGACTTCACGTAATCGAGGAAGTTGGCGACCGACTTCGGTGCCTTCTCCGGGTAGAGCTCGACGCGGATGTCGCCCTGCGAGGTCTTCAGCTGCACGACGGGGTGCGCGCTGGCCGTTTGCGCGAACGCGGGCGCGGTCGCGAGAAGGGCGGCGCCGCCAAGCGCCAGCAACAGACGTTTCATTGCGATCCTCAGGTTGGGAGGGAAGGAAGGGTGCGCCGCTTCTTACTGCGACGGCGCGACGTACGGCGCCGCCAGCGCGCCGGACGGACCGCTGAACTGGAACGTCGGCGACATCGGCAGCGTGGTGGTGTTCACGTTCGCGGCGGCACGATCGGTGTAGGTGCGCGTGGCCGGCGTGACGGCGCGCGCGCCGGCCGCCGGTTTCGGCGGCGACACGATCTTCTGCAGATCGGCGAGGCGCTGCGCGGTCGCGCCGCTCGTGCGGCCGAGCGATTGCGCGCGCTTGTACGATTCGGCCGCGAGGCGCAGGTACAGGTCGCCGAGGTTCTCGTACGCGAGCGAGTAGCTCGGGTTCGATTGCGTCGCGGTGACGAGCGCGCTGCGCGCTTCGTCATAACGGCCGTGCTTCGCGTAGAGCGCCGCAAGGTTGTTGTACGGTTCGGGCAGCTCGGGGTACGCCTGGGTGATCGCGACGAACTGCTGGATCGCGTCGTCGTCGCGGTTCAGGCGGGCGAGCACGGTGCCGCGCTTGAACTGCGCCTGCACGTCGTGCGGGTTCGCCGCGATGCGCGCGTCGAGTTGCGCGAGGGCCTGCTTCCATTGCTTGCCGGCGATCGATGCGTCGATTTCGGGCGTGCCGTCGGCGGTGGCCGGGGCCTTTTGCGCATGCGCCGCAGGGGCCGCGAAAAGCGCCAGCGCGACGCCCATGACGGCGGTCGCAACGAGGGTCGCAGCGCTCGGCGCGCGGCCGCGATGAGGTTTCATAGGCGTAAATCGGAATGTTATACTCCGAGCCATTCTAACAAAACGTCTGCGCGTTCCGGCGAGCCGCAGACAGTCTTTCTTTGCCTCTCGTGGCCGTCACCGCTGTGCTTGCAGCCTGACCGCCCCATGTGATAACGAGGACGCCCGGCGTCGTGCCGCAGCAGGTGGTCCGTCCGTTTCGCATGCAGGGCGAGCTTCGCCAGGGCGGTTTCCTTCGGCTCACGGTTCATCTCTATGGAATCACTGCGCATCTACAACACGCTCGCGCGTGACAAGCAAGTTTTCGTGCCGCGCCAGTCCGGCGAAGTGCGGATGTACGTATGCGGGATCACCGTCTACGACTATTGTCACGTGGGCCATGCGCGCATGCTGGTCGTGTTCGACCTCGTCCAGCGCTGGCTGCGTGCGATCGGCTTTCGGGTCACGTACGTGCGCAACATCACCGACATCGACGACAAGATCATCCGCCGCGCGGTCGAGAACGGCGAGACGATCAAGTCGCTGACCGACCGGTTCATCGGCGCGATGCACGAGGATGAGGCCGCGCTCGGCATCCAGCGCCCGGACATCGAGCCGCGCGCGACGCAGTTCATTCCGCAGATGCTCGGCATGATCGAGAAGCTCGAGACGAACGGCTACGCGTACCAGGCGACCGACGGCGACGTCAATTACTCGGTGCGCAAGTTCGCGAACTACGGGAAGCTGTCGGGCAAGTCGCTCGACGACCTGCGCGCGGGCGAACGCGTTGCCGCGAACGACGCGAAGGAAGATCCGCTCGATTTCGTGTTGTGGAAGCGCGCGAAGGCGGAGGATCCGGAAGGCGCGTCGTGGGCCTCGAAGTACGGGATGGGCCGGCCCGGCTGGCACATCGAGTGCTCGGCGATGGGCTGCACGCTGCTCGGCGAGCATTTCGACATCCACGGCGGCGGGCAGGATCTGCAATTCCCGCACCACGAGAACGAGATCGCGCAGAGTGAAGGCGCAACCGGCCAGACGTTCGTCAATTACTGGATGCACAACGGCTTCGTGCAGGTCGACAACGAGAAGATGTCGAAATCGCTCGGCAACTTCTTCACGATCCGCGAAGTGCTCGAGCGCTACGATGCCGAGGTGATGCGCTTCTTCATCGTGCGCACGCACTACCGCTCGCCGCTCAACTACAGCGACGTGCATCTCGACGATGCGCGCGCGTCGCTCACGCGCCTGTACACGGCGCTGAAGGATGTCGAGCCGGACACGCTCGCGCTCGACTGGAACGAGCCGTATGCGCAGCGTTTCGCGGCCGCGATGAACGACGACATCAACACGCCGGTCGCGGTGGCGACACTGTTCGAGCTGGCGGGCGAGGTCAACCGCACGCGCGATGCGTCGCTCGCGCGGCAACTGAAACAGCTGGCGGGCCTGCTGGGCCTGCTGGGCCGCGAACCGCGCGCATTCCTGCAGCAGGGCACCGGCGCCGCGCAGGCGGGCGGGCTTGCAGCCGACGAAATCGAAGCGAAGATCGCCGCGCGCGTCGCGGCGAAGCAAGCGAAGGACTATGCCGAAGCGGACCGGATTCGGGCGGAGCTGCTCGAGGTCGGTATCGCACTTGAAGACAAACCGGGCGGATCGACCGAATGGCGTCGCGTATGAGCGCGGTGCGTTCCTCTGACCGATCCGTCAGGTAGGAGGCAGGATGGCAACGGCCAGAAAAGCGCCGGTCAGGCGCGCGACCCCGGTCGCCGCGCGTCCGGCGGCCAAGCGCGTGCCGGCGGCGAAGGCGGACGCGACGCGCGCCGTGCCGAACGGCGCGCTCAACGGTCATGCGAAGCCCGCGCGCGGGAAGGGTGCGGACGCGGGGCAGCCGGAGGTCGCGATGGCGGCCGCCGACGCGGCCCGCAAGGGGCGTGCATCCGACGGTGCCGACGGCGCCGGTGGTGTCGTGCGTCCCGCATACTGGGACAAGGCGTGCGCCGATCTCGTCAAGCGCGACCGGATCATGAAGAAGCTGATCCCGAAGTTCGGTCCCGCGCATCTCGTGAAGCGCGGCGACCCGTTCGTCACGCTCGCGCGCTCGGTCGTCGGCCAGCAGATCTCGGTGCCGTCCGCGCAGGCGCTGTGGGCGCGCATCGAGGATGCGTGTCCGAAACTCGCACCGCAGCCGGTCATCCGGCTCGGCGCGGACAAGCTGATCGCATGCGGACTCTCGAAGCGCAAGACGGAATACATTCTCGATCTCGCGCAGCACTTCGTGTCCGGCGCGCTGCACGTCGACAAATGGACGTCGATGGACGACGAGGACGTGATCGCGGAACTCACGCAGATCCGCGGCATCAGTCGCTGGACGGCCGAGATGTTCCTGATCTTCAACCTGTCCCGGCCGGACGTGCTGCCGCTCGATGATCCGGGCCTGATCCGCGCGATCAGCGTCAATTACTTCAGCGGAGAGCCCGTCACGCGCAGCGAGGCGCGCGAGGTGGCTGCCAACTGGGAGCCGTGGCGTACCGTCGCGACCTGGTACATGTGGCGCAGCCTCGATGCGCCCGACGCCGACGCCTGACCAACGGCTATCAGGTTTTAAACATCAATAGTTGAGAGCCGGTTTTGCGCATCGCCCGCGCGGGTAGAATACGCGCTGCCGCAAGACCCAAGGATTCGAACACATGAAGACCACGTTTCTGGATTTCGAACAGCCGATCGCCGAACTCGAGGCCAAGATCGAAGAGCTGCGATTCGTGCAGGACGACTCGGCTGTCGATATTTCGGAAGAAATCGAGCGGCTGTCGAAGAAAAGCCAGCAACTGACGAAAGACCTCTACGCGAACCTGTCGCCGTGGCAGGTTTCGCAGATCGCGCGGCATCCGCAGCGCCCGTACACGCTCGATTACGTCGCGGAACTGTTTACCGATTTTCACGAACTGCACGGCGACCGCGCGTTCGCGGACGACCTGTCGATCGTCGGCGGTCTCGCGCGCTTCGGCGGCCATCCGTGCATGGTGATCGGCCACCAGAAGGGCCGCGACACGAAGGAGCGCGCCGCGCGCAACTTCGGGATGCCGCGTCCGGAAGGCTATCGCAAGGCCGAACGCCTGATGCGTCTCGCCGAGAAGTTCGGGCTGCCGATCTTCACGTTCGTCGACACGCCGGGCGCATACCCGGGCATCGGCGCGGAAGAGCGCGGCCAGTCGGAAGCGATCGGCCACAACCTGTACGTGATGGCCGAACTGAAGACGCCGATCATCACGACCGTGATCGGCGAAGGCGGTTCGGGCGGTGCGCTCGCGATCGCCGTGGCCGACACCGTGATGATGCTGCAGTTCTCGACCTATTCGGTGATCTCGCCGGAAGGCTGCGCGTCGATCCTGTGGAAGAGCGCCGCGAAGGCGCCCGAGGCCGCGGAAGCGCTGGGCCTGACCGCGCATCGCCTGAAGGCGCTCGGCCTGATCGACAAGATCATCAACGAGCCGCTCGGCGGCGCGCACCGCGATCCGAAGGGCATGGCCGCGCTGCTGCGCCGCGCCCTTGCCGATTCGCTGCGCCAGTTCCAGGGCATGAGCGTCGATGCGCTGCGCGAGCGTCGCTTCGAGCGCCTGATGGCCTACGGCAAGTTCAAGGAAACCACGCCCGGCGCATGACCGGCGTGCTCGCATCGCGCGCCGCCCGGCGCGCGTTTCTCTCGTGATTCCCCCGACCGAATTCTCCGCCGACCGCGCCGTACTCGACGCGGTCGGCGTTGCGCTTTCCGATCTGCCGACCGATGCGCGCATCGCGATCGCGTACAGCGGCGGTCTCGACTCGACGGTGCTACTCGATGCGGCCGTGCGCGTGGCCGGCGCTGCACGCTGCGTGGCGCTGCACGTGCATCACGGCCTGAGCGCGAACGCCGACGCGTGGGTCGCGCATGCACAAGCGGCGGCGGAGCGACTCGGCGTGGCGTTCGAATCGGAGCGCGTCGACGTGCCGCGCGACAGCGGCCTCGGCATCGAGGCGACTGCGCGCGAGCGCCGTTATGCCGCGCTCGACGCGATGTGCGAGCGCCACGGCGCAGCCGCGCTATGGGTCGCGCAGCATGCGGACGACCAGGCCGAGACCGTGCTGCTGCAGTTGCTGCGCGGCGCCGGGGTCGCGGGCCTCGCCGCGATGGCGCCGCGCTATCGCCCTGACGGCGCGAGCGTCGAACGTGTGCGTCCGTTGTTGCGATTGTTGCGCGCGCAACTGGAGCGCTATGCGGCGCAGCGCGAGCTCGCATGGATCGACGACGAATCCAACGACGACACGCGCTATGCGCGCAATGCGTTGCGCATCGACGTGCTGCCGGCGCTCGCCGTGCACTTCCCGGGCTTTCGCGATGCGCTGGGCCGCGCGGCCCAGCATGCGGCAGCCGCGCAGCGGCTGCTCGACGATCTGGCCGAACTGGATTTCGCCGGCGCCGCGCGCGACGACGGCCGCGCGCTGTCGCGCGATGCGCTGGTCGCGTTCGACGACGCACGCGGCGCGAACCTGCTGCGCTTCTGGATGCGCCGGCTCGGATTGCCCGGCGCGTCGGCAGGCCGGCTTGCGAACATGATGCGGCAACTGCGCGAAGCGCACGACGCGCATGCGCTGCGTGTCGATCACGCGGGGCAGTGCCTGCGGCTCTATCGCGATGCCGTGTACTGGGAGGCGGGCGACAGCGCCGAGCCGGCTGACGACGGCACCGGGACGCCGCATCCGGAGGCCTCGCTGGCATGGGACGGACAGGAAGTCTGGCGCGTGCCGGCGTGGCGCGGCACGTTCGTGTTCGCGCCGGCCGATGCCGGCAGCGACGGGGCGGTGCCCGAAGCGCTGCTGCGCGGCGCGGCGCTCGCCGCGCGCGCCCGTGCGGGCGGCGAGCGGTTGCGTACGTCGCCCGGCGGCCCGGGGCGCACGCTGAAGAACCTGTTCCAGGAGCGCGGCGTGCCGGCATGGCAGCGCGACGTGCCGCTGCTGTTCGCGGGCGACCGGCTCGTGTACGTGCCGCGGCTCGGCGTGAATCACGGTGACGGGCTGTCCGGCGACGGCGGGTGGCGCCGGATCGAATGGCGTCCCGACCTGCTGATCGCGTAACGGCGGCGTGCTTCCGGCAGCGTGATCGCGCGCCGGTTTTCACCATTTGGTAAACAGCGCCGGAACGCTTGCCAACCCCGCGAGCGGCTTGTCAAGCGGGCCTCTATCGGGTACGCTCGGTCGTTTGCTCGGCTCGATTTTTGAGCGATTTGTGCAGGTTTTCCGCGTGACGTACCCGGTTTGCGCGGCCTGATCGGCCTTCCGGGCAAAATCCGTCACGCTTGCGTGTTGCGTCCCAGCCGTCCCCCTCGTCGTCCGTCCACAGCCACAAGCCGCGTGACCGAACGGCAACGCGGCCTGCCCAGCGCGCCCGTGCGGCTTCTCCTTCAGTTCAGAACGACAATGGCACTCATCGTACACAAATACGGCGGCACTTCGATGGGCTCGGTCGAGCGCATCAAGAACGTCGCGAAACGCGTCGCAAAATGGCATCAGGCCGGGCACCAGATGGTGGTCGTGCCGTCCGCGATGTCCGGCGAAACCAACCGTCTGCTCGGTCTCGCGAAAGAGATTTCGAGCCAGCCGAGCCCGCGTGAGCTCGACATGATCGCGTCGACCGGCGAGCAGGTCAGCGTCGGCCTGCTGTCGATCGCGCTGCAGGAAATCGGCGTCGAAGCCGTGAGCTATGCCGGCTGGCAAGTGCCGATCAAGACGGACAGCGCGTTCACGAAGGCACGCATTCACTCGATCGACGATGAGCGCGTGAAGGCTGATCTGAACGCCGGCAAGGTCGTGATCATCACGGGCTTCCAGGGCGTCGATCCGGACGGTCACATCACGACGCTGGGCCGTGGCGGCTCGGACACGTCGGCGGTGGCGGTTGCGGCCGCGCTGGATGCCGAAGAGTGCCTGATCTACACGGACGTCGACGGTGTCTACACGACCGATCCGCGCGTGGTCGAAGAGGCGCGACGCCTCGATCGCGTGACGTTCGAGGAAATGCTGGAAATGGCCAGCCTCGGCTCGAAGGTCCTGCAGATCCGCTCGGTCGAATTCGCCGGCAAATACCAGGTGAAGACGCGCGTGCTGTCGAGCCTGACCGATCCGCTGATTGCGCTCGACGAAGAAATGCGCTCGGGCACCCTGATTACTTTTGAAGAAGACGAGACCATGGAAAAGGCAGTCATTTCCGGCATCGCGTTCCAGCGCGACGAAGCACGCATTGCGGTGATGGGCGTGCCCGACAAGCCGGGCATCGCGTATCAGATCCTCGGTCCGGTCGCCGACGCGAATGTCGACGTCGACATGATCATCCAGAACCAGAGCGTCGAAGGGAAAACCGACTTCACGTTCACGGTCGGCCGCGGCGACTACCAGAAGGCGATGGACATCCTCACCAACCAGGTGCAGGGCCACGTGAGCGCCGAGCGCGTGCAGGGCGACCCGAAGGTGTCGAAGGTGTCGGTCGTCGGCGTCGGCATGCGTTCGCACGTGGGCGTCGCGAGCAAGATGTTCCGCACGCTGTCGGAAGAGGGCATCAACATCCAGATGATCTCGACGTCCGAAATCAAGATTTCGGTGCTGATCGACGAGAAATACATGGAGCTGGCCGTCCGCGCGCTGCACAAGGCGTTCGAACTCGATCAGCCCGCGTGAATTTTTCGTGATGCATTGAAGAAAATGCATCACGGAAATTGACGCACGGTTCGAAACCCTATATTATTTCGTTCTCGTCGCACTGCCTCCCTGGTGCGAGCGAAAGTTTGGGAGACGTGGCCGAGAGGTCGAAGGCACTCCCCTGCTAAGGGAGCATCTGGGCCAAAACCTGGATCGAGGGTTCGAATCCCTCCGTCTCCGCCAAAAGCGGTGACAAAGCCCCGCAAGTTCTCGGACTTGCGGGGCTTTTTCTTTTCCTGCTTCGTTTCCGGACTCGCCGCGCGGCGCCACGCTTCGTCCGGACAGCCAATCAATGCTCGACTTGAGCGACGCTCATGCGCTAAATAGGCGTATCGCCCGGCACGACCCAAGTTGGAGTTCTGGCCCGCATGCATTCCGTACTCACCATCCTTTCTCATCGGCCCGTCGACGGGCTCGTCGCCAATCACGAGCGCTACGCGCGGGGTCACGCCTACCGGCATGCGATCGTCGACGGCACGCACGTGTACGGCGAGCGCCAGCAGGTGCTGCACAAGTACCACGCGATCATCGCGCAGCTCGTCGCGATGGAGCAGGGCGCGTTGCTGCTCGTGCTCGATCCGTTCTCGGTCGTGTTCGGCCCGCATGCGCTGCCCGATGTGGCGAACGGTTACGACGCGATCGTCACGACGCAGACGCCGACATCGCCGCTGCCCGCGGCGAGCGGCATGATCTTTCGCAATGTGCCCGAGGTACGCGAGCGGTTGCGCAAGCTGACTGTCGAACTCGGCCAGTGGGCGATGCGCCTGTCCGAGCAGCGGCACGCGTGCGAGGCGACGTTGCTGGCCGGATACTTTCCGCCGTTGCGGTTCGACCAGCCGCTTGCGAGCGGCTATTACGCGTCGGCGCAGACGGTGTGGGGCGACGGGCATGCGATCGACGAGGTGGTCGCCGCGCTTCCGCTCGTCGCGCACCAGGCGCCCGAATGGCGGCAGACGGACGGCGAGTGGGCACCGACGCCCGATTACGACTTTCGCTACGTGCTCGCGCTCGTCGATGATGCGGCGCGTGTCCAGCAAGGCGAGCAACCGCGCGCGATGGACGACTGGCGGGGCGCGCGGCAACGCACACGCGAGCCGGCGCGACACCTGAACCCGGACGCGCGCATCGCGTTCGTGAGCCTGCACACGTCGCACATCGCCGGTTACGGCGATCTTCACGAAGAGAACTTCGTGCGCTACTGCACGCGACACGGCTATGCGTACCACGCGTATCGCGAACCGCCCGCGTTCGTGCCGGCCGGCATCGATGCGAACTGGGCGAAGCTGCACCTGATTCGCGAACATCTACCGGATCATGCGTTCGTGTTCTGGGTCGACGCAGACATCCTCGCGATCGACCAGCGCCAGACGGTCGACAGCGTGATCGACGGCCGCGATTTCGTAATCGGCACCGACCACACGGCCTGGGCGATCAACTCGTGCATGATCGCCGTGCGCAACGTCGCGCCGATGCGCGAGCTGGTCGAGCGCATCTGTGCGCGCATCGAGAGCGTCGACGATCGGTCGTCGGTCTACGCGAGCGGCGGCGACCAGCAGGCGATCTATGTCGAACTGCTGCAGGCGGGCATGATCGACGCGCGTTACATCGTCGACGCGGTGTCGCTCGCGTCATCGCCGGTTTATGCGACGCGCGACAGCCGCTTCGTTCATTTCCCTGCGCAACACAACCACTATCGCGCGGTGACGATGTGCGTGTGGGACAGGTTGAGCCATCAGCGGTAATTGAAAGCGGCATGCGCCGGGGCTTCCGGTGTCCGGGATCGCGGCGATCGGGGTTCGGCGAAATAAAAATGAAAGCATGACTGTAAGGTTTGAATCGCTCTCATTCATCGTTCCCTACATTCTGTTCTTGTGCTCTGGCGCACCGAGTTTCCGAAAAAAATGCGGCATCGCACCGATTCTTGCGATCGACTGCATCGTGTAATACAAAAAATTACTCATAAAAATCAGTGGTCTATCGGTGCGCCGCAAAATGAAGGTCTGCTGCGCTGCAAAAAATAATCAATCGCCGTATGCTGGTTAACCCGATTGCGCTTGAGCGGCGTCAAGTTTTGCTCTGATTCCGCTTTACATTTTGCCAACAATGGCGATCCACGAAATCTATCGGTCGATTTGATTTCGTTCCCTTCGTCACGCCTGTCCCCGATGCAGTGCGCGACCCTCTCAAGGCCTGTTGACATGCATGATTTCCCCTTTCTGAGCCTGGCGATCTGGGTTCCGATCCTGTTCGGCGCGAGCCTGCTGCGTGCCGGTTCCGACCGTCATTTGCAGCGCACGAGACTGATCGCGCTCGTGGGCGCACTCGCGGGGCTGGCGGCCGTCGTGCCGCTCGTCGCCGGTTTCGATTCGCATTCGGCCGCGATGCAGTTCGCCGAAAGCCGCGACTGGCTCGGGGCCTTCAATGCCGGCTGGCGCGTCGGCATCGACGGCGCGTCGCTGTGGCTCGTGGTGCTGACCGCCTTCACGACGCTCGTCGTCGTGATCGCGTCGTGGGAGTCGGTGACGGTACGTGTCGCGCAGTACTACGCGTCGTTCCTGATCCTGTCGGGGCTGATGGTCGGCGTGTTCGTCGCGCAGGACGGGTTGCTGTTCTTCATCTTCTTCGAGGCGACGCTGATTCCGCTGTACCTGCTGATCGGCACGTGGGGCAGGGAGCATCGCGTGTACGCGGCCGTGAAGTTCTTCTTCATCTCGTTCGCGGGTTCGCTGCTGCTGCTGATGGCGATGCTGTACCTGTACGCGAAGTCGCACACGTTCGACATGAACGCATGGCGCACGCTGCAGCTCGGCTTCGCGCCGCAGCTGCTGGTGTTCCTCGGTTTCTTCGCCGCGTTCGCGGTCAAGGTGCCGATGTGGCCGGTTCATACGTGGCTGCGCGACGTCTACACGGACGGCCCGACGGGCGCCGCACTGATGCTCGCGATGCTCAAGCTCGGCGGCTACGGTTTCCTGCGCTTCGCGCTGCCGATCACGCCGGACGCGAGCCACTTCTTCGCGCCGGCCGTGATCGCGCTGTCGCTGTTCGCGATCGTTTACGCGAGCCTGATCGCGCTCGCGCAGACCGATCTCGGCAAGCTGCTCGCGTATTCGACGGTCGCACACATGGGGATCGTCACGCTCGGGCTGTTCCTGTTCAACCGGATCGGCGTCGAAGGCGCGATCGTGCAGCTCGTGTCGTACGGCTTCGTCGCGGGTGCGATGCTGCTGTGTGTGAGCGTGCTGGTCGATCGCACGAAGCAGCGCGAGATCGCCGCGTACGGCGGCGTGGCGGGCGTGATGCCGCGCTTCGCGACCTTCACGCTGCTGTTCGCGATGGCCAACGTCGGCCTGCCGGGCACGTCGGGCTTCGTCGGCGAGTTCATGGTGATCATGGGCGCGATCCGTTTCAACTTCTGGATCGGCGCAATTGCGGCACTCACGTTGATCCTCAGCGCGTCGTACACGCTGTGGATGGTCAAGCGCGTCGTGTTCGGCAAGGTCGCGAGCCCGCGCATCGCGAAGCTCGCCGACCTGAGCCGTCGCGAGATCGTGATGTTCGCGTCGCTCGCGCTGATCGTGCTGATGGTCGGCGTCGATCCGAAGCCGTTCACCGACGCGATCGATCCGACCGTCGGGCGGCTGATCGAAGACGCGAGCCATTCGAAGGTGCCGACCGGGGACGGGGACGCACCGGCGCAGCCGGCGTACATGGCATCGACGCACGGCTGATCGCCTGACGTCGCGCACGACGGGCCGCATCGCGCGCCGATGCGGACGTCGTTGCGCGCACATCCATCTGGGAAGGGCTGGGCTATCCCGCGGCTTTGGGCCGGTTTCGGGCGGCTTGCGGCCGTCTTCAGGCTGCGTGAAATTGCCCCGCGACAATCTGTCTCACAACAGATTCTGCAATGATGATTTGCCGCATCCACCGGTTTTCATCGCGCTCGCGCGACGTATGATGCGGCCACTTTCGTGGATCGAATGCGCATCGGGCATACGCAACAGATTCAATGACTCTCGGGCTGTGTGATGAAAAGAAGAGCTTCAAAAGGCTGGACGGCGCTGATGTCGATCGGCGCGGCGCTGAGCCTGTCAGGTTGTAATTTAGATGTACTAAATCCGAAAGGAAGCGTCGGTGCCGCCGAAAAGGCGCTGATCGCGACCTCGACATGGACGATGCTGATCGTCGTCGTGCCGGTGATCCTGCTCACGCTGTGGTTCGCGTGGCGTTACCGTGCATCGAACCGCAACGCCACCTACGCGCCGAACTGGTCGCACTCGACCGCGATCGAAGTCGTGATCTGGACGGTGCCGACGCTGATCATCCTGTTCCTCGGCGTGCTCACGTGGAAAACCACGCACGAGCTCGATCCGTACAAGCCGCTCGAGTCGTCGGTGAAGCCGATCGACGTCGAGGTCGTCGCCCTCGACTGGAAGTGGCTGTTCATCTATCCGGACCTCGGTATCGCGTCGGTGAACCAGCTCGCGATTCCGGTCGGCACACCGGTGAACTTCCACATCACGTCGGATTCGGTGATGAACTCGTTCTTCATTCCGCAGCTCGGCGGCCAGGTCTACGCGATGGCCGGCATGCAGACGCGCCTGCACCTGATCGCTGACGAAGCCGGCGACTACGCGGGCACGTCCGCCAACTTCAGCGGCCGCGGCTTCTCCGACATGAAGTTCCGCACGCTCGCCGAGCCGCGCGAGCAGTTCGACGCATGGGTGCAGAAGGTGAAGGCCTCACCCGACCGGCTCGACGCGACCGTGTACGGCACCGTCGCGCAGCCGAGCGAGAAGGCGCCGGTGCGCTACTTCTCGTCGGTCGATCCGCGGCTCTTCCACAACATCATCGCGAAATACAACGATGGCCACGTCCTCGATCTGAAGGACGCCGCCTGCGGCACGAAGGGGTAACGCATGTTCGGCAAACTCACACTATCGGCGATCCCGTTCGATCAGCCCATCATCATGGTGGCCGGCGCCTTCATGGGGCTGGCCGTGCTGGGCATCCTCGCGGCGCTGACCGTCACCGGCCGCTGGAAGTGGCTGTGGACGGAATGGCTGACGACGGTCGACCACAAGAAACTCGGCGTGATGTACATCATCGTCGCGCTCATCATGCTGCTGCGCGGCTTCGCCGACGCGATCATGATGCGCATGCAGCTCGCGCTCGCGTACAACGCACCCGGCTACCTGCCGCCGCATCACTATGACCAGATCTTCACGGCACACGGCGTGATCATGATCTTCTTCATGGCGATGGTGTTCATGGTCGGCCTGATGAACCTGGTCGTGCCGCTGCAGATCGGCGCGCGCGACGTCGCATTCCCGTTCATCAACTCGCTCTCCTTCTGGATGACGGCGGTCAGCGCAATCCTGATCAACATCTCGCTCGTGATCGGCGAGTTCGCGCAGACGGGCTGGCTCGCGTATCCGCCGCTGTCGGAGCTGCAGTTCAGTCCGGGGGTAGGGGTCGACTACTACCTGTGGGCGCTGCAGATCTCGGGCGTCGGCACGCTGCTGACCGGCGTGAACTTCTTCGTGACGATCATCAAGATGCGCGCGCCCGGCATGACGCTGATGAAGATGCCGGTGTTCACGTGGACGGCCCTCTGCACGAACGTGCTGATCATGGCGTCGTTCCCGATCCTGACCGCGACGCTCGCGCTGCTCGGCCTCGACCGTTACCTCGGCATGCACTTCTTCACGAACGAAGCCGGCGGCAACGCGATGCTGTACCTGAACCTGATCTGGGCGTGGGGCCATCCGGAGGTGTACATCCTGATCCTGCCGGCGTTCGGCATCTTCTCGGAAGTCATCGCGACGTTCTCGAAGAAGCCGCTGTTCGGCTACAAGACGATGGTGTACGCGACCTGCGCGATCATGGTGCTGTCGTTCCTCGTGTGGCTGCATCACTTCTTCACGATGGGCTCGGGTGCGAACGTGAACGCGTTCTTCGGCATCATGACCATGATCATTGCGATCCCGACCGGCGTGAAGGTGTTCAACTGGCTGTTTACGATGTATCGCGGCCGGATCGAATTCACGACGCCGGTGCTGTGGACGATCGGCTTCATGGTCACGTTCACGATCGGCGGGATGACCGGCGTGATGATGGCGATCCCGGGCGCGGACTTCGTGCTGCACAACAGCCTGTTCCTGATCGCGCACTTCCATAACGTGATCATCGGCGGCGTGCTGTTCGGCTATCTCGCGGGCTTCAACTACTGGTTCCCGAAGGCGTTCGGCTTCAAGCTGAACGAGAAGCTCGGCAAGGCCGCGTTCTGGTTCTGGCAGGTCGGCTTTTACGTCGCGTTCGTGCCGCTCTACGTGCTCGGCTTCATGGGCATGACGCGGCGCCTGAACCACTACGACAACCCGGCGTGGCATCCGTGGCTGCTGGTCGCGGCGTTCGGCGCCGTGCTGATCGCGATCGGCATCGCCTGCCAGCTGCTGCAACTGGTCGTCAGCATCCGCAACCGCAACCTGCCTGAGTACCGCGACACCACGGGCGATCCGTGGGGCGGCCGCACGCTCGAGTGGGCCACCACGTCGCCGCCGGCCGAGTACAACTTTGCCGTGATCCCGCAAGTGCGCACGCTCGACGCGTACGCCGACATGAAGGCGCGCGGTGACGGCCGGCCGAACCCGGCGACGATCCGCGACATCCACATGCCGTCGAATACGTGTGCGGGTCTCGTGGTCGCGATCTTCAGCCTCGTGCTGGGCTTCGCGCTGGTGTGGCACATCTGGTGGATGGCGATCGGCGGCCTGGTCGGGATCGTCGCGACGCTCGTGATCTACAGCTCGCGTGACAACGACGGCTACTACATCCCGGCGTCGAAGGTGCGCAAGATCGAAGAGAAGCAACCGGCGGCGCGCGTGGCCACGCGTGTCGACGACGTGGAACTGGAGGCCAACTGATGCTGCAGAAAACCTTGAGCGCAACCCTGCTCGAGCACGACGACCATCCGCCGTCGCACTCGGTGTTCGGCTTCTGGCTGTACCTGATGACCGACTGCGTGATCTTCGCGGCGCTGTTCGCGACCTTCGCTGTGCTCGGCAACCAGCATGCGGGCGGTCCGACCGCGAAGGACCTGTTCGACATTCCGGGCGTCGCGGTGGAAACCGCCGCGCTGCTGCTGTCGAGCATCACTTACGGCTTCGCGATGCTGGCTGCGTACAAGCAGCGGCGCGGCGCGCTGCTCGCCTGGCTCGCGGTGACGTTCGTGCTCGGCGCGGCGTTCCTCGCGATGGAACTGCGCGAGTTCTCGCATCTGATCGCGGAAGGCGCGGGCCCGCAGCGCAGCGCGTTCCTGTCGGCGTTCTTCACGCTGGTCGGCACGCACGGGCTGCACGTGACGGCCGGCCTGCTGTGGATGCTCGTGCTTGCCGGGCAGATCGTGCTGCGCGGCGGCGACCTGACCGATCGCGACCTGCGGCGCCTGACGTGCCTGAGCCTCTTCTGGCACTTCCTCGACATCGTGTGGATCTGCGTGTTTTCCTTTGTCTATCTTGCGAGCGTGATCTAAATGGCCCATTCGCATTCGTCTCAACTCGAAGAAGGGCACGGCAGCGTCGGCGGCTATGTCGCCGGCTTCATCCTGTCGGTGCTGCTCACGGCCGCGTCGTTCGGCCTCGTGATGGGCGGCGTGCTGTCGCCGCACGCGTCGCTGATCGCGCTCGCCGCACTCGCGTTCGTGCAGATCGTCGTGCACCTCGTGTACTTCCTGCACATGAACGGTTCGTCCGGCCAGCGCTGGAACGTGATGGCGTTCAGCTACACCGTGCTGACCGCGGCGATCCTGATCGTCGGCACGTTGTGGGTGATGCACAACGTCAGCATGAACATGATGTCGCGCTGAGCGACATCGCGGCGCAGCGGACGATCTCCATGCGCGTTCATGAAAGGAAGGCGGCACGCGAGTGCCGCCTTTTTTCGTTTCGGTCGCGCCTCGCGTGCCGGTCAATGCGTGCCGGTGCCCGCGTCCGCGGTCAACGCGTGCGTGCAGTCCGCGCGATATTCGGCGGCGAGCCGGTGCTTCGCGCCGTCGAGATCGTCCGGGTAGTAGGGGCTGCTGTGCGCGGGATCGTAGCCGACCCGTTCGAGTTCGGTCAGCTCGCGCACGAGATCCGCATGCGTGACGTCGTGCTGCGTGTGGACGAACGGGTAGGCGTTGCATTCCTGCGGCGTCAGGTGGGGCGCCGCGAACGCGGCGGTGCTGGCGCATGCGAGCAGCAGGCAGGCGAGGGTAGTCGACAGTTTCATCCGGTGGCTCCTGGTTTCGCGGCCCAATGCCGCATGACGTCAGCGTAGGTGCGGCGCAGGACCAGGCGGGCGACGCACGGATGAAACATGTTTCACCCGGTTTCGCACGGCGCCGGATGAAGCAATTTTCATGTGACACCGGACGGCGATCGGGTCGTCTACGATGAGCATGGGCGCATGGGATGCGCCTGCCGTGACGTTCAAAGCGAGGGCATGCATGCGAGTACTGACGGTCGAAGACGATGCGGTGACGGCGAACGAGATCGTCGGCGAGCTGACCGCGCGCGGGTTCGAAGTCGACTGGATCGACAACGGCCGCGAGGGGATGATGCGCGCCATGAGTGCGTCCTACGACGCGATCACGCTCGATCGAATGCTGCCGGGCGCGGACGGTCTCGCGATCCTGACCGCGATGCGCACGGTCGGAATCGATACGCCGGTGCTGATGCTCAGCGCGCTCGGCGATGTCGACGAGCGCATCCGTGGGCTGCGCGCGGGCGGCGACGACTACCTGACCAAGCCGTTCGATTCCGGCGAGCTGAGCGCACGCATCGAAGTGCTGTTGCGGCGCCGGCAGGCATCGGGCGTGCCGCAACAGACGCTGTTGACGGTCGGCGCGCTCGAGCTCGATCTCATTTCGCGCTGCGCGCGCCGCGGCGCCGACGAGATTCCGCTGCTTCCGACCGAGTTTCGCGTGCTCGAATTCATGATGCGCAACGCCGGCCAGACGATCACGCGCACGATGCTGTTCGAAGCCGTATGGGGTTATCACTTCGACCCGGGCACCAACCTGATCGATGTTCACATGGGCCGGCTGCGCAAGAAGATCGACCCGCCTGGCGCTGCGCCGATGATCCAGACGGTGCGCGGTTCGGGCTACATGCTTGGATGACGGAGGCACCGATGGATGCGGCCCGTGCGGCGAACTTCACGCGTCGCTGGCATACGACGACGTTTCGCTGGCTGTGCGCGTATGCGGTGATCTTCTCGGTTTCGTTGCTGCTGCTTGCGGGCGTGATCAACGTCGCGGCGACGCACACGATGACGCGCGACACCGACGAGGTGCTCGCGTGGCAGCTGATCTACTTCGATTCGATTCCCGATGCCGAGCTGCCGCTCGCGATCCATCGGCGGCTCGAGCACGAACACATGCATACGAGTTTCTACGGACTGTTCGACGCAACCGGGCGCCGCGTGGCCGGTGACATCGCGACGCCGCCCGTGCTGCGCACGGATCGCCAGGGGCGCACGCTGGACCGCACGCTCGCGCCCCTCGACGGCCAGCCCGCGCCGATCACGCGTGCGATGGCCGTGCGCCGCGACAACGGGATGACGCTGGTCGTCGCACGCGACCTGTCGCATTTCATCCAGATTCGCGAAGTCGCGATCCGCGGGCTCGTGGTCGGCGGCGTGCTGATCCTGATCGCGGGCATCGCGGGTGGCAGCATGCTCGGAATGCGGCAGATGCGCCGCGTGGCTGCGATCCGGCGCGTCACGCGGCAGATCGCCGAGGGCGATCTCGGCAAGCGTCTGCCGGTGGGCCGCTACGACGAACTCGACCTGCTCGCGCATCTCGTGAACCACATGCTCGATGAAGTCGAGCGCTTGATGGGCGAGGTGCGTCATACCTGCGACGGCATCGCGCACGATCTGCGCACGCCGCTCGCGCGCGTGCACACGATGCTCGCGCGGCTCGCCGAACAGCCGCATTGCGCGCACGATCCCGCCTCGGCGCAACTGCTGGCGTCGGCGCGCGATGAAACCGACCGGTTGCTCGAGCGCTTTCGCGCGATGCTGCGCATCTCCGAGATCGGTACGCTGAGCCGGCGCGGCGGCTTCGCCGCGGTGGACGTCGCGGCATTGCTGTGCGACGTGTGCGAACTGTACGAGCCGCTGGCCGAAGCGGGCGACGTGGCGTTCGAGCTCGATGCGGTGCCGGTCGACGGCATTCATGGCGACCGCGCATTGCTGTTCGAGGCGTTCAGCAATCTCGCGGACAACGCGATCAAGTTCACGCCGCCCGGCGGTCGCGTGCGCGTCGTGCTCCAGGCGACGCCGAATGGCCCGCTCGTGCGGTTCGAGGATACCGGTCCCGGCATCGCGCCCGGCGAGCGCGACGCGGTGCTCGAGCGCTTTTATCGCGGCGAGCGCACGCGTCACGTGAACGGATCGGGGCTCGGGTTGAGCGTCGTGTCGGCGGTGATGCGCGTGCACGGCTTCGCGCTGCGGATCGGCGATGCGCCGCCGGCCGGCGCAGCGATCACGGTCGAATGCTGGCCGCGCTCGCTCGCATGATGGCGCCGGAGCACGGTCGATGCGCATCCTGCTGATTTCACCACCGACGCCGGAGGCGGCGCGGCTCGACAAGGCCTTCCGCGAAAGCATGCACGGCGTCGAGCGCGCCGACGGCTGGCGCGACGGCTGCTTCGCGGCGACCCAGGACCGCTTCGACGCGATCGTGCTGGTCGAACCCGATGCGGCCGCCGGTGCGACGGTGCTCGAGATCTTGCCGCGGCTTGCCGCATCGGCCGGCGGCGCGACGATTGCCGCGCTCGTCGTCGGTGCGACGCCCGCGCGGCGTGCGCGGATGCTGCAGGCCGGTTGCGACGTGTGTCTCGCACAGCCGTGTTCATTCGTGGAACTGCACGAGCGCTTGCGTGCGCTGTGGCGCCGCACGGGCGTGATCGCGTTGCGCGAGTCGGTGCGGCTCGACGCGGCAACGCGTGCGCTCGAGGAGCGCGGCCGCAGGCTGGCACTCAGCGCACGGGAATTCCGGGTCGTCGAATGCCTGCTGCGCGAAGCGGGGCGGCCGGTCGGGCGCGACGCCGTGCTGCGTTATGCATGGGGCGAAGCCGACATCGAACCTGAAACGGTCAATGCGCTGGTGGTGCGGCTGCGGCGCAAGCTGGCCACCCATGCATTTTCCGCGAGCATCGAAACGATCGCGCGCTTCGGGTTCAGGTTCGACGCGGGACGGTGACGACGCGGCATCTGTTCAGGCTGGCGGATGGCGAGCGGATGCCGGCAGATGGCACGGCGTATCCGTGGTCGCGGAATCAGTGCGAATAAAGCTCGCGATCGAGCTGCGCGAGCTGGCCGTCGCGTTCGGCGCGAACGAGGTCGCGATAGACCTGTGCGCGCGTGAGCGGGGTAGCCGCCGGCGCATGCCACGCGTCGCGCGATGACGCCGCTGCGGGCGCGGTCAATGCGAGCGGGTGTGGCGCGCTGGCCGCATCGGATGGCGCCGCATCGGCGCGGCCGGGCAATGCGATACAGAGGGCGGAGAGCAGGGTGGCGAACAGCAAGGTCTTCATGGCGGGGTCCTGTGCGAATGACGGAGGCCGGCGCCACGGTTGTGACGCCGGCAGGAAACACGTTAGCGGGCGCGCACCGCCAGGCAGCCGGCACGCCGATGAAGAAACGTTCATGAACGCGCGTCGCGCCAGCTGCCGCCGAGCGCGCGCACGAGCCCGACCGACGCCTGCAGGCGTCGTGCATCGACATCGAGCGACGCGATCTGCGTATCGAGCTCGGTCGTCTGCGCGGTGACCACGTCGAGATAGCTGACGGCACCGTCGCGATAGCGCGACATCGCGAGCGCAAGCGACTGCCGTGACGCGACGAGCGCCGTGTCGTCCTGGGCCGATTCGTCGCCGAGCCGATGCAGCAGCGCGAGATCGTCCTCCACCTCGCGGAACGCCACCAGCACGACCGCCCGGTATCGCGCGCCCTGTTCGGCGAACTGCGCACGCGCGTTGCGTACGCCGGCCGCGCGCAGGCCGCCGTCGAACAGCGTCGTCGCGAGACGCGGCCCGATCGACCAGATCTCGTTCGGCGCGGCGAGCCACGGCGAAAACGTATCGCTCTGGAAGCCGGCATCGAGGCCGAGCGACAGGTCCGGGAAGTACGCGGCGCGTGCGACGCCGATCCGCGCGTTAGCGGCTGCGACGCGACGTTCCGCGGCGGCAACGTCCGGTCGCCGTTCGAGCAGCGTCGACGCGAGCCCGGTCGGAATCGACGGAATGGCGGGCAGCGCGGTGGCGGCCGGCAGCGAGAAGGTCGACGCGGAGACGCCGACGAGCACCGCGATCGCATGCTCGTCGAGCGCGCGGCGCGCGGCGATGTCGGACGCGCGTGCCTGCGCGAGCGCGAGCTGGGTCTGCGCACGCGACACGTCGAGCCCGGATGCCAGCCCGCCGCGATGACGGCTGACCGTCAGCTGCCACGCGCGGCGATATGCGTCGATCGTTTGCGCGAGCGAGTCTGCTTCGCGGTCGAGTCCCGCGAGATCGAAATAGGTGCTGGCGACGCGGGCCTCGAGGCTGAGCCGGACGGAGGCGAGGTCGTCGGCGGCGGCTTGCGCGTTGTCGCGGCCGGCGGCGACCGTGTTGCGGACCTTGCCCCACAGATCGAGGTCGTAGCTGAACCCTGCTTCGAGCGTGTTCGATTCGTAGACATCGGGCTGCCCGCTGCCACGCAGCGGCCGGCGCGCCGACTGCCGGTCGCGGTCGGTCTCGGCGGCGATGCCGACGGTCGGCAGCAATGCCGCGTGCGCCTCGTCGAACAACGCGTCGGCTTCGTCGTGCCGTGCGACGGCGGCGGCGAGGTCGGGATTCGCGCGTGCGACGAGCGGTTCGAGCCGGTCGAGCGTCGCATCGCCGTACACGCGCCACCAGCCGTCGCGCGGCAGACGGTCGGCCGGCGCGGCATCGACCCACGGGCCGGTTTCGCGAAACGCGGCCGGCACCGGCACGGCCGGCGCACGATACGCCGGTGCGAACGAGCAGCCGGCGAGCAGCGCGACGCTACCCAGCCATGCAGCGAGCGTACGGTCAGCCATGCGCACGCTCCGTGGTCGAGGTGCCGGCAATGCGCACCGGGTCGCCGTCCGCGAGTGAATCGGGCGGATTGTCGATCACGCGGTCGCCGGCGTCGAGCCCCGACGCGATCTCGACGCGCGTGCCCAGATCGGTTGCGATCGACACGTTGCGCAACCGCGCATGCCCGTTCGCATCGAGCACGGCGACCTGCAGCCCGTCGCGGCGGAAGATCAGCGTGCTCGCCGGAATCGTCAGCGCATGCGCGGCGTTGGGCACCGCGATCCGCACCTGCGCGTATTCGCCCGGGAACAGCGTGCCTGCCGGGTTGGCGATCGAGAACTGCGCGAGCAGCGTGCCGGAAGCCGGATCGATCGACTGCGCGGAATCCGCGAGCGTCGCATCGAACGTCGTGCCGGGCCGCTCGGGGACGGTCAGCGCGACCTGCATGCCCGCGCGGATCGCACCCGCATCGTCTTGCGGAATATGGACGTAGAGCCGCAGCCGCCGCGCATCCGATACGGTGAAGAGTTCGGCGCCGTTGCCGCTGCCCGCGTCGATCAGTGCGCCGACATCCGTCTTGCGCGCGGTCACGACACCATCGAACGGCGCGGTGAGGCGCTTGAACGATTCGAGCGCTTCGAGCCGCCTCACGTTGGCGGTGCTGGCGGCAACGGCCGCGCGTTTCGCGTCGAGATCGCTGCGCTTCTCGTCGGCCTCCTGCCGCGATACGGAATCCTGCGCGAGCATCTCGGCCCAGCGCGCGGCGGTGACGGTCGCGAGCCGTTCGTTCGCGGTCGCGCTTTGCAGGTCGGCGCGCGCCTGCTGCAACTGCTGGTCGAGATCGGGCGTATCGATCGACGCGAGCAGCTGGCCGGCCTTCACGTGCGCGCCGATGTCGACGTACCACGCGTGCAGGTAGCCGGGCACGCGTGCGTAGATCGGCGCGTCGACGTATGCGTCGAGGCGGCCGGGCAGCGTCAGCGCATCGGCGCTGGCCGGTTGCGGTGCGACCGTCGCGACGGTCGGAATCGCCTGGCGGGCGGTCCACGCGGCGACCGCGTGCGCATCGTGCGCGCGCTCGACGAGGCCGGCTGCGGCAGCGGCGAGGGCGGCGATCACGCCCGCGATCGCGAGCGGCTTCAGGTAACGCGGCGTGCCGGGGGGACGGACGTCGAATTCAGTGGACATGCTGTTCTCCCGGAGTGAGGGACACGGATTCGGAATGGGGCGCGCGATCGCGCCGGTGGACGAGGCTGAACACGACCGGCACGAACACGAGCGTCGCGACGGTCGCGCACAGCAGGCCGCCGATCACCGCGCGGCCGAGCGGCGCGTTCTGTTCGCCGCCGTCGCCGAGGCCGAGCGCCATCGGCGCCATGCCGATGATCATCGCGAGCGCGGTCATCATCACGGGCCGAAAGCGCGTGAAGCCGGCCTCGAGCGCGGCGACGGTCGCGTCGGCGGTATGCGCGAGCCGTTCGCGCGCGAACGTGACGACCAGGATGCTGTTCGCGGTCGCGACGCCCATGCACAGGATCGCGCCCGTCAGCGCCGGCACCGACAGCGGCGTGCGCGTGACGAACAGCATCCATACGATGCCGGCGAGCGCCGCCGGCAACGCGCTCACGATCACGAACGCGTCGCGCCACGAATGGAAGTTCACGACGATCAGCAGGTAGATCAGCAGCACCGCGCCGGCGAGGCCGGCGAGCAGCCCGCCGAACGCGCTGTTCATCGTCTGCACCTGGCCGCGCACGGTCACGCGCGAACCCTTCGGCAGGTCGGCGGCACTTGCGCGCAGCAGGCGGTCGATGTCGGCGCTGACCGCGCCGAGGTCGCGGTCCTGCGTCGTCGCGAAGATGTCGTACAGCGGCGCGATGTCGTAGTGCGACACGACCGCATCGGTCTGGCCGCGCACGATCGTCGCCAGCCCGCCGAGCAATTGCGGGGCGCCCGAGCGACCCGTGACGGGCAGCGCGCGCAGGTCCGACAGCGACGTCATCCGGTATTGCGGCGTCTGCGCGACGATCGGATAGGACACGCCGTTGTGCGGATCGAGCCAGTAGGTCGGCGACACCTGGCTCGTGCCGGACAGGCTCGCCACCACGGCATCGGTGACGTCCTGCTCGGTAATGCCGAGCTGCGCGGCGAGCGCGCGATCGACCGACACCGTGAACTGCGGATAGGTCGACGCCTGCTGCACGCGTGCATCGGCGACGCCCGGCACCGTGCGGATGCGCCGCAGCAGCTCGGTCGCATACGCGCGGTTCGAGGCGAGATCGGGGCCCGTCACCTGCACGTCGATTGGCGCGGGCGCGCCGAAGTTGAGGATCTGGCTGACGATGTCGGCAGGGAGGAACGAGAACGTCACGCCCGGAAACGCGCGCGGCAGCAGGGTGCGCAGTTGCCTTACATAGTCCGCCGTCGGCGCGTGGTCGCCCGTGAGCGACACGAGGATGTCGCCGTCCTGCGGGCCGATCGTGCCGCTGTTGCTGTACGTGAGGTTGATCCCGCTGTTCGGCAGGCCCATGTTGTCGACGATGCTCGCGAGCGCGCGCGGCGGCACCACGCCGCGCACCGTGCGTTCGACGCGGTCGAACAGGGCGGCCGTTTCCTCGATGCGCGTGCCGATCGGCGCGCGCACGTGCAGCGCAATTTCGCCCGCGTCGACCGACGGGAAGAAGTTGCGGCCGAGCCACGGCACCAGCACGAACGACAGCGCGACCGCCGTGAGGAACAGCGCGACGAAGCGCGCGCGGTGCGCGAGTGCGAGGCCGAGCACGGCGCGGTAGCCGGTGCGCAACGCCCCGAAGCGTCGCTCGAATCCCTGCTGGAACGCGACGAGCGGATTGCGCGCGCGCGGTGGCGGGTGCGACGCGCCGTGCGGCGCGATGACGGCCGCCGGATGCGCGGCGTGCGGGCGCAACAGGTAGCGCGCCATCATCGGCACGAACGTGCGCGACAGCACGAACGACGCGATCATCGCGAAGATCACCGCTTCGGCCATCGGCACGAACAGGAAGCGCGCCACGCCGTCGAGCAGCAGCATCGGCACGAACACGATGCAGATGCACAGCAGCGACACGAACGCCGGCGCGACGATCTGCGACGCGCCGTCGAGGATCGCGCTGCGGACGTCCTTGCCCTGTTCGAGGTGCCAGTTCACGTTCTCGATCGTGACGGTCGCGTCGTCGACGAGAATGCCGACCGCGAGCGCGAGCCCGCCGAGCGTCATCACGTTCAGCGTCTCGCCCGCGGCGGCGAGCGCGGCGATCGCCGCCAGCACCGCGAGCGGAATCGACGCGGCGATGATCAGCGTCGAGCGCCAGCTGCCGAGGAACAGCAGGATCATCGCGGACGTGAGGGCGGCGGCGATCAGGCCTTCGCGCGCCACGCCGCTCACGGCGCCCTTGACGAACACGGACTGGTCGCCCATCACGACGAGCCGGAGCGACGGCGGCAGCGTCGCCTCGATGCGCGGCAACTGCGCCTTCACGCCGGCGATGATGTCGAGCGTCGACGCCGAGCCGCTTTTCAGCACGCTCATCAGCACCGCGCGGCGCCCGTCGACGCGCACGATGTTGCCCTGCGGCGGAAAGCCGTCGCGAACATGCGCGACGTCGCGCATGAAGATCACCGCGCCGTTCACCGTCCGGATCGGCAGCGCGTTGAGCTGGTCGATGGTCAGCGGGCTGTCGTTGAGCCGGATGTTGTACTCGAAACGGCCGATCTTCTGCGTGCCGGCGGGGATGATCTGGTTCTGCTGCGCGAGCGCGGTCGCGACGTCCTGCGCGGACAAACCCTTCGCCTGCAGCGCCTGCGGATCGAGGTCGATCTGCACCTGGCGTACCTTGCCGCCATACGGCGACGGAATCGCGACGCCTGCGACCGACAGCAGCTGCGGCCGGATCACGTTGGTCGCGTAGTCGCCGAGCTGCTGCTCGTTCAGCGTGTCGCTCGTCAGCGCCAGCTGCAGCACGGGCACGGTCGACGCGTTGTAGTTGAGGATTTGCGGTGGCGTGGTGCCGGGCGGCATCTGCTTGAGCACGGTCTGCGAGATCGACGTGACCTGCGCGGTCGCGGTGCGGATGTCGACGCTCGGCTGGAAGAAGATCTTGACGATCCCGAAGCTGCGGAACGATTGCGACTCGATGTGCGCGACGTCGTTGACCGTCGTGCCGAGCGTGCGCTCGTAATATGTGACGATGCGTCCGGCCATGTCGGCCGGCTGCAGGCCCGCGTAGTTCCACACGACGCTGATGACCGGAATCCGGATGTCGGGGAAAATGTCGGTCGGCGTGCGCAGTGCCGCAAGCGGTCCCGCGATCAGGATCAGCAGGGCAAGGACGATGAACGTATAGGGGCGCGCGAGCGCGAGTCGGACGAGTTTCAGCATCGGCGAGGTCTCCGCCGGCGCGGGGGCGCCGGCCTGTCAGCGAGGTGCCGAAGCGCGGCGGGAGCGTGCATCGGCTCGCGCAGTGTGCGTGGCGTCGCTTAACGCCCGGCGCGGGCCAGGATGAAAGATGTTTCAGGAACGGGCCGAGAACGCCGGCGGCCGGCGCAGCAAGGCCGGGCGTCAATTGTTACAAGACGTTAGCGAGCGCTTCCCGTTGCGATGCGGCGCATCAGTTCTTACAAACTTGAAATATGCGGGGACGGTGCTTGCCGTTATAGTCGAATCACACATGAAACAACTCGAAGAGGAATCCATGAAGACTTTGCGTGTTGCCTCGCTCTTGACCGGTATGACGGCCTTGCTCGTGTCGGGCGCAGCAATGGCGGGAGTCAATGTCGGGATCAACGTCGGCGTGCCGGCTCCGGTCTACGTTGCGCCCGCGCCCGTGTATGCGCCGCCGCCTCCGCCGGTCGTCTACCAGCCGGCGCCCGTGTACGCACCGGCGCCTGTTTATGCACCGGCACCCGTCTACGCGCCGGCGATCGTGATCGGCTGGCACGGCGACCGCTACTGGGACGGCCGCCGCTACTGGGGCCGCGATGACTGGTATCGCCATCACGGCCGCGGCTGGGGCGGCGATCACGATCGCGATCGCGGTCACTGGGATAACGGCCGCCACAACGGCTGGCGTTGATCGACATGCGGCGCACGCGTGCTGCGTGCGCGCATGAGATGAAGACCGCCCACGTGGCGGTTTTCTTTTGCCTGCGCGGGCCGCGCGCGGATGTCGCGACGCGCCGGCGCCACGCACGAACAGCCGCAGGCTGGCTCGACGTCGAATTGAATGGGTAGAATCGACCCACGTTACACCCCTCAATCGACCGACAGGGCTTCTATGACGAAGGGTTCGCCCCGGACCGCCGCCACGCGCATCCGCTTCGGCGCCGCGTATGCGGTACGGGCCGCCGGCCGCACGGCGGCAGTATGGGCAATTCAGGCGGTGCTGGCCGCGGCGGCCGCGCACGCGGCCTATGCGATCGCCCAGTACGGCGAGCCGAAATATCCGCCGGGCTTCAAGCATTTCGACTACGTGAATCCGGACGCGCCGAAGGCCGGCACGCTCGTGCTCGCGAACCCGAGCCGGCTGACGTCGTTCGACAAGTTCAATCCGTTCACGATGCGCGGCAACCCCGCGCCGGGCATCGACATGCTGTTCGAGAGCCTCGCGACCGGCAGCTCGGACGAACCGGCGTCCGCCTACGGGCTGCTCGCCGACGACATCGGGATCGCGCCGGACCGCCGCTCGGTCACGTTTCACCTGAACCCGCGCGCGCGCTTCTCGAACGGCGATCCCGTCACGGCCGACGACGTCAAATTTTCGTTCGACACGCTGAAGAGCAAGCTGGCCGCGCCGCAGTTCGGCGCGTATTTCGCCGAAATCGCGAAGGCCGTGGTGGTCGACCCTGCGACGGTGCGATTCGAATTCCGCAGCGCGAACCGCGAACTGCCGCTGATCGCCGGCGGCGTGCCGGTGTTCTCGCGCAAGTGGGGCTTGCGCGCGGACGGTTCGCGGATTCCATTCGACCAGCTCGCGTTCGAGCAGCCGATCGGCAGCGGCCCGTACCTGATCGAGCGCTACGACAACGGCCGCACGATCACGTACCGGCGCAATCCCGCATACTGGGGCGCCGACCTGCCGGTGCGGGTCGGCACCAACAACTTCGAACACATCGTCTACAAGCTGTACGGCGATGGCGTCGCGCGGCTCGAGGCGTTCAAGGCTGGCGAGTACGACGTGCTGGTCGAGTACATCGCGCGCAACTGGACGCGGCGCGACGTCGGCAAGCGCTTCGACAGCGGCGAGCTCGTCAAGCGCGAATTCCGCCAGCACAACGGCGCGGGCATGCAGGGCTTTTTCATGAACCTGCGCCGGCCGCTGTTTCGCGACGTGCGCGTGCGCCAGGCACTCGATCTCGCGTTCGACTTCGAATGGCTGAACCGTCAGTTGTTCTATAGCGCGTACACGCGCCTCGACAGCTATTTCGCCGACACCGACCTGCAGGCGACCGGCACGCCGGGCCCGGGCGAGCTGAAGCTGCTGGAGCCGCTGCGCGGGCAACTCGACCCGGCCGTGTTCGGCCCGATGGTCACGCAGCCGACCACGAGCCCGCCGGGCACGCTGCGCGCGAACCTGCTGAAGGCCCGCACGCTGCTCGCGCAGGCCGGCTGGACCTATCGCGACGGCGCGCTGCGCAACGCGCAGGGCGAGCCGTTCACGTTCGAGATCCTCGACGACTCGGGTGCGGCGATGGAAGGTGTCGTGACCGCCTACCAGCGCAATCTCGCGAAGCTCGGCATCGACGCGCGCTTTCGCACGGCCGATTACGCGCTGCTGCAAAAGCGGCTCGACGCGTTCGACTACGACATGACGACGGTCCGTTTGCCGGGCGTGCAGGTGCCGGGTGCCGAGCAGTTCTCGCGCTACGCCAGCAAGTTCGCCGACGAACCAGGCTCCGACAACATCGTCGGCCTGAAGTCGCCGGCCGTCGACACGCTGCTGCATGCGCTCGGCGCCGCGCAGACGCGCGTCGACCTGCTCGACGCGACGCATGCGCTCGACCGCGTGCTGATGCACGGCTATTACGCGGTCCCGCAGTGGTACAGCACCACGCACCGGATCGCCTACAGGCACACGCTCGGTTATCCGCAAACGCTGCCGCTGTACTATTCGGCCGAGGGCTGGGTCGTGTCGACCTGGTGGGCCAAGCCCGATCACTGAAGCCTGCCGGCCCTTCGTCCAACCCAGCCTATCGTTCGCGAGTCGACGCCCTATGTGGAGCTACATCCTCAAACGCCTGCTGCTGATGATCCCGACGCTCGTCGGCGTGCTCACACTCACGTTCGCCGTGATCCAGTTCGTGCCCGGCGGTCCGGTCGAGCAGGCCGTGCAGGAACTGCGCAAGGGCGCGACGGAGCAGGGCGCGGCGCCGTTCGGGATGCGCGCGCATACGGGTGTGGACGCGCAGCAGCTCGCGCAGCTCAAGGCGCTGTACGGCTTCGACAAGCCGCCGCTCGAGCGTTACTGGCTGATGCTGCAGCGCTTTGCGCGCTTCGATCTGGGCGACAGCTACTTCCGCCACCAGAGCGTGTGGTCGCTGATCGTGCAGAAGCTGCCGGTGTCGATCAGCATCGGGCTGTGGACGTTCTTCGTCACGTACCTGATCTCGGTGCCGCTCGGCATCGCGAAGGCCGTGCGCAACGGCTCGCCGTTCGATCTCGCGACGAGCCTCGTCGTGCTGGTCGGCTATGCGATCCCGGGCTTCGTGCTCGGCGTGCTGCTGCTGGTGCTGTTCGGCGGCGGCTCGTTCTGGCAGCTGTTCCCGCTGCGCGGGCTCACGTCGGACAACTTCGCGCAGCTGTCGCTCGCCGGCAAGGTGCTCGACTATCTGTGGCACATCGCGCTGCCGATCACGGCCTCGGTCGTCGGCAGCTTCGCGGTGATCACGATGCTGACGAAGAACGCGTTCCTCGACGAGATCCGCAAGCAATACGTGCTGACCGCGCGCGCGAAAGGGCTCGCCGAGCGCACCGTGCTGTGGAAGCACGTGTTCCGCAACGCGATGCTGCCGCTGATCGTCGGGTTTCCGGCCGCGTTCATCGGCGCGTTCTTCACGGGCAGCCTGCTGATCGAGACGCTGTTCTCGCTCGACGGCCTCGGGCTGCTGTCGTACGAATCGGTCGTGCGGCGCGACTATCCGGTCGTGCTCGGCACGCTGTATCTGTTCACGCTGATCGGGCTCGCGACCAAGCTGATCTCCGACCTCTGCTACGTGTGGGTCGACCCGCGCATTCAATTCGACAACCTGGAGCGCTGACATGAAACCGTCCGTTCGCACGCCGCTTGCCGGCGCGCCTGCCAGCATGCCCGCGTCGGCCGGGCGAGGTGCGCGATGAACCGGGCCGTCGTGTCGTCCCGCATCGATGCGGCGCGCGCGCGCGTGTCGCCGTCGCCCGCGCGCCGCGTATGGCAGCGCTTTCGCCAGCAGCGCCTCGGCTACTGGAGCTTCGTGATCTTCGTCGTCGCGTTCGCCGCGAGCCTCGCGGCGCCGCTGTGGTCGAACGACAAGCCGCTCGTCGTGCGCTACGACGGCCAATACTATTTCCCGATGTTCCATGCGTACCCGGAGACCACTTTCGGCGGCGATTTCCCGACGCCGGCCGACTATCTCGATCCGTACGTCCGCAAGCGGCTCGAGGCGCCGGGCAACTACGTCGTCTATCCGCCCAACCGCTATTACTACGACACGCTGAACTACTTCTCGGCCGTGCCGAACCCGGCGCCGCCGTCGCACGCGAACTGGCTCGGCACCGATGCGCAGGGGCGCGACCTGCTAGCGCGGCTCGTGTACGGGTTCCGCGTGTCGGTCGAGTTCGGGCTGATCCTGACCGCGATCGGCACGCTGCTCGGGATCGCCGCGGGCGCCGTGCAGGGCTTCTTCGGCGGGCGCATCGACATCGTCGGGCAGCGGCTGATCGAGATCTGGAGCTCGCTGCCTGAGCTGTACCTGCTGATCATCTTCGCGTCGATCTTCGAGCCGAGCTTCCTGCTGCTGATCGTGCTGCTGTCGCTGTTCGGCTGGATTGGCCTTGCCGACTACGTGCGCGCCGAATTCCTGCGCAACCGCACCCAGGACTACGTGCGCGCGGCGCGCGCGATGGGGCTCACGAACTGGCAGATCATCTGGCGCCACGTGCTGCCGAACAGCATGACGCCCGTGATCACGTTCCTGCCGTTCCGGATGAGCGGCGCGATCCTCGCGCTTACGAGCCTCGACTTCCTCGGGCTCGGCGTGCCGCCGCCGACGCCGAGTCTCGGCGAGCTGCTCGCGCAGGGCAAGGGCAACCTCGACGCCTGGTGGATCTCGCTGTCGACGTTCGGCGTGCTGGTCGCGACGCTGCTGCTGCTGACCTTCATGGGCGACGCGCTGCGCAACGCGCTCGACACGCGGATCGCCGATTCGGTGCGCGCGGCGGGAGGCCAGCGATGAGCGACACGGTCGTAGCGAAGCCGGGCGAGCCGCTGCTGTCGCTCGAACATCTGCACGTGCGCTTCGGCGACACCGTGGCCGTCGACGACGTGACGCTCGCGATCGGCCGCGGCGAGCGTGTCGCGCTCGTCGGCGAGTCGGGTTCGGGCAAGAGCGTGACTGCACTGTCGATCCTGCGGCTGCTGCGCGATGCCGACGTGAGCGGCACGATCCGCTTCGCGGGGCACGACCTCGCCGGCAAGAGCGAGCGCGAGATGCGCGGACTGCGCGGCTCGGACATCGCGATGATCTTCCAGGAGCCGATGACGGCGCTCAACCCGCTGTATACGATCGGCGCGCAGATCGGCGAGACGATCGTGCTGCACGACGGCGTGACGGCGGCCGAGGCGCGCAAGCGGGCGATCGCGCTGCTGGCGCGCACGGGCATCGCGGAGCCGGAGAAGCGCGTCGACAGCTACCCGCACCAGTTGTCGGGCGGCCAGCGGCAGCGCGCGATGATCGCGATGGCGCTGGCGTGCCGGCCGCGGCTGCTGCTCGCCGACGAGCCGACCACCGCGCTCGACGTGACGATCCGTGCGCAGATCGTCGACCTGCTGCTCGAACTGCAACGCGAGGAGGCCGAAAAGCGCGGGATGGCCATCCTGCTGATCACGCACGACCTGAACCTCGTGCGGCACTTCGCCCAGCGGGTCGCGGTGATGGAACGCGGCAAGCTGGTCGAGAGCGGGCCGGTCGAGCGGATTTTCGTGGAGCCGGAGCATCCGTATACCCAGCGGCTGCTGAACAGCCGGCCGCAGCGCGCGGTCGCGCCGGTCATGCCGATCGCGCCCGTGGTGCTCGACGCGCGCCACGTCAGCGTGCAGTTCGCGCGCAAGCGGCCGGGCTTTGCGGGCTGGTTCGGCACGGTGCCCGTGACCGCCGTCGCGGACGTGTCCGTGTCGGTGCGGCAGGGCGAGACGCTCGGCATCGTCGGCGAATCGGGCTCAGGGAAATCGACGCTCGCGATGGCGCTGCTCGGGCTGCAAAGGACCGCGCACGGCGAGATCGAATTCCAGGGGCGCGCGCTGTCGACCTATCGCGGCCGCGAACAGGCCGCGTTGCGCTCGAACATGCAGGTCGTCTTTCAGGACCCGTTCAGTTCGCTGTCGCCACGCCACACGATCGAGCGGATCGTCGGCGAGGGGCTCGAACTGCACCGTCCGGAGCTGACACCGGACGCGCGCCGGGCGAAGTCACTGGCCGTGCTGCGCGAAGTCGGCCTCGATCGCACGGTGCTGCATCGCTATCCGCACGAATTCTCGGGCGGGCAGCGCCAGCGGATCGCGATCGCGCGCGCGCTCGTGCTGGAGCCGCGCATCCTGATCCTCGACGAGCCGACTTCCGCGCTCGACGTGTCGATCCAGCAGCAGGTGTTGAAACTGCTCGCGAATTTGCAACAGAAATACAACCTCGGCTATGTATTCATCAGCCACGACCTGGAGGTGATCGGCGCCATGGCGCACCGCGTCGCGGTGATGCAGGGCGGGGCGATCGTCGAGTCCGGCGAGGTGGCCGACATCTTCACGAAACCGTCACATCCTTACACACAAAAGCTGTTGAAAGCGGTCTGGAAAGCGTGATAAGCGTCCAATGGTCTGACCATCTCGATTGTATTTTTTAATTTGTTTTGACAAACGATTACGCGCTGGCTAGTATCGACCGAAATTTTCCGCCAATCAGCTGATTTTTAAGCAAATTCCATCGACCAATGCAGCATCGATCCCTGACCCAGGCATGCGCGCGCACCCTCGCCGGGCTGTTCATCGGCGCCCTGTTCGCAGCAGCTCCCGGCGCGTTCGCCGACGAAGTCAGCAGTTTTAACCAGAATGTCACGAATTCGACCCAATTCGGCTCGAATTCCTCCGTCCAGCAGGCCAGCGCCCAGCCGTCGAGCGGCGGCGCGAAGTCGTTCCTCGCGGGCATGGCGGGCAAGGCAGGCGACGTCGTCGTCGGCGCGCTCAACATGATCGGCGTGCGCTACCGCTGGGGCGGCAACTCGCCGGATTCCGGCCTCGACTGCAGCGGCTTCGTGCGCTACGTGTTCCAGGACACGCTCGGCATGTCGCTGCCGCGTCGTGCGGAAGAGATGAGCCGCGTCGGCGAGAAGGTCAGCATGAGCAACCTGAAGCCGGGCGATCTCGTGTTCTTCAACACGATGCGCCGTACGTTCTCGCACGTCGGCATCTACATCGGCGACAACAAGTTCGTGCATTCGCCGTCGACGGGTAGCACGATTCGCGTCGACGACCTCGATAGCGGCTACTGGGAGAAGCGTTTCACTGGCGCGCGCCGGATCGAATCGGAGTTTCCGATGAAGGCCGACGACCTGCGCCAGCGCGTGCGCGCGACGATCGGCGACGACGCGGCGAACGGCAGCAACTGACGCTCGCCGGCGGGTCCGCCGAAACAAGCCCTGTCACCGAAAGGCGGCAGGGCTTTTTGTTTTGGGGCGCGCGGAAGCGGCGGGTGGGGCGCTGTTGGCGGCGAGGCGCGCCGCTACGCCCCGCGCCCCGCGAAGCGTCCGCTTAGGCCGCCGCGACGCCACGGGCCGCCGCGAGCTTGCGTTGCAGCTCGGGCATGATGCGCGCGACGGCTTCCTCGCCCGCGAGGATCGCCGCGTTGCGCTGGTTGAAGTCGCTGCCGCCCATTGCAGCGAGGTTCGGGCGGATCACGACGTCCGCGTATTTGTCGAGCTCGTAGGTCTTGATCGTCTGGCCCATGATCGTGAAAGTCTGCAGCAGCATCTCGATCGGGTTGCTGGTTGCCGCGCCGTCCGGCCGTGCCGAGATGTCGACCGCGATCACGAAGCTCGCGCCCATCTTGCGCGCGAACGACGCGGGCACCGGGCTCACGAGGCCGCCGTCGACGTACTCGCGGTTGCCGATCTTCACCGGTTCGAACACCGACGGCACGCTGCACGACGCACGCACTGCGAGCCCCGTATTGCCCTGCTGGAACAGGATCGGCTGGCCGCTCTGCAGATCGGTCGCAACGATGCCGAGCGGCTTGGCCATCTTTTCGATCGGCCGGTTGTTGAGCGTCTTGTTCAGGAAGTTCTGCAGCGCGACGCCCTGCAGCAGTCCGCGCGAGCGGAACGGCAGCGCCCAGTCGCTGATCGCCGCCTGATCCATGTCGAGCGCGATCTTGTTGATCTGCAGCGCACTCATCCCCGACGCGTAAAGTGCTCCGACCACCGAGCCCGCGCTCGTGCCCGCGACGATTTCGACCGGAATGCCGCGTGCCTCGAGCGCCTTCAGCACACCGATGTGCGAGAACCCGCGGGCGGCACCGCCGCCGAGCGCGATGCCGATCTTCACGGGCTTCTCGTGCGGCTGCGCGGGATTCGCGGCGTTGTCGGGGCGGGACTTGTCGCCGAACGACGTGCAGGCGGCGAGGCTGGCGGATGCGCATGCGATCGTGAAGTGGCGGCGCGACAGGCGAGGGGACGACATCGAATGATTCTCCGGCGGCTTGGCGGCGGGCTGACCGGCCCGCGGCGGCGATAGGTTCCAAGCGGCCGTGCGGCGGACACCGTGCGGCCGGCGCGGCGCCGGCTGGCGGCCGCGGCGCGCACATCATAAAGCAAGCCGCGCGCTTGGCGCGATGAACGGCACGAGTATAATTCCGGCTTCTTTCCCGTTCCGGGCGCGGCCGGCCCCATTGCTGTCCGGGCTGTCGCCGTCGATCCCGCGTCGAATCATTCATGCGCCCCAGGCGTTCGAGTTACCGTTTATGACCCGTCCTGTCCGTACCCGCTTCGCGCCGAGTCCCACCGGCTTCATCCACCTCGGCAACATCCGCTCCGCGCTCTATCCGTGGGCGTTCGCGCGCAAGATGAAAGGCACGTTCGTGCTGCGTATCGAGGATACCGACGTCGAGCGCTCGTCGCAGGAAGCCGTCGACGCGATCCTCGAGGGGATGCAGTGGCTCGGCCTCGATTTCGACGAAGGTCCGATCTACCAGATGCAGCGGATGGACCGCTATCGCGCGGTGCTCGCGCAGATGCTCGACCAGGGCCTCGCGTACCCGTGCTACATGTCGGCCGAGGAACTCGACGCGCTGCGCGAACGCCAGCGCGAGGCAGGCCTCAAGCCGCGCTACGACGGCACGTGGCGTCCGGAGCCGGGCAAGGTGCTGCCCGAGCCGCCGGCCGGCGTAAAGCCCGTGCTGCGGTTCCGCAACCCGCTGACCGGCACGGTCGTGTGGGACGACGCGGTGAAGGGGCGCGTCGAGATCTCGAATGAGGAACTCGACGACCTCGTGATCGCGCGTCCGGACGGCACGCCGATCTACAACTTCTGCGTGGTCGTGGACGACATGGACATGAACATCACGCACGTGATCCGTGGCGACGACCACGTGAACAACACGCCGCGCCAGATCAACATCCTGCGCGCGCTCGGCGGCGAGCCGCCCGTCTATGCGCACCTGCCGACCGTGCTGAACGAGCAGGGCGAGAAGATGAGCAAGCGGCATGGCGCGATGAGCGTGATGGCGTACCGCGACGCAGGTTTCCTGCCGGAGGCCGTCGTCAACTATCTCGCGCGTCTCGGCTGGTCGCACGGCGACGCAGAAATCTTTACGCGCGAGCAGTTCGTCGAATGGTTCGATCTCGAGCATCTCGGCAAGTCGCCTGCGCAATACGACCACAGCAAGCTGAGCTGGCTGAACGCCCATTACATCAAGGAAGCCGACAACGCGCGCCTCGCCGGGCTGGCGAAGCCGTTCCTCGAGGCGCTCGGCATCGACGACGCGGCGATCGCGACGGGCCCTGCGCTCGACGCGGTGGTCGGCCTGATGAAGGATCGCGCGACGACGGTCAAGGAGATCGCCGAAGGCGCCGCGATGTTCTACCGCGTGCCGGCGCCGGACGCCGATGCGCTCGCGCAGCACGTGACCGATACGGTGCGCCCGGCACTGGCCGACCTGGTTGCCGCGCTGAAGGCGGCCGACTGGACGAAGGAGGCGGTGTCCGCCGCGCTGAAGGGGACGCTCGGCACGCACAAGCTGAAGATGCCGCAGCTTGCGATGCCGGTGCGCCTGCTGGTGGCGGGCACGACGCATACGCCGTCGATCGACGCGGTGCTCGTGCTGTTCGGTCGCGACGTCGTGGTGTCGCGTATCGAGGCCGCGCTGGCCTGAGGTTCGGGCGCGAGCGAAGCCGTCGGCGCGTGACATCGCGGCGGCTTCGCAAAAAATTTCGCTCGAATCGCAAAAAGGGTATTTACAAGTTCAAATTCGGTCCATATAATCTCATTTCTGTTCTGCAAGGGGGTATAGCTCAGCTGGGAGAGCGCTTGCATGGCATGCAAGAGGTCAGCGGTTCGATCCCGCTTACCTCCACCATCAGAGCAGAATGAATTGATTTGCGAAGCAGTGGTGGTAGTAATAAATGCTTCACAAAACGATTTAAAGCAGTTATAATTTCGGCCTTCGCTGTTGATGATGAATGAATAGCGAGAGTCAGACAGATCTGAAAAGATTATGTCCCCTTCGTCTAGAGGCCTAGGACATCACCCTTTCACGGTGAGTACAGGGGTTCGAATCCCCTAGGGGACGCCAGATTCAGCGGCGTTTCGTAGTAGAAGTGTCGCGAGGCTTGCAGGAACGTAACCGACGTCCTGCGGGTAACGGTGCAGAAAGTTGGAGCGGTAGTTCAGTCGGTTAGAATACCGGCCTGTCACGCCGGGGGTCGCGGGTTCGAGTCCCGTCCGCTCCGCCAGAACGAAGCCCGTTCAAGACGTTTTTGAGCGGGCTTTTGTATTAAAGATGTAGGCAGTACGTTGTCCCCTTCGTCTAGAGGCCTAGGACATCACCCTTTCACGGTGAGTACAGGGGTTCGAATCCCCTAGGGGACGCCAGATTCAGCGGCGTTTCGTAGTAGAAGTGTCGCAGCGCTTGCAGGACGTGAACGAGGTCCTGCAGGTGAGGGTGAAGAAAGCTGGAGCGGTAGTTCAGTTGGTTAGAATACCGGCCTGTCACGCCGGGGGTCGCGGGTTCGAGCCCCGTCCGCTCCGCCAGAACGAAGCCCGTTCAAAGGACGTTTTTGAACGGGCTGATGCATTAAAGATGTAAGCAGTACGTTGTCCCCTTCGTCTAGAGGCCTAGGACATCACCCTTTCACGGTGAGTACAGGGGTTCGAATCCCCTAGGGGACGCCAGATTTCGGCGTCGTTCGAACAAACGATGCGCCGGCAGGAAGTAACCGACGCCTGCCAGGCAAGAAGCAAGACTGGAGCGGTAGTTCAGTCGGTTAGAATACCGGCCTGTCACGCCGGGGGTCGCGGGTTCGAGTCCCGTCCGCTCCGCCAAAAAATGAGAAAGCCCGCCTTGTGCGGGCTTTTTCATTTGTATCGTTGATCGCGCCCGTTTGCGGGCGCGTGACTGCGGCGCGGAGGAAGCCGCCTGCGCGGCTTCCGGCGGGACTCGAAGGGCTGCGCGTGCACGCGCAGCCGCGGCCTGCAGGATGTAGGCGAGTCCCGCCCGCTCCGCCAAAAAATGAGAAAGCCCGCCTTGTGCGGGCTTTTTCATTTGCGTTTCCGGTTGTACCCGCTTGCGGGCGCGTCGCCGGTTCGTGCGGTGGCGGCCGCACTGCTACGAGAAATTCGCGATTGCATCCGCACGCGACTGCGCTATCGTGGCGGAATGCGTTCTTGACCCCTGCGCGATGCTCGATCCGACCGACCTGCGATTGCTGTATCAGCTCCGGCCCGCGGAGCCTGGCGATTTCCCCTTTGCCGAGGCGCTCACGCACGGCAACATGGGCGGCTATTACAAGCGCCACGGGCTCGTCTGGCGTAGCGACCTGTTCTACGCGAGCTGGCGCGAATCCGAGAATTTCATCCTGGAAGCCGACGGCGAGCGTATCGGCGTGCTGCGCGTGACCGAGGAAGGCGATTCGCTGCACATCCGCGACGTGCAGATCGCGGCCGGTCATCGCGGGCAGGGCGCCGGCACCTACATGCTCGACATGTCGCACCGCTGGGCGCGTGCGCGCGGGCTGCATGAACTGCAGTTGCGCGTGTTCGTCGACAACCCGGCCGCGCGGCTCTACCTGCGCATGGGCTACCGCGTCACCGGGCCGAGGCTTGCGCAGCTCGGGTCGATCCGCCATATGGTGCGCCCGGTCTGAGCGCGTGACGGTTCGACGCGGCGACGGTCAGCGGGCCGTGCCGATCGCGTCGTCGTCCACCGCGATGCTGTCTTCCGCGCCACGATGTTCGTAACCGCGCAGCATGAACGCGCGCGGGCTTTCGCCGAACGCGCGGCGGAACATCGCTGAAAACGCACTCTGGCTTTGGTAGCCGAGCTCGCGTGCGATATGCGACAGCGGGCGCCCCTGATTCAACAGCGGGATCGCGCGCGCGAGCAGCGCCTGCTGCCGCCACTGCGAAAAACTCACGCCGAGTTCCTGCTTGAAAAGCCGCGAGATCGTGCGCGTGCTCGCGCCGACCTCGCTCGCCCAGTGTTCGAGCGACTCCGCGTGCGCCGGTTGCGCGAGTACCGACTCGCACAGCGTGCGCAGCCGCTTCTCGTCGGGCATCGGCACCGCGAGCGGCAGCGGTTCGGCGTGGCTCAGCTCGTCGAGCACGAGCCCGCACAGCAGCCGCTCGCGCGCGTCGCTCAGGTCGCGCGCATCGAGCGCGACGATCAGTTCGCGCAGCAAGCCCGTCACCTCTACCACGCGGCACGCGTCGAGCCCGTCGGGCACGATCGACTCGTCGATATACAGCGTGCGCAAATACGCCTCCTCGACGATCACGACCTCGTGCGTGATGTGCGGCGGCACCCAGATCGCGCGGGACGGCGGCACCATCCACGTCGTCCCGGTCGTCGCGACGCGCAGCACGCCGCGCGACGCATACGCGAGCTGCGCCCACGCGTGCGTGTGCAGCGGGATCCGGCGGCCGGCATCCACCTGCCGCGCCCGGACGCGCATCGGGTGGGCGCGGGTCGGCGCGAACTCGGGCGGGATGTCGATGACGTCGTAGGGATTCGATGCGTCGGTTTGGGCAGGCGGATTCATGGACGATTCGGTCGGCGCGGCAGCGATGCCGTTATTGTAGAAGGCGCCGCGCAGGCGCATGCGGCGGTCTTTCGGCCGATAATGCGCCGGTCAAATGAACTTTGTATGGGGCCGCGCGCATTGCGGGCGGCGCGAGCCCGAGCCGGCGCGGCACCGGATGCCGAACCGAACCATCGGGCCGCCCGTGCGGTCTATCGATGCATGCGTGTCCGCGCAAGCGGCGCGCAGGCAACGCCGGTGCCCGCGGCAAGGCCGCGGCAGCCCGGCACGGCAATACCTGAAGCGAAGAGGAGAACCACGATGCGCTATGTATTCGTCTACGGCACGTTGAGAGAGGGAGAGGCCAACGACATCGGCCATGCGGCCGCGCGGCACGGCATCACCGCGCCGACGCTGCTCGGTGCGGCCGCGCTGCCGGGCGAACTGTACGATTTCGGTACGTATCCGGGCATGGTTGTCGGGGCGGCCGGCCAGTCGCTCGTGTGGGGCGACGTCTACGAGATCGACGAGCGGCTGATGCCCGTGCTCGACGAGATCGAGCGCGTTTATCCGGGCGTCGACACGCTGTTCCGCCAGGAACCGGTAACCGTCGAGCTCGGCGGCCGCGCGTACGCGTGCGTTTACTATCCGGTCGCCGCGCATGCGGCAGCCGACCGCCCGCGCATCGCGTCGGGCGACTGGGTTCAGCACCGCGCGAGCGGGAAGCCGCCTGAGCGGCCGGAACGCCGACCCGGCGAACCGCCACGCCGCAAAAGAAAAAGCGCCCCGAGGGGCGCTTGTTTCATGCCGTCGTGCAGTGCGACCGATGGCGGGCAGGACGGGGAAGACCGGGGCCTCCCGGCCTCGGCCATGGCCGTCAGATTTCCTCGTACAGCGGCAGCGTCAGGAATTCGGTGAAGCCTTCCGACGTCGACATCTGTTCGAAGATCGCCGCGGCACGCTCGTATGGCTGCGTGTCGCCGCCGACCGAGCGCTTCACGTTGTCGAGCTCGGCCTTCGTGTACTCCCGTACGAGTTCCGCGCTGACCTTGCGGCCGTCGTCGAGCACACCCTTCGGCGAACGGATCCATTGCCACACCTGCGAGCGGGAAATCTCGGCCGTGGCCGCGTCTTCCATCAGGTTGTGGATCGGCACGCAGCCGTTGCCGTCGAGCCAGGCGCCGAGATAGTGGATGCCGACGTTGATGTTGTTGCGCAGGCCGGCTTCGGTGATCGGCGCTTCAGGCTGGAAGTCGAGCAGGTTCTTGCCTTCGATCTGCACGTCGTCGCGCTGCTTCGCGATCTGGTTCGGCTTGTCGCCGAGCACCTTGACGAATTCTTCCATCGCGATCGGCACGAGGCCCGGGTGCGCGACCCAGCCGCCGTCGTAGCCGTCGGTCGCGTCGCGCTGCTTGTCCGAGCGCACGCCGCCCATCGCCTTGTCGTTCGCTTCCGGATCGTTCTTGATCGGGATCAGTGCGCTCATCCCGCCGATCGCCGGCGCGTTGCGCTTGTGGCAGGTCTTCAGCAGCAGCAGCGCGTACGCGCGCATGAACGGCACCGTCATCGTGATCTTCGAACGGTCGGCCAGGCAGAAGTCGCGGTCGTTCTTGAACTTCTTGATCGCCGAGAAGATGTAGTCCCAGCGGCCGGCGTTCAGGCCCGAGCTGTGTTCGCGCAGTTCATACAGGATCTCGTCCATCTCGAACGCGGCAAGGATCGTTTCGATCAGCACCGTCGCGCGGATCGTGCCGCGCGGCACGCCGACCGCTTCCTGGGCCGCGACGAAGATGTCGTTCCACAGGCGCGCCTCGAGATGGCTTTCCATCTTCGGCAGGTAGAAGTACGGGCCGGAGCCGCGCGCGATCAGTTCCTTCGCGTTGTGGAACAGGAACAGCGCGAAATCGAAGATGCCGCCGGACACGCGCTGGCCGTCGACCGTCACGTGCTTCTCGTCGAGGTGCCAGCCGCGCGGACGCACGATCAGCGTCGCGATCTTGTCGTTCAGCTGGTACGACTTGCCGTTCTGTTCGAGCGAGATCGTGCGGCGCACCGCGTCCTTCAGGTTGATCTGGCCGTCGATCTGGTTCGTCCAGCTCGGCGCGTTCGAATCCTCGAAGTCCGTCATGTACGAATCGGCGCCCGAGTTCAGCGCGTTGATGATCATCTTGCGCTCGACGGGGCCGGTGATCTCGACACGGCGGCATTGCAGGTCGGCCGGCAGCGGCGCGACTTTCCAGTCGCCTTCGCGGATCGCCTGCGTGTCGGCCAGGAAATCGGGGCGTTCGCCGGCATCGAGGCGCTGGGTGCGCTCGACCCGGGCTTGCAGCAGCGCCTGGCGGCGCGGCTCGAACGTGCGGTGCAGCGCTGCGACGAGTGCGAGCGCTTCGGGCGTCAGGATCGCTTCGTAACCCGGCTTGATTTCGCCGGTGATCGCCATGCCTTGCGGCAGCGTGATCGGGGTGCTCATGAGTCTCATCTCCTTGGTCGGTCAGTTGCGGTTTCGGTGAAGGGGGAAGGCGGCAGCGCTGCGAACGTCATGCACCCGGGCCGGGGCGCGCGCGGTTTGCGGGTCTGCCGGACGGAGCCGGGGTGGCGAGGAATGCGAGCAGGTCGGCCATGCCGGTGCCGGTGCCGTCGGGCGACACGCCGAGTTCCTCGGCGGGCGCGCCCGTGCGGTTGAGCCAGAACGTCGTGTAGCCGAACCACGCAGCGCCGGCGACGTCCCACGCGTTCGACGACACGAACACGATGTCGCGCGGGTTCGCGCCGAACGCGGCGGTGCCGAGCGCGTAGACGGCCGGACTCGGTTTGTACGCGCGCACGGTGTCGGCCGACAGCACGCGATCGAACAGACCGGTCATGCCTGCGCTCTTGATCGCGATGTCGAGCATCTGCGGGTTGCCGTTCGACAGGATCGCGAGCGGCGGGCGCGGTTCGAGCGCGCGCAACTTGCGCAGCGCGGGCACCGTGTCGGGGTACGTGGACAGGCACGCGTATTCGTCCATCAGCCGCTTTTCGGCCGCGCTGTTCAGGGCGAGGCCGAGCGAGCGCGCGGCGAACCGCAGCGCGTCGAGCGTGATGTCGCGGAACGGCCGATAGCGGGCGCCGGCCGGATCGGCGAGCGTGCGCAACTGCGAGTATTCGATTTGCTTGCGTCGCCACAGCTGCGACAACCGTTCCCCGTGGCCGGGAAACATCTGCTCCGACGCGGCCACGACCGCATGCACGTCGAACAACGTGCCGAATGCGTCGAAGAGGATTGCGTCGGGAGAGGAGAGTGTCGTTGTGGCCGACATAGCCTTGCGCTCCAGTTTCAGAGGTCGGTTCGATTCTATTCGTGATCGTATCTACTAAAAAAGACGCTAAACATCACTTGATCTTTTACTTTCATATACCTAATCTTGAGCGGCTTCAGTCAATATGAGGGGCGGGAGCGCCGTCCTTTCGAGTCATGGACCGGTTCAAACAGATCGAAACGTTCGCCGCGGTCGCGGCAAAGGGCAGCCTGTCGGCGGCTGCGCACGCGGAAGGCGTCGCGCCGGCGATCATCGGCCGCCGCCTCGACGCGCTCGAGGAGCGGCTCGGCGTCAAGCTGCTGGTGCGCACGACGCGCAAGCTCACACTGACCTTCGAGGGTTCGGCCTTTCTCGAGGATTGCCAGCGGATCATCAACGACATGCAGAACGCGGAGGCGAGCGTGTCCGCCGGCGGCGTGAAGGCGAGCGGCCATCTGCGCATTTCCGCGCCGGCCGGCTTCGGCCGGCGGCACGTCGCGCCGCTCGTGCCCGAATTCAGCGGCGTGCATCCGGACGTGTCGGTCACGCTCGACCTGTCCGACCGGATGGTCGACCTCGTCAATGAAGGGTTCGATTGCGCGGTGCGGCTCGGCGAGCTGCCGGACTCGTCGCTCGTGTCGCTGAAACTCGGCGAGAACCGTCGCGTATGCGTGGCGTCCCCCGCGTATCTCGCACGGCGCGGCACGCCTGCCACGCTCGCGGAACTCGCGCGCCACAACTGCCTCGCGCTTGCCGCCAACGCGAACCAGCAGCGCGGCTGGGCATTCCAGGAAGACGACAAGGTCGTGTCGATCCGCGTGAACGGCACGATGGAGTGCTCGGACGGCGCGGTGCTGCACGAGTGGTGCCTGGCCGGCCACGGCCTGGCGTGGCGATCGTGGTGGGAGGTCGGCGACGACATCGCGGCCGGCCGCCTCGTCAGCGTGCTCGATGCGTTCGCGGCGCCGCCGATCGGTATCCACGCGGTGTTTCCGCAACGCCGCCACCTGCCGCTGCGCGTGCGCCTGTTCCTCGATTACCTGAAACATACGTACGAACGGCCCGGATATTGGGGCGAGTAGGGCGTGCTGGCCCGCGCGTTTCCGATATGAGGACGAACCCGCTGCCGGCCCCGGTCGCGCGGTTTCGCGCACTACAATCGAAACTGACATGGGCAACGGGTCGCGACGGGTTCGCACGGGTTCGCGGCGCGCACGGTGCGACTGACGCAGGAGGGCGCGATGTTCCGGCACATCCTCGTTCCAACCGACGGTTCCGAACTGTCGCGGAAGGCGATCGACGGCGCGATCGACCTGGCGCGCGCGGTCGGCGCGCAGGTAACGGCCTATGCGTGCCTGCCGCAATATCCGTACTCGCCGTTTTCCGAAGTGATCATCGAGCCGCCCGCCGATTTCCGGGCGCGCAGCGAGCGCGAGGCGCGCGCGCACCTCGACGAGGTGCAGGCGGCCGCGAAGGAGGCCGGCGTCGTCTGCGACAGCTGGACCAGCGTGCATCCGTCGCCGTACCTCGGCATCATCGAGGCGGCCGAACGCGGCGGCTGCGACGTGATTTTCATGGCGTCCCACGGGCGCCGCGGGCTCGGCAGCCTGCTGATCGGCAGCGAAACGCAGCGCGTGCTGACCCATACGAAAATTCCGGTGATCGTCTATCGGTAAATGCGACGCCGCTGGTTGCCGCGCGGGCGGCGGCACGGCAGCCGCATGAATAAGGGCGCGCCGGACGAAGCCGGCGCGCGTCGTTGCTGGCGGCCGCAGGCCGCGCGGCCGGTCGCGCGACGTTCGTCGCGCGCCTGCCGTCTCCTCCCTGATGGTTGTTCGGTGCTGCCGATGCCGCGCCGTCGCGTGACGGGTGGGCATCGGCTTGACGCCGGCCGCGTTACGCGACCTTCTTGCCGTCGAAGAACTGTTCGTCCTCGGTCGAGCCGTGCAGCGCGGTCGTCGAGGCTTCGCGCTCGACTGTCTGCGTCACGGCGTCGAAGTAGCCGGTGCCGACTTCGCGCTGGTGCTTGACGGCCGTGAAGCCCTTGTCGGCCGCCGCGAACTCGGCCTGCTGCAGCTCGACGAACGCGCTCATCTGCGTGCGGGCGTAGCCGTGCGCGAGGTTGAACATCGAGTAGTTCAGCGCATGGAAGCCGGCCAGCGTGATGAACTGGAACTTGTAGCCCATCGCGCCGAGCTCCTTCTGGAACTTCGCGATCGTCGCGTCGTCGAGATTCTTCTTCCAGTTGAACGACGGCGAGCAGTTGTACGACAGCATCTTGCCCGGGAACTGCTTGTGGATCGCTTCCGCGAACTTCTTCGCGTACTCGAGATCCGGTTTGCCCGTTTCGCACCACACCAGGTCGGCATGCGGCGCATACGCGAGGCCGCGCGAGATGGCCTGCTCGATGCCCGGCTTCGTGCGGAAGAAGCCTTCGACCGTGCGCTCGCCCGTGAGGAACGGCTTGTCGTTGTCGTCGACGTCGGACGTGATCAGGTCCGCGGCTTCCGCGTCGGTGCGCGCCACCAGCACGGTCGGCGTGCCCATCACGTCGGCGGCGAGACGCGCCGCCGACAGCTTCGCGACCGCTTCGCGCGTCGGCACGAGCACCTTGCCGCCCATGTGACCGCATTTCTTCACCGACGCGAGCTGGTCTTCGAAGTGGACGCCCGATGCGCCTGCCTCGATCATTGCCTTCATCAGTTCGAACGCGTTCAGCACGCCACCGAAGCCGGCTTCCGCGTCCGCGACGATCGGCGCGAAGAAATCGACGTAGCCTTCGTCGCCCGGGTTCTTGCCTTCCGACCACTGGATCTGGTCGGCGCGCGTCAGCGTGTTGTTGATGCGCTTCACGACGAGCGGCACCGAGTTCGCCGGGTACAGCGACTGGTCCGGGTACATTTCGCCCGCGACGTTCGCGTCGCCGGCCACTTGCCAGCCGGACAGGTAGATCGCCTTGAGACCGGCCTTCACCTGCTGCATCGCTTGGTTGCCGGTCAGTGCGCCGAGGGCGTTGACGAACGGCTCTTCGTTGATGAGGCGCCACAGTTTTTCCGCGCCGCGCTTGGCCAGCGTGTGCTCGACGGCGATCGAGCCGCGCAGGCGTACCACGTCCTCAGCCGTGTAGCTGCGCTTGATGCCCTTCCAGCGCGGATCGGATTCCCATTGCTGTTGCAGTTCCTGTGCCTGTTGCTGTCGCGACATGATGAGCTCCTTGATGCGGTGTATTGCCTGATGGGTCGAATCGGACGGTGGGATGCTGTTCTCGAAGCGGGGCGTCGTGCGTTTCCGTTTCGTGAGGTCTTGTATAAGAGTCTAGGCAAACCGATCGGAGTGAAACAGGGGCTTTATCAGGATGTGTGAATTTTTTTAGCTGTTATAAATCAATTGCTTGCAATGTACATTTCACAGTAAGAAACGTATTTTCCCATCCCGCAATCGCGAGGGTTGTGCCACGCAGCATGGTTTTTTACGACGCAAAAAAATTTTCCGCATCGTGAAATTTGGCGCGGGACGAAAAAAAACCGGCGCGGATGCGCCGGTCTGCCGGATGGGCGGGGCGGCCGAAGGGCCGCCCGGGCGTGCTTACGACGCCGAATTGCTGCGACGGGGGCCGCCGCTGCGCTGGCCGTCGCGACGCGGGCCGCCGTCACGGCTGCCGCTCGGCTTGCCGCTCCAGCCGCCGCCATTGCCGCCGCCGTAGCTGCGGCCGCCGCCGTTGCCGCCATAACCGCCGCCCGGCTTGCCGCCGAAACGACGACCGCCGTTACCGCCGCCCGGACGGCCACGGCCGCCGGTGCCGCGATCGTTGCGCGGGGGCGCCTTGCGCGGCTCGAAACCTTCGATCACGTTGACCGGCAGCGGCGAGCGCACGAAGCGCTCGATGCGCTTGAGCGCGCCTTGCTCGGCGTGGTGCACGAGGCTCACTGCCGTGCCCGAACGGCCAGCACGGCCGGTACGGCCGATCCGGTGCACGTAGTCTTCCGCGAACTTCGGCAGGTCGTAGTTGAACACGTGCGTGATGCCCGGGATGTCGATGCCGCGTGCCGCGACGTCGGTCGCAACCAGCACGCGCACACGACGCTCGCGCAGCGCACGGATCGTGCGGTTACGCGCGCCTTGCGGCAGGTCGCCGTGCAGCGCAGCCGATTCGAAGCCAGCGTCGGCGAGACGGCCGGCGAGCTGGTCGGCATCGATCTTGGTCGCCGTGAAGATGATCGCCTGGTCGAGCGCGTCGTCGCGCAGCAGGTGATCGAGCAGGCGGTCCTTGTGGTCGCGGTCGTCGACGTAATGGACGGTCTGCGCGATGTTCGCGCGCGATTCGAGGCGCTGCTGGATCTCGATGCGTTCCGGATCCTTCAGCAGGCGGCTCGTCAGCGAACCGATCTTGCCGTCGAGCGTCGCCGAGAACAGCATCGTCTGGCGCGACTCGGGCGTCGCGGCGACGATCGTCTCGATGTCGTCGATGAAGCCCATGTCCAGCATGCGGTCGGCTTCGTCGAGCACGAGCATCTTCAGCTCGGACAGGTCGATGCGGCCACGCTCGAGGTGGTCGAGCAGGCGGCCCGGCGTCGCGACCAGGATCTCGGGGTTCTTCGCGAGCAGCATCAGCTGCTGGCCGTAGGCGACGCCGCCGAGGATGCTGACCGTGCGCAGGCGCTTCAGGTGCTTGCCGTAGGTCGACGCGGCCGTGGTGACCTGCATCGCGAGTTCACGGGTCGGCGTCAGCACGAGCAGGCCCGGGCGGGCGACGGGCTGCGGGCGGCGCACACGGCGGTCGCCCTGGTTCGGTTCACGCGGCGCGCGCGGTTGCTGCGCCTGCGTCTTCTGGAGCTGCGCGAAACGTTCGATCGCGGGCAGCATGAATGCGGCGGTCTTGCCCGAACCGGTCGGGCTCGACACCAGCAGATCCCGACCGGCGATGCCGGCCGGAATCGCGCGCTGCTGGACCGGCGTCGGCTTGGCGTAGCCGGCGGCCTGCAGCGCGGAGACGATCTCCGGCGACAGCCCGAGCGACGCGAAAGTCGGCTCGTCCGACGCCGGTTCGACCGCGGCCGGTGCGGCGGCGTCGTCGAGACCGAGCGCCTGGTCGGCGATCGCGTTGAGCGGGCTGGAGTTGATGCTCGAAGTCATAACAATCCTTGAAACACACAGTGGGTGAAACGTCGGCGCCAATCGCGCATACCCAAGTCGTCGGATTCAGCGAGCAAATCGGGAAACGGGTGCAATCCGCCGAACCGTCGGCGGATGAGGCATTAGAAGCTGTTTTGGGTGCGGCGCGCTTCTGGAGCGAGGCCGCCAGCCTAGTTGACGACCGCAAGGGTCGAAGCAGGAGGGGACAGGTTCTAAACCGGATTGGAGCTTAACGCTACGAGGCGTCAGGCCGGACGGCTTGCGAGCCGAGCGCGGAGGTGACGCAGGCCGCATTATAAAGAAATTTGCTGCGCTGCGCCACTGATTTGATTGCCTATTGCGTCAGGAGGGACAGGTCAGGACGCCGTGCCGTTCTTCAGCGATTCGACGAGCTCGATGTATTGCTGCTTTGCTGCATCCTGCGACGTGCCTTTCAGCGCGTCCCACGCGTCGTACTTGTACTTGCCGACGATGTCGGTGAAGCCCGGCTTGTCGCCGTGCGCGTCGCCGTCGGTGGCCTGCTTGAAGAGCGCGTACAGGCGCAGCAGGGTCAGGTTGCCCGGGCGCTCGGTCAGTTGCTTGACGTCGACCTGGGCCTGGTCGAATTGGGTGGTGAGTTCGCTCATCGTGTGTCTCCGTAAGAGTTTCGAGTCGGCCGATCTTAACAAGCGCCGCGCCGCGCGGGGTCGAGCGATCCTTCCAAACCGCCGGCGGCGCGGCGCGCGCACCGCGATCGGGTCCAATCGCCCGTGGGAGCGGGGCGCCGCATTACAATGTCGGCCATGACGCAAACAGTGCTCCTCGCCATCGATACGTCGACCGAATACTGCTCGGTCGCGCTGCTGCGCTCGGCCCACGCCGATGACGCCGTTTCCATCCCGCAAACCTGGGCCCGCCACGAGCTGACGGGCGCCGTGTCGAGCACGCGCGTGCTGCCGGCCATCCAGGAGTTGTTCGCCGAAGCGGGCCTCACGCTCGCCGACTGCGACGCGATCGCGTTCGGCGCGGGCCCCGGCTCGTTCACCGGGCTGCGCACCGCGACCGGCATTACCCAGGGCCTCGCGTTCGGGCGCGGGCTGCCGGTCGTGCCGGTCAGCACGCTGCTCGCGTGCGCCGAGCACGCGCGGCTGCGCGCGCCGGGCACGACGCGCGTGCTGGTCGCGCTCGATGCGCGGATGGACGAAGCGTACTGGGCCGACTTCGCGTGGGACGACGTCGCGGGCGACTGGCGCACGCTGCATCCGGCTTCGCTCGATGCGCCGGGCGCCGTCGGCGTGCCCGACGCGCCGTTCACGCTCGCGGGCAATGCGGCCGCGGCGTTCGGCGCGCAGTTGCCGGCCACGGCACGCGCGGCCGTGATCGACGGCGACGCGCTGCCGCATGCGCTGGCAGTCGCGCATGCCGGGCTGCGGGCGTTCCGCGCCGGCCGTGCGGTGCCGGCCGACCAGGCCGCGCCCGAATACGTGCGCGACAAGGTCGCGCAGACCACCGCCGAGAGGATCGCGGCACGCGCCGCGCAGAAGGGCGGGGCGCAAGGATGACGGGAGTATTGCTGAGCGACCGCTATTTGTCGCCGATGACCGATACCGATCTCGACGAGGTCGTCGCGATCGAGCAGGTTGCGTACGAATTCCCGTGGAGCCGCGGCAACTTCGAGGATTCGCTGCGCAACGGCTATTTCGGCGTGTGCCTGCGGCACGTGACGGGTGCGCTGGTCGGCTATTGCGTGCTGATGCCGGTGATCGACGAGATGCACCTGCTGAACCTGTGCGTTGCGCCGGCCGCCCAGCAATCGGGCGCGGGCCTCGCGCTGCTGCGCGAAGCCGTGCGCGTCTCGCGTGCGGAACGGCTCGACGGCGTGCTGCTCGAGGTGCGGCCGTCCAATTCGCGCGCGGTCCATCTGTACGAGCGCTTTGGCTTCGTGACGATCGGCCGGCGCAAGAACTACTATCCGGCGCGGCATCGCAGCCGGGAGGACGCGATCGTGATGCGTCTGACGCTGAACAAGGACGAAGGGGACGCGCATGGCGTGGGCTGAAGCAGCGCTCGAGGAAATGGGGCTTGCGCAGATCTGGGTGCGGCGCGGGCAGCGCGCGGAGCCTGGCGCGGTGGCCGAAGCGCCGGCTGCGGCGGACGATCTGCCTGCCGTTGCGGCCGCAACCGTCGCGGCGGCGCCGCGGCCGGTGGCCGGGCAGGCGCGCGATGCGCAGCCTGCCGCAGCCCGTGCGCTCGTGCGCGACGATGCGTCGCAGGTGGGTGGCGCCGCGCGCGATGCGGCGCCGGCTGCCGAATCGGGCACGGCCGCACGTGCAGCGATCGATGACGATCGTGCCTCGGCCAGGCACGTGCCGGCCGCTTCCGCGGACGACATGCCGCCGGTCACCGACGACGATTTCGCGTGGTTCGACGCTACGCCGACCGGCGATCCGCTGCCGGCCGCCGAACCGCGTGCTGTCGCAACGCCGGTCGCGATGCTCGACTGGGATACGCTCGCCGCGCGCGTTGCCGATTGCACGAGCTGCCGCCTGTGCGAGAAGCGCACCAATACCGTGTTCGGCGTCGGCGATCGCGAAGCCGACTGGATGCTGATCGGCGAAGCGCCGGGCGAGAACGAGGACAAGCAGGGCGAGCCGTTCGTCGGCCAGGCCGGCAAGCTGCTCGACAACATGCTGCAGTCGCTGTCGCTCAAGCGCGGCGACAACGTCTATATCGCGAACGTGATCAAGTGCCGGCCGCCGGGCAACCGCAACCCGGAACCCGACGAGGTCGCGCGCTGCGAGCCGTACCTGCAGCGCCAGGTCGCGCTCGTGAAGCCGAAGCTGATCGTCGCGCTCGGCCGCTTCGCCGCGCAGACGCTGCTGAAGACGGATGCGAGCATCGCCTCGCTGCGCGGCCGTGTGCACGCATACGAAGGCGTGCCCGTCATCGTCACCTACCACCCTGCGTACCTGCTGCGCAGCCTGCAGGACAAGTCGAAGGCATGGGCCGACCTGTGCCTTGCGCGCGACACGTTCCAGCAGGCGGGGGACGCCGACGCGAACGGGCCGGCTGGACAATGACGAACGGCGCGGCATTCGCGTTCGTCGATACGCTGCGCGATGCCGCGGTTCGAGACCTGGGCTGGCTCCTCGCGAGCCCGAGCCTGCTCACCGCGGCGCCCGGCGCGCCGCTCGCGCATCCGTGGTCGGATGCGGTCGAACGGGTGGCCGTCGAAGCGTGGCTCGTCGCGCTCGATGCCGCGCCCGAGCCGCTGCACCGCGCGCTCGACGGGTTGCGGCCGGTGCGCCTCGGCCGCTATGCCGAATGCCTGCTCGAATATTTCCTCACGCACGGGCCGTCGCTGCGGCTCGTCGCCGCCAACCTGCCGCTGCGCAGCAACGGGAAGACGCTCGGCGAAGTCGATTTCCTCGTCGATGCGCCGGGCGGGCTGCGCCTGCACTGGGAACTCGCGGTGAAGTGCTATCTATGCGCACCGGTGTGCGGCGGCGCATCGCTCGCGGATTTCGTCGGCCCGAATCTCGTCGACCGCCTCGACCGCAAGCGCAGCCGGCTGCTCGAGCACCAGCTGCGGCTGAGCGATCGCCACGGTTTTGCGCTGCTCGGCTACGGCGCGCCGTCCGACGCGCAGATGTTCATCAAGGGCTGGCTGTTCTATCCGCATGGCGTGCCGCTGCCGCCGGTATCCGCGGAAATCGCGGCGGATCATTCGCGCGGCTTCTGGCTCACGCATGCGCAGTGGCCGGCCTGGGCGGCCGCACAACCCGACGGCGCGGCGTGGAGCGTGCTGGCACGGCTGGCATGGCTCGCGCCGCGACGGATGGCGGCCGATGCCGCGCCCGAACCGCTGGCGGACTCGCTTGGGCTGCCGGCCGTCTTGACGGCGCGCCAGGCGCCCGCGCTGATCGGCGTCCATCGACCGGACGGCGCCGGCGCATGGCGGGAGACGGCGCGCGGCTTCATCGTGCCGGACGACTGGCCGGCGCGCGCGCAGGCGTTCGCGGCGCAGGACAGCTGACACCGCGTCAGCCGCTGCTTACCACCAGCGATGGAAGTGATGGACGGGGCCGACGCCGCGGCCGACGTCGAGCTGGCCGCTCGCGGCGATCGCGCCGGTCAGGTACGCCTTCGCTTCGCGTACCGCGCTGTCGAGATCGGGCTGCTGCGGCAGCAGTGCGGCGATCGCGGACGACAGCGTGCAGCCCGTGCCGTGCGTGTTGCTGACCGGCACACGCGCGCCGTCGAGCCGCACGGTATGCGCCGCATCGACGAGCCAGTCGGGGCTCGCGGCCGCGTCGGGCAGGTGGCCGCCCTTCATCAGCACGGCGCGCGCGCCGGTCTGCAGCAGCGCGTGGCCTTGCCGGACCATGTCGTCTTCGGTCGTCGCGGCGGCCTCGCCGAGCAGCGCGGCCGCTTCGGGCAGGTTCGGCGTGACGACGGTCGCGAGCGGCAGCAGCGCGTCGCGTAACGCGTCGACCGCGTCGGGTGCGAGCAGCGCGTGGGAACTCTTCGAAATCATCACCGTATCGAGCACGACGAAGCGCGGCGTGTAACGCCGCAGTGCGTCGGCCACCGCGTGCACGATCGCCGCGTTCGCGAGCATGCCGATCTTGACCGCGTCGATGCGGATGTCGTCGAACACCGCGTCGAGCTGCGCAGTCACGAACGCGGCGTCCGGCGCATGCACGCCGGTCACGCCGCGCGTGTTCTGCGCGGTCAGCGCGGTGATCACGCTCGCGCCGTACGCGCCGAGCGCGGAAAAGGTCTTCAGGTCGGCCTGGATGCCTGCGCCGCCGCCCGAGTCGGAGCCGGCGATCGTCAGGACGTTGGGTATCGGGTGCGTCATGATGGCAAGACGCCGGTTCGAGGACCGGCGTCGACGGACGGAAACGGAAAGTGTAGCGTCAGTGCCGCGATTCGCCGATCAGCGCGACCGAGTCGAACTGGCGCTGGTTCGCCTGGTGGCGGCGCATCACGAGCCACATCGTCAGGCAGACGAACGTGCCGAACAGCACGATCACGACGCCGACCGGCACGTCGAGCCATACCAGCACCGCGTACAGGCACAGCATCACAAGCACCGAAAGGTTCTCGTTGAAGTTCTGCACCGCGATCGAGTGGCCGGCCGACAGCAGCACGTGGCCGCGATGCTGCAGCAGCGCATTCATCGGAACGACGAAATAGCCGGACAACGCGCCGACGCCGATCAGGAAGATATACGCGACGATCAGGTACGCCGGCAGGCGCAGGTGACCGATGTGCAGAGCCCAGTGCGACGGGAACAGGTCGCGCGTGTAGAACGCCATCAGCATGACCGCGATGCCCATGATGATGCCGACGGGCAGCACGGTCAGCGACTTCTTCAGCGGGATCCGCGCTGCGGCCGCGATCGCGCCGCCCGCGACGCCGACCGCAACCACCGCCTGCAGGATCGCGCCTTCGGACAGCGACATGTTGAGCGAGACTTCGGCCCACTTCAGCACGATGAACTGCAGCGTCGCGCCTGCGCCCCAGAACAGCGTCGTGACCGCGAGCGAGATCTGGCCGAGCTTGTCGCGCCAGAGGACCATGAAACAGTCGGCGAAATCGGTGAGGAGCTTGACCGGGCCGCGCTCCTGCTTCGGGTAGCGCGCACCCGTATCGGGGATCCGCAGGTTGAATATCGCGGCGACCACGTAGATCGCCATGATGATCACCATCGCCGCTTCGGCAGGCGTGGCGATCCAGGCCGGCGTGTGCGCGATCACGTGCGAGGCGATGTGCGGGCTGATCAGCGCGCCGCCGAGCACGGTGCCGAGGATGATCGAGCTGACGGTCGTGCCTTCGATCCAGCCGTTCGCGGCGACGAGGCGGTCAGCCGGCAGCAGCTCGGTCAGGATGCCGTATTTCGCGGGCGAGTAGGCCGCGGCACCGAATCCGACGATGCCGTACGCGATCAACGGGTGGGCGCCGAACAGCATGATCAGGCAGCCGATCACCTTGATCGAGTTGGTGATGAACATGACGCGGCCCTTCGGGCGCGAATCCGCGAACGCACCGACATACGCCGCCAGCACCACATACGACAACACGAAGAACAGCTTGAGCAGCGGTGTCATCCAGTTGGGGGCGTGGAGGTCTTTCAGCAGGGCGATGGCGGCGATGAGAAGCGCATTGTCGGCCAACGACGAGAAAAACTGCGCGGCCATGATGGTGTAAAAACCTTTTTTCATCTGATGCGATGCTTTCGTCGCTGCGGCAAGGCCGCGTAGGCCGCCTGGTATGCGATCGGCTTATTCCGTTCGAAATGGGTTGTGCGCACGGCTTTATAACACGAAAATACGGCAATTCGGACTAGCAAGATTCCCCGATCGTTCCGCAAATTGTCGGCTTCGGTGCTCAAAAGGCGCGGTAAGCTGATGATTCGCAAGCGTCTTTACGTAAATTTCCCATGCCGCGCCCGATCTCCGCCACCATCCATACCGCCGCTCTCGCGAACAATCTCTCCGTCGTCCGCCGATTTGCCGGCCCGTCCAAGGTCTGGGCGGTCGTCAAGGCCAACGCATACGGCCACGGTCTCGCGCGCGCCTTTCCCGGCCTGCGCGGCACCGACGGCTTCGGCCTGCTCGACCTCGACGAGGCCGTGAAGTTGCGCGAGCTCGGCTGGGCCGGCCCGATCCTGCTGCTGGAAGGGTTCTTCCGCTCGACCGACATCGACGTGATCGACCGCTACAGCCTGACGACCACCGTCCACAACGACGAGCAGATGCGGATGCTGGAAACGGCGCGGCTGTCGAAGCCCGTCAACGTGCAGCTCAAGATGAACAGCGGGATGAACCGGCTCGGCTACGTGCCGGAGAAATACCGTGCCGCGTGGGAGCGCGCCCGCGCGTGCCCCGGCATCGGCCAGATCACGTTGATGACCCATTTTTCGGACGCGGACAACGAGCGCGGCGTCGCCGAGCAACTCGCGACGTTCGAGCGCGGCGCGCACAGCATTGCCGGCGCGCGTAGCCTCGCGAATTCGGCCGCCGTGCTGTGGCATCCGGAGACGCACTTCGACTGGGTGCGACCGGGGATCGTGCTGTACGGCGCGTCGCCGTCGGGGCTGTCGGCCGATATCGCCGAGACGGGGCTGAAGCCCGCGATGACGCTCGCGTCCGAGCTGATCGCGGTGCAGACCATCGCGAAGGGGCAGGCGATCGGGTATGGCTCGACGTTCTCCGCGCAAACGCCGATGCGTATCGGCGTCGTCGCGTGTGGTTACGCGGACGGCTATCCGCGCGTCGCGCCCGAAGGCACGCCGGTGATCGTCGACGGCATCCGTACGCGGATCGTCGGCCGCGTGTCGATGGACATGATTACCGTCGACCTGACCCCGTGCCCGCAGGCCGGCGTCGGCGCGCGGGTCGAGCTGTGGGGCAATACGCTGCCGATCGACGACGTCGCGCGGCATTGCGGAACCATCGGCTATGAACTGATGTGCGCGGTCGCCGGCCGCGTACCGGTGCGCGCGGAATAAGGGTAGCGCGCGTGGCCAAACAGAAAACCGTCTACGTCTGCAGCGAGTGCGGCGGACAAACTCCGAAGTGGCAGGGGCAGTGCCCGTCATGCCAGGCCTGGAACACGCTCGTGGAATCGGTCGCCGAATCGCCGGCCGCCCATCGGTTCCAGTCGCTCGCGAAGCGGGCGCCCGTGCAGCGTCTCGTCGACATCGAGGCGGCCGACGTGCCGCGCTTCTCGACGGGCATCGGTGAATTCGATCGCGTGCTGGGCGGCGGGCTGGTCCCGGGCGGCGTCGTGCTGATCGGCGGCGATCCGGGCATCGGCAAGTCGACGCTCTTGCTGCAGTCGCTCGCGGACATCGCGAGCGAGCGGCGCGCACTCTATATCAGCGGCGAGGAATCGGCCGCGCAGATCGCGTTGCGCGCGCAACGGCTCGCGCTGCTCGACGGCGGCGCGCCGGCCGACGAACTGAAGCTGCTCGCCGAGATCCAGCTCGAAAAGATCCAGGCCGCGATCGACGCGGAACGGCCCGACGTCGCCGTCATCGACTCGATCCAGACCGTCTATTCCGAGGCGCTGACCTCGGCGCCCGGCTCGGTCGCCCAGGTGCGCGAATGCGCGGCGCAGCTCACGCGCATCGCGAAGCAGTCCGGCACCGCGATCATCATGGTCGGGCACGTGACGAAGGAGGGCAATCTGGCGGGTCCGCGCGTGCTGGAGCACATCGTCGACACGGTGCTGTACTTCGAGGGCGACACCCATTCGTCGTTCCGGCTCGTGCGCGCGTTCAAGAACCGCTTCGGCGCGGTCAACGAACTCGGCGTGTTCGCGATGACCGAGCGCGGGCTGCGCGGTGTCGCGAATCCGTCCGCGCTGTTCCTGTCGCAGCACGAGCAGGTGGTGCCGGGTTCCTGCGTGCTCGTCACGCAGGAGGGCACGCGCCCGCTGCTGGTCGAGATCCAGGCGCTCGTCGATACGGCCCACGTGCCGAATCCGCGCCGGCTCGCGGTCGGCCTCGAGCAGAACCGGCTCGCGATGCTGCTCGCGGTGCTGCACCGGCACGCGGGCATCGCGTGCTTCGACCAGGACGTGTTCCTGAACGCGGTGGGCGGCGTGAAGATCACCGAGCCGGCCGCCGACGTCGCGGTGCTGCTCGCGATCCATTCGTCGATGCGCAACAAGGCGCTGCCGAAGGGCCTGATCGTGTTCGGCGAAGTAGGCCTGGCGGGCGAGATCCGGCCGTCTCCACGCGGGCAGGAGCGGTTGCGCGAGGCGGCGAAGCTGGGTTTCACGGCTGCGCTGATCCCCAAGGCGAACGCGCCGAAACAGCCGATCGAAGGGCTGAACGTGATGGCCGTCGAGCGGATCGAGCAGGCGATCGACCGCGTGCGCGATCTCGAATGACCGCGGGTGGCTGGCCCCACCGCGTGCCGGCCAGCGGGATCTGTCGCGTAATTGGTTGTAAAGATTATGTAGGCTTCTGTAACCCGCCGGACATCCCTTTTCCCTATCCTTTGCCGGATTGTCGAACCGCGCAATGCGAAGGGAACCTATGTTGAAACAGTATGGGGAAGCGCCGAGCGGACGCCTTTACAACCTGCGCGGCTGCCGCGTATCGGAGCCGATCGTCCAGCCCTGGGGCGGCGGATGCCGGATCGTCGAGTGGATCGACGACGAAGGGCGCCTGGCGCGCCGCGTCGTATCCGAGGACGTGACGGAAGCGGAAGTCGCCGCAGCGATCCGCCGGCCGACCGAAGGACGCCGTTACCTGATGGGCGATGACGAGCAGCTGCCGCGCGATACGCTGCCGCGGCGTTGAGCGGATGGCGTGGCCGGCATACGGCCGATGCAACAGGCCGATGCTGGCCGACGTGACAACGTCGAACGCAACGATGACAAAGAGGCCGGGCCAGGGCGCCCGGCCTTGTCGTATCCGGGCCCGGCGCCGCGGGCGGTCGCGTGGGGGCGTGGGCGCCCCCGGGATGCCGGGCTGCCGCCGAACCGATCGGCTGACGGCTCCCGGGCCGCGGTCAGCCGATCTGCTCGAGTTCTTCCTGCACGGCGAGCCAGTCCGCCTCGACCGTTTCGAGCCGCGTATTGACCTCGCCGAGCTTGCGGATCGCGTCGGTCAGTTCCGTCTTGCGCGCGGCCTCGTAGCTCGCCGGATCGGCGACGAACGCGTCGAGGCGCGCCTTCTCCGCGTGCAGCGTTTCCATTTCCCTTTCGAGCTTCGTGACGCGGTTCTGTAGCGGCTTCTTCAACTGCGACAGGCGCTGGCGTTCCTCGGCCGCCTGACGCTTCTGATCCTTGCGGTTGACGCCCGGATCCGCGCCCGCCGCGGCCGCGCCGTCGGCCTTCGCCGCGGCACGCTGCTCGGCGGCATGCTGCAGCAGCCAGTCGCGGTAGTCGTCGAGGTCGCCGTCGAACGGCTGCAGCCGGTGCTTCGCGACCAGCATGAACTGGTCGGTGGTCGCGCGCAGCAGGTGGCGGTCGTGTGATACGAGGATCAGCGTGCCTTCGAACTGCGCGAGCGCCATCGTCAGCGCGTGGCGCGTTTCGAGGTCGAGGTGGTTGGTCGGCTCGTCGAGCAGCAGCAGGTTCGGCTTCTGCCAGATGATCAGCGCGAGCGCGAGCCGCGCTTTCTCGCCGCCCGAGAACGGGCCGACCGGGCTGGTCGCCATGTCGCCCGAGAAATTGAAGCCGCCGAGGAAGTCGCGCAGTTCCTGCTCGCGCGTATCGGGTGCGAGCCGCGCGAGATGCGCGAGCGGCGAATCATCCTCGCGCAGCGTTTCGAGCTGGTGCTGCGCGAAATAGCCGATCGTCAGCCCCTTGCCGTCGCGCACCTGGCCCGACAGCGGCGCGAGCGTGCCGGCCAGCGTCTTGATCAGCGTCGACTTGCCCTGGCCGTTCGCGCCGAGCAGACCGATGCGCTGCCCGTTCTGGATCGACAGCGCCACGCGATCGACGATCGGGATGTCCGCGCCGTCGTCGGCATGGTAGCCGCAGCGCACGTCTTCCATCACCATCATCGGGTTCGGCGCGGCATCGGGCGTGCGGAACTCGAACGTAAACGGCGACGCGATGTGCGCGGGCGCGATCAGCTCCATCTTCTCGAGCGCCTTCATCCGGCTTTGCGCCTGCTTGGCCTTGGTTGCCTTGGCCTTGAAGCGATCGACGAAGCTCTGCAGGTGCTCGATCGTCTTTTGCTGCTTTTCGTATGCGTTTTGCTGCAGTGCAAGCTGCTGCGCCCGCAGCACTTCGAATTGCGAGTAATTGCCGCCGTAGCGCTTCACCTGGCGATTTTCCAGGTGCAGCGTGACGTTGCAGATCGAGTCGAGGAATTCGCGGTCGTGCGAGATCACGACGAGCGTGCCGGCGTAGCGGTGCAGCCAGTCTTCGAGCCAGACGATCGCGTCGAGGTCGAGGTGGTTGGTCGGTTCGTCGAGCAGCAGCAGGTCGGAGCGGCACATCAGCGCCTGCGCGAGGTTCAGGCGCATGCGCCAGCCGCCGGAGAAGCTGGCCACGGACTCGCGCGTCTGCGCGAGCGTGAAGCCAAGGCCGAGCAGCAGCGCTTCGGCGCGCGCCGGCGCGGTATAGCCGTCGGCGTCGGCAAAGGCTGCATGCGCGTCGGCTTCGGCCGCGCCGTCATGCGCGGCCGATGCGGCGGCGATGCGCGCTTCGATCTCGCGCAGCGCGGTGTCGCCGTCGAGCGTGTAGTCGAGCGCCGAGCGGTCGACGGCGGGCGTTTCCTGCGACACATGGGCGATCCGCCACGACGGCGGCATCGCGAAATCGCCTGCGTCGGAATGCAGCTCGCCGCGCAGGACCGAGAACAGCGTCGATTTGCCGGCGCCGTTCGCGCCGATCAGGCCGGCTTTCTCGCCGGGATTGAGCGCGAACGAGGCCGACTCGAACAGCGGCTTGGTGCCGCGCGCAAGGCTGAACTGATTGAAACGGATCACGGCGTGTATGACTGGCCAAAACCGCTATTCTAGACTGCGCGCGACTTGCCCCGGGCATCTGCCGTTCGGGAGGTGCCGCAACGGCGCGATTTCGCCTAGACTCCCGTCGATCCGGTTTCGTAAAAGGAGTGCCCGATGTCCACCCTGTATTCGTTCAGCGCAGAGACGCTCGCCGGCGAGCCGGCGTCGCTCGATGCGTATCGCGGCCAGGTGCTGCTGATCGTCAACACCGCGAGCGAGTGCGGTTTCACGCCGCAGTATGCGGGCCTGCAGAAGCTGTACGACCAGTACGCGGCGCGCGGCTTCTTCGTGCTCGGCTTCCCGTGCAACCAGTTCGGCAAGCAGGAGCCGGGCGATGCCACGCAGATCGGCGCGTTCTGCGAGCGCAACTACGGCGTCACGTTCCCGATGTTCGCGAAGATCGACGTGAAGGGCGATCACGCGCATCCGCTATACCGCTACCTGACCGACGAGGCGCCCGGCATCCTCGGCCTCAAGGCGATCAAGTGGAATTTCACGAAATTCCTGGTCGACCGCGATGGGCGGATCGTCAAGCGCTACGCGCCGTCGACGAAGCCCGAGGAAATCGCGGCGGATATCGACAAGCTGCTGTAACCGTGTGACGCGGCGGGCCGAAAGGGCCGCGGCCGTCGCGCCGGCGCGCAAGGTGGGGAGCTACGCCGCGATACCGGCAGCGCGGTGCCGGCGTTCGCGCTGCCGCTACAGGATCGGCGCGAACAGGCGCGCGACGTGCATCGCGATGCGCCGCCACGCGGGCGATTGCCGGTACTCGCTCGCATCGACCTCGTAGGCCTGCGCGAAGTCGGCGTCGAGCATCGCCTCGACCTCGTCGGCGAACGTGCGATCGACGGTCAGCACCATGATCTCGAAGTTGAGCCGGAACGAGCGGTTGTCGAGATTCGCGCTGCCGATCGCGGCTGCGATGCGGTCGATCAGCACGACTTTCTGGTGCAGGAAGCCGGGCCGGTAGCGGAACACCTTGACGCCTGCATCGACGAGGTCGCGCGCGTAGAGCTTCGACGCCTCGAACACGACGTAGTGGTCGCGCCGGCTCGGGATCAGGATGCGCACGTCGACGCCCCGCATCACCGCGAGCTTCAGCGCGGCGATCACCGCTTCGTCGGGCACCAGATACGGCGTCGTGATCCAGACCCGTTCGCGCGCCGCGTTGATCGCCTCGACGAAGAACAGCGAGCCGGTTTCCTGTTGGTCCGCCGGGCCCATTGGCACCGCGAGGCAATGCATCGCGTCGTCGGGCAGCGCCGGCGGCGGCGCGGCGAGCGGCGGCAGCGTCTGCGTCGCCCAGTGCCAGTCTTCGGCGAACACGTACTGAACGCTGGCGACCACCGGGCCGCGTATCTCGATATGGGTGTCGCGCCACGGCGACAGGCGCTGGTTCGCGCCGAGATATTCGACGCCGACGTTGTGTCCGCCGACGAACGCGCGATTGCCGTCGACGACGACGATCTTGCGATGGTTACGGAAGTTGAGCTGGAAGCGGTTGACGAACTTGCGGTGGGTCGCGAACGGATGAACCTCGACGCCGCCGCGGCGCAGCGTGTCGACGTAGCTGTGCGGCAGGTCGAAGCTGCCGATGCTGTCGTACAGCAGGTAGCAGCGTATGCCGGCCGCCGCGCGCGCGAGCAGCGCGTCGCTCAGCATCTGGCCGAGCGCGTCGTCGCGCACGATGAAGAACTGGACGACCACGTAGTCGCGCGCGGCGTCGATCGCCGACAGGATCGCCGAGAAGGTCGCATCGCCGTTCACGAGCGTGCGCACCGCATTGCCGCCGACGAACGGCATGCCGCCAAGCCGCGTGAGCGCGAGCACGGCGGCCCGGCCGATCGCGTCGACGGCGGGCCCGTCGGTCGCGTCCGCATCGAGCCACGGCGCGCGCGGCGTGTGCGTGCGCAACGCTTCCATCTCGTGGCGCCGTGCGTCGACGTAGCCGGAGAACTTGCTGCGGCCGAGGAACAGGTAGGGGATGAGCGTCAGGTACGGCATCGCGGCGAGCGACACGGCCCACGCGATCGCGCCTTGCGACGTGCGCGTGTTCATGATCGCGTGACACGCCGCGATGATCCCGAGCACATGGATGGCCAGGATCAGGGTGCCGAGGTGTAGCCAGTCGAGGGTCATAGGCGCGTGACGGACTCCTGAAGTCGTGCGGCGCGATGGCCGCTTACGCGCATCTTACCCAACCGTGCGATGCAGCGGTGTGGCACACCGCACGGTTGGGTCGCCGCGGCCCTCAGCCCTTGCGCGGCAGGTCGGATGCCTGGATCAGGAACACGTTGTCGTCGCCCGCGCTGGTGGGCAGCCACGTGAGGTCGAGGCCGCCGAACGCGGCTTCGACGTGCTCGCGCTCGTTGCCGATCTCGACGACGAGCACGCCGTCGTTGTGCAGCCACTTGTGCGCATCCGCGATGATCCGTCGCACGATGTCCATCCCGTCGTCGCCGCCGGCGAGCGCCATCTCCGGCTCGTGCCGGTACTCGGGCGGCAGCGCGGCCATCGACGCCGCATTCACGTACGGCGGGTTGGTCAGGATCACGTCGTAGCGTGCGCCGGGGGCGGTGCGGAACGCGGGCAGCGGCGCGTAGAGGTCGCCGTGATGCAGCGTGACGCGATCCTCGAGGCCGTAGTCGCGCACGTTGATCTCGGCGACTTCGAGTGCCTTGTCGGACAGGTCGACCGCGTCGATCTCGGCGTTCGGGAACGCGCTGGCCGCGAGGATCGCGAGGCAGCCGGAGCCGGTGCACAGTTCGAGCACCGCGCCGACCTGCTCGGGGTCGGCGACATACGGCTGCAGCCCGTCGTCGAGCAGCTCGCCGATGAACGAGCGCGGCACGATCACGCGCTCGTCGACATAGAAGCGGTGGCCGTGCATCCACGCTTCGTGTGTGAGATACGCGGCCGGCACGCGATCCGTCGCGCGTCGTTCGATCACCGCGAGCACGGCCCCGATTTCGTCCGGCAGCAGGCGCGCATCGAGGAACGGCTCGAGCGTGTCGAGCGGCAGGTCGAGCGTATGCAGCACGAGGTAGGCGGCTTCGTCGTACGCGTTGTCGGAGCCGTGGCCGAACGCGAGCTTTGCCTTCGAGAAGCGCGTGACTGCATAGCGCAGCAGGTCGCGAACTGTTGCAAAAGGTGTCGTCATGCGAGGCTCCATCAGGCGATCAGTTGTTCGAGTACGCGGCGGTACACGTTCTTCAGCGGGTCGACGAAGCGCACGTCGATGTGCTCGTCGATCTTGTGGATGCTGCCGTTCGGCGGGCCGAACTCGATCACCTGCGGGCAGATGCGTGCGATGAAGCGCCCGTCGGACGTGCCGCCCGTCGTCGACAGTTCGGTCGTGATGCCGGTCTCGGCACGGATCGCGTTCTCCAGCGCGTTCGACAGGTCGCCGCGCGGCGTGAGGAACGGCAGGCCGCTCACCGACCACTTCAGCGCGTACTCGAGGCCGTGCTTGTCGAGGATCGCATGCACGCGGGCCTGCAGGCCCTCGACGGTGCTCGCCGTCGAAAAGCGGAAGTTGAACATCAGGTCCGCGTGGCCGGGGATCACGTTGGTCGCGCCGGTGCCCGCGTGCAGGTTCGACACCTGCCAGGTGGTCGGCGGGAAGTATTCGTTGCCTTCGTCCCACTGTTCGGCGGCGAGCTCGGCGAGCGCCGGCGCGAGCAGGTGGATCGGGTTCTTCGCGAGGTGCGGGTAGGCGATGTGGCCCTGCACGCCCTTGACGACCAGTTCACCCGACATGGAGCCGCGGCGGCCGTTCTTCACGACATCGCCGAGTTCGGCGGTCGAGGTCGGTTCGCCGACGATGCAGTAGTCGAGGCGTTCGCCGCGTGCTTCGAGCAGCTCGACGACCTTCACGGTGCCGTCGGTGGCCGGGCCTTCCTCGTCGCTCGTGATCAGGAACGCGATCGCGCCGCGGTGGCCGGGGTGGGCCGCGACGAATTCCTCGGACGCGACGACGAACGCCGCGAGCGACGTCTTCATGTCGGCCGCGCCGCGGCCGTACAGCTTGCCGTCGCGATGGGCGGGAATGAACGGCGGCGAGGTCCACTGCTCGAGCGGGCCGGTCGGCACGACGTCGGTGTGGCCCGCGAACGCGAGCAGCTTGCCGTCGCGGCCGTCGGCGCCGCGCTTGACGGCCCACAGGTTGGTCACGCCGTGCGACGCGATGGTCTCGCATTCGAAGCCGAGTGCGGCGAGCCGCTCGGTCATGATCTGCTGGCAGTGCTGGTCGTCGGGCGTGACGGACGCGCGGGCGATCAGCTGTTCGGTAAGGGCTAGGGTGGCGGACATGGTTCGGACCACTTTCGATAAAAAATGCCGGCGCGGTGGCCGGCAGCGATGAGACGTCGAGCCGCGCCAGCGGGCGCGGCGCGGGCGGCCCTAGGCGGCAAACAGCGCCGCGTACTGATCGGCCACGAAGCCGAGCGATTTCACGCGGCCGTTGACGACGAGCACGGGACGCTTGATGACCGACGGCTTGTGGATCATCAGCGCGACCGCGCCGGTCTTCGTTTCGGCGGCCGCCTTCATGGCGTCGTCCAGGCCGCGCCATGTGGTGCCGCGCTTGTTGACGAGCGCGTCGAGCGACACGTCCTTCAGCCAGTCTTCGACCAGCGGTGCGCTGACGCCGAGCTTCTTGAAGTCGTGGAACTCGAACTCGACGCCGTGATCGTCGAGCCACACGCGGGCCTTCTTCACGGTGTCGCAGTTCGGAATACCGTAGACGACCACGGTGTGCGGCTTGGCCATCAGTCGCCTCGCAGCAGCTCGTTCAGGCCGACCTTTGCGCGGGTCTTCGCGTCGACCTTCTTCACGATCACCGCGCAGTACAGGCTGTGCGAGCCGTCCTTCGACGGCAGGTTGCCGGCCACGACGACCGAGCCGGCCGGGATGCGGCCGTAGCTGACTTCGCCCGTTTCGCGATCGTAGATCTTCGTGCTCTGGCCGAGGTACACGCCCATCGAGATCACCGAATTCTCTTCGACGATCACGCCTTCGACGACTTCCGAACGCGCGCCGATGAAGCAGTTGTCTTCGATGATGACGGGGTTCGCCTGCAGCGGCTCGAGCACGCCGCCGATGCCGACGCCGCCCGACAGGTGCACGTTCTTGCCGATCTGCGCGCACGAACCGACCGTCGCCCACGTGTCGACCATCGTGCCTTCGTCGACGTATGCGCCGATGTTGGTGTACGACGGCATCAGCACGACGTTCTTCGCGATGAACGAGCCGCGGCGCGCGATGGCCGGCGGCACGACGCGGAAGCCGCCCGCGGCGAAATCTTCAGCCGTGTAGTTCGCGAACTTCGACGGCACCTTGTCGTAGAACTGCGAGTAGCCGCCGGCGGGCATCGGCGCGTTGTCCTCCAGGCGGAACGACAGCAGTACGGCCTTCTTCAGCCACTGGTGCACGGTCCAGTTGCCGTCGATCTTCTCGGCAACGCGCAGCGCGCCCTTGTCGAGCTGCTCGATCGCGTGCGCGACGGCTTCGCGGACGTCGGCCGGTGCGGCCTTCGGCGACAGCTCGGCACGGTTGTCCCAGGCGGTATCGATGATTTGCTGAAGTTGTTGCGACATGTTCGTTTTCGCAGGAGATTGGATGGAATTGATCGGATGGACGATTACCGCGCGAGAGACCGGCAGAAATCGACGATGCGTTGCGCGCCCTCGACGCATTCGGGGGTGCCCGCGACGAGCGCGATCCGGATGAAATCGCGGCCCGGATTGGTGCCGTGCGCGTCGCGCGCCAGGTACGAGCCGGGCAGAACCGTAACATTATAGTCGGCGTACAGGCGGCGGGCGAACTCGGTGTCCGACAGGCCGGTGCGCGCGACGTTGGCCCACAGGTAGAACGCGGCGTCGGGCAGCTTCACGTCGATCACGTCGGCCAGCATCGGCGTGACCGTATTGAACTTCTGCACATACAGCGCGCGGTTCTCGCGCACGTGCGCCTCGTCGTTCCACGCGGCGATGCTTGCGTGCTGCCAGACGGGCGACAGCGCGGCGCCGTGGTACGTGCGGTACAGCAGGAATTTCTTCAGCAGCGCGGCGTCGCCGGCGACGAAGCCCGAGCGCATGCCCGGCACGTTCGAGCGCTTCGACAGGCTCGACAGCATCACGAGGCGCTCGAAGCCGCGGCCGAGGCGGTGCGCGGCCTCGAGGCCGCCGAGCGGCGGCGCCGCTTCGTCGAAATAGATCTCCGAATAGCATTCGTCGGCCGCGATCACGAAGCCGTGGCGGTCGGACAGCGCGAACAGTTCGCGCCAGTCGTCAAGCGTCAGCACGGCGCCCGTCGGGTTGCCCGGCGAGCACACGTACAGCAGCTGGGTGCGCGCCCAGACTTCGTCGGGCACGGCCGCGTAGTCGCACGCGAAGTTGCGGGCCGGGTCGCTGTTCGCGAAATAGGGTTCGGCACCGGCCAACAGCGCCGCGCCTTCGTAAATTTGATAGAAAGGATTCGGACAGAGTACGATCGCCTTCTTGCCGTCGTCGGTCGGGCGCGCGTCGATCACCGTCTGCGCGAGCGAGAACAGCGCCTCGCGCGATCCCGACACGGGCAGCACCTGAGTGGCCGGATCGATCGCCGGCAGCCCGTAGCGGCGTTCGAGCCAGTGGGCGATCGACGTGCGCAGCGCGTCCGAGCCGGCCGTGGCCGGGTACGACGCCAGGCCGTCGAGCGCGGCCACCACGGCGTCGCGGATCAGTGCCGGGGTCGGGTGCTTGGGCTCGCCGATGCCGAAGCTGATCGGTTTCAGGCTGCCGGAGGGCGCACCGGCAGCGGGCGTCACGTCCTTGAACAGGGCGCGCAGCTTTTCGAAGGGATAGGGCTGGAGCGAGTCGAGTCGAGGGTTCACGGGCAAGGCGGCCATCGCGGCCGGTTGGAGCGAAAGGAGCGGCGGACGTGCCGCACGGTTGCGAACGGGCGCCGACGGCGCGCGGGTCGCAACGGACGATTATAGCGTGACGCAATGCGGTCACGGCCCGCCGGAACGGCGGCCGGGCCGGTCGAATAAAGGGTATCGAAGCAAATGAATAACGCGGTACGCGGCAGCCTGCCGACGCTGGCCATCCTGATCGGCGCTTCGGTATGGGGCCTGATCTGGTATCCGCTGCGGATCCTCGCGTCGCTCGGGCTGACGGGCACGCTCGCGAGCGCGCTGACGAGCGCCGTCGCATTCCTGTTCGTGGTCGTCGTGCGCCACCGCACGATCGCGACGCTGCGCTGGCACTGGGTGCTGCCGGGCATCGCGATCACGGCCGGCGTGACGAACCTCGGCTTCGTGTGGGGCACGATCCACGGTGAAGTGCTGCGCGTGATGCTGCTGTTCTACCTGACCCCGGCATGGACCGCGATCTACGCGCATTTCCTGCTGCGCGAGCGGCTGACCTGGGCCGGCGCGGGGCTCGCGGCGCTGTCGATCGGCGGCGCGATGCTGATGCTGTGGTCGCCGAAGCTCGGCATGCCGCTGCCGGCCAATCCGGCCGAATGGGCGGGGCTCGCGGCCGGGCTGAGTTTCGCGATGAGCAACGTGCTGGTGATCAAGGCGAGCCGCGAGCTGCCGCAGATGCGTGCGGAAATGCGCACCGCGACGCTGTTCGGCGGCGCGGCGGTGTTCGGCGCGGTCGCATCGCTGTTCGAGGGGCTGCCGGCCGCGCCGGCCAGCGGCCAGCTCGGCGTCGCCGCCCTGATCATCGTCGCGATCGGCGTGACGATCGCGGTGAACAACCTGCTCGTGCAGTACGGGCTGGCGCGCGTGCCGGCGAACCGCGCGTCGATCATCATGCTGTTCGAGATCGTGATCACCGCGCTGTCCGCGTGGGTGTTCGCGAGCGAACTGCCGACGGCGCGCGAGTGGGCGGGCGGTGCGTGCATCGTGCTGGCGACGCTGCTGTCGAGCCGGGTCCATCGTGCCGCGCCGGCATCGGGCAAACCTGGCGACGGGCGGGACGGCGCACGCGCGATGGTATGATGGAAGCCGTTTGCGGGGCCCAACGCTGGATGCGCGCGGCCCCGCTTTTGAATTCCGGGGCGCGTCGCGCACACGGGCCGTCCGGCCCCGCGCATCGCGGCCCCGTCCGTTTCACACCTTCTTCACATCCGATACCGCCGTGCGTCTGAGCTCGATCAAACTCGCTGGCTTCAAATCCTTTGTCGATCCCACGCATTTCCAGGTTCCGGGCCAGCTTGTCGGCGTGGTGGGCCCGAACGGGTGCGGCAAGTCCAACATCATCGATGCCGTGCGCTGGGTGCTCGGCGAGTCGCGCGCGTCCGAGCTGCGCGGCGAGTCGATGCAGGACGTGATCTTCAACGGCTCGACCGCCCGCAAGCCCGGCAGCCGGGCCAGCGTCGAGCTGATCTTCGACAACTCCGACGGCCGCGCGGCCGGCCAGTGGGGCCAGTACGGCGAGATTGCCGTGAAGCGCGTGCTGACGCGCGACGGCACGTCGAGCTACTACATCAACAACCTGCCGGCGCGCCGCCGCGACATCCAGGACATCTTCCTCGGCACGGGCCTTGGGCCCCGTGCGTACGCGATCATCGGGCAGGGCATGATCGCGCGGATCATCGAGGCGAAGCCGGAAGAGCTGCGCGTGTTCCTCGAGGAAGCCGCGGGCGTGTCGAAGTACAAGGAACGCCGCCGCGAAACCGAGAACCGTCTGCACGACACGCGCGAGAACCTGACGCGCGTCGAAGACATCGTCCGCGAACTCGGCGCGAACCTCGAGAAGCTCGAGGCGCAGGCGGTCGTCGCGACCAAGTACAAGGAACTCGTCGCCGACGGCGAGGAGAAGCAGCGCCTGTTGTGGCTGCTGCGCAAGAACGAGGCCGCGGGCGAGCAGCAGAAGCAGCAGCGCGCGATCGAGCAGGCGCAGATCGACCTCGAGGCGCAGACGGCAAAGCTGCGCGAGGTCGAGTCGCAGCTCGAGACGCTGCGGGTCGCGCATTACTCGGCGAGCGACGCGATGCAGGGCGCGCAGGGTGCGCTCTACGAGGCGAATGCCGAAGTGAGCCGCCTCGAGGCCGAGATCAAGTTCATCGTCGAATCGCGCAATCGCGTGCAGGCGCAGATCGCCGCATTGAACGCGCAGCGCGAGCAATGGCGTGCGCAGGCCGAGAAGGCGCAGGACGAGCTCGAGGACGCCGAAGAGGCGCGCGCGATGGCCGACGAGAAGGCCGCGCTCGCCGAGGACAATGCGGCCGCGAAGCACGACGCGCTGCCGGCGCTCGAAGCGAAGTGGCGCGACGCGCAGGCGCAGCTCAACGACGAGCGCGCGCGGATCGCGCAGACCGAACAGTCGCTGAAGCTCGAAGCCGCGCACCAGCGCAATGCCGACCAGCAGCTCCAGCAGCTTCAGCAGCGCCACGAGCGCCTGAAGTCCGAGGCGGGCGGGCTCGACGCACCGGACGAGGCGCAGCTCGAAGAGTTGCGCATGCAGCTCGCCGAGCAGGAAGAGATCCTCGCCGAAGCGCAGGCACGCCTTACCGATGCACAGGAAACGGTGCCGCGCCTCGACGGCGAACGCCGTGCGGCACAGGAGCGCGTGCAGGCCGAAAGCGCACAGATCCACCAGCTCGAGGCACGGCTCGCCGCGCTCAAGCAGCTGCAGGAGAACGTGCAGACCGAAGGCAAGATCCAGCCGTGGCTCGACAAGCACGAACTCGGCGCGCTGCCGCGTCTGTGGAAGAAGCTGCACGTCGAACCGGGCTGGGAAGCGGCGCTCGAGGCGGTGCTGCGCGAGCGCCTCGCCGCGCTCGAAGTGTCGAATCTCGACTGGGTGAAGGCGTTCGCGACCGACGCGCCGCCCGCGAAGCTCGCGTTCTACGCGCCGCCCGCGGCGGGTGAGGCGCCTGCCGTCGCGGCCGGGCTGCGCCCGGTGCTGTCGCTCCTGCGCATCGACGATGCGGGCATCCGCGCGGTGCTGAATGACTGGCTCGGCAACGTGTATGTCGCCGACGACGTCGCGCAGGCGCTCGCGACGCGCGCGCAACTGCCGGCGGGCGGCGCGTTCGTCGTCAAGGCCGGCCACATCGTCACGCGGGTCGGCGTGCAACTGTACGCGGCCGATTCGGAACAGGCCGGGATGCTGGCCCGCCAGCAGGAAATCGAGAACCTGTCGCGCCAGGTGCGCGCGCAGGCGCTGCTTGCCGACGAGGCCCGGACGGCCGCCGTGCGGGCGGAAGCCGCGCACACGCAGGCCACGCAGGCGCTCGGCGACGTGCGCGCGCAGGCCGAACGCGCGACGCAGCGCGTGCATGCGTTGCAGATGGACGTGCTGAAGCTCGCGCAGGCGCATGAACGCTACACGCAGCGCAGCACGCAGATCCGCGAGGAGCTCGAGGAAATCGGCGCGCAGATCGACGAGCAGCGCGCACTGCGCGCGGAATCGGAAGCGAACTTCGAGCGCTTCGATGGCGAGCTCGCGGAACTGCAGGCGCGCTTCGAGGACAACCAGCTCGCGTTCGAAGCGCTCGACGAATCGCTGACGCAGGCGCGCCAGGAAGCCCGCGACCTCGAGCGCGGCGCGAACGACGCGCGCTTCGCCGCGCGCAATGCTGTCACGCGGATCGACGAGCTCAAGCGCAGCATCCAGGTCGCGCACGAGCAGAGCGAACGCGTCGCGGCGTCGCTGGAGGACGCGCGCGCCGAACTCGAGACGATCAACGAGCAGACCGCGCACACGGGCTTGCAGGACGCGCTCGAAATTCGCGCGGTGAAGGAAGAGGCGCTGCAGGCCGCGCGGATCGAACTCGACGACCTGACCGCGAAGCTGCGCGCCTCGGACGAGCAGCGTCTCGTGGCCGAGCGCTCGCTGCAGCCGCTGCGCGACCGCATCACCGAATTGCAGCTGAAGGAGCAGGCCGCGCGCCTGTCCGTCGAGCAGTTCGCCGAGCAGCTCGCGACGGCCGAGGTCGACGAGGCCGCGCTGTCCGCGAAGCTGACGGCGGACCTGAAGCCGTCGTACCTGCAGGGCGAAGTCACGCGCCTGAACAACGCGATCAACGCGCTCGGCCCGGTGAACATGGCCGCGCTCGACGAACTGAAGGCCGCCAGCGAGCGCAAGGTGTTCCTCGATGCGCAGTCGGCCGACCTGATCGACGCGATCACGACGCTCGAGGACGCGATCCACAAGATCGACCAGGAAACCCGCACGTTGCTGCAGGGCACCTTCGACGAGGTCAACCGTCACTTCAGCGACCTGTTCCCGCGGCTGTTCGGCGGCGGCCAGGCGAAGCTGATCATGACGGGCGACGAAATCCTCGATGCCGGCGTGCAGGTGATGGCGCAGCCGCCCGGCAAGAAGAACGCGACCATCCACCTGCTGTCGGGTGGCGAAAAGGCGCTGACCGCCACCGCACTGGTGTTCGCGATGTTCCAGTTGAACCCGGCGCCGTTCTGTCTGCTCGACGAGGTCGACGCGCCGCTCGACGACGCGAACACCGAGCGTTTCGCGAATCTCGTGCGCGCGATGTCCGACAAGACGCAGTTCCTGTTCATCTCGCACAACAAGATCGCGATGGAGATGGCGCAACAGCTGATCGGCGTGACGATGCAGGAGCAGGGCGTGTCGCGGATCGTCGCGGTGGACATGGAAACCGCCGCGGGTTTTGCCCAGAATTGACGTTTGACGAAACCGGACCGCGTTCGCGCGGCGCATGGGCGCCCGTTCGCGGATCCGTCGAAAAAGAATTGCTGATGGAGCGTGCATGGACGAGTTGACACTCGGTTTGATCGGCGCGGGCGCCGTCGTGGTGGGCGGCGTCGTGGTCTACAACGCGTGGCAGGGCGCGAAGGTGCGGCGCAGGATGCCGCGCCCGATGCCGGAGGAAGCGGCCGAGGCGATGAATCGCCCCGAGCGCGACGATGAACTGCCGTTCATCGAGCCGGTGCGCCAGCCTGCGCGCCGCGAGCCCGCGGCGCCCGCAGCGGCGCCGGCGGCCGCCCCGAGCGCGCCGGTCGAAGCTGCGCGCGTCGAGCCGACCTTCGGCGGCGCGGCGCCTGCCGACATGCCGGCCGATCTGCAGGCCGAGGCTACCGGGGTCGACACGCCGCTGGAGTTGAACGGGTCGACCGAGCAAGCCGTCGCCGACGGGGCGGTAGCCGCTGCGCAGGAAGCGCCGGCCGCCGCTGCGCCGAACGAACCGGCCGAACCGGCTGAACCCGTGCTGCCGGCCGCGACGACGATTTCGTCGGCGCCTCCGGCGATCGTCGACCGCCGGATCGACTGCATCGTGCCGATTCGCCTCGGTGCGTCTCTGCCGGGCGACAAGATCCTGCCGGCCGCGCAGCGGCTGCGCCGCGCAGGCAGCAAGCCCGTGCATATCGAAGGCAAGCCGGAGGGCGGCCAGTGGGAGCTGCTGCAGAACGGCGTGCGCTATGAAGAGCTGCGCGCGGCCGCGCAGCTCGCGAACCGCAGCGGCGCGCTGAACGAGCTCGAGTTCTCCGAGTTCGTCACGGGCGTCCAGCAGTTCGCCGACACGATCGACGGCGCACCGGAATTCCCGGACATGATGGAGACGGTCGCGATGGCGCGCGAACTCGACGCCTTCGCCGCGCAGTGCGACGCACAACTGTCGATCAACGTGATGTCGGACGGCGCGCCGTGGTCGGCGAACTACGTGCAGGCCATCGCATCGCAGGACGGGCTGCTGCTGTCGCGCGACGGCACGCGTTTCGTGAAGCTCGACGCGAAGCAGAACCCGGTGTTCATGCTGCAGTTCGGCGACACGAACTTCCTGCGCGACGACCTGACGTACAAGGGCGGCAACATGATCACGCTGGTGCTCGACGTGCCCGTTGCCGAAGAGGACATCCTGCCGTTCCGGCTGATGTGCGACTACGCGAAGTCGCTGTCCGAGCGGATCGGTGCGCGGGTCGTCGACGATTCGCGCCGGCCGCTGCCGGAATCGACCCTGGTCGCGATCGACCAGCAACTGATGAAGCTGTACGCGAAGCTCGAGGAAGCGGGCATCCCGGCCGGTTCGCCGGTCACGCGCCGCCTCTTCAGCCAGTAACGCGCCTCCCGGGCGGCGGCCTTCGGCGCGGCCGCCCGTCGTTGCAGCGCACCCATGCCCGGGTGCGCTGCAACGGGCCTGCGCGGCACGCATCGCGTGCCCCCGCTGCGGCGTCAAACTGAGATAATCGGGCATCCGATTTTTCAGAACGAATCTGCCGCCAGCATGGCCCGAACCCAAGCCGAACCGCCAGCCAGCCAGCCCGACGCGCGCGTCGCGTGGCTGCGCGACCAACTCGAGCGGGCGAACCACGCCTATTACGTGCTCGACCAGCCGGATCTGCCCGACGCCGAATACGACCGCCTGTTCGGCGAGCTGCAGCAGCTCGAAACCGACCATCCCGAACTCGTGACGCCCGATTCGCCGACCCAGCGCGTCGGCGGCGAAGTGGCAAACGGTTTCACGCCGGTCGTCCACGACGCGCCGATGCTGTCGCTGAACAACGGCTTCGCCGACGAGGACATCGCCGCGTTCGACAAGCGCATCGCCGATGCGCTCGACAAGACGATCGACCTCGCCGGCTCCGTGACGGACCCGGTCGAGTACGCGTGCGAACTGAAGTTCGACGGGCTCGCGATCTCGCTGCGCTACGAGCAGGGCGTGTTCGTGCAGGCGTCGACGCGCGGCGACGGCACCACCGGCGAGGACGTGACGGAGAACGTCCGCACGATCCGCTCGATTCCGCTCAAGCTGAAGGGCGCGCACGTGCCGGCGGTGCTCGACGTGCGCGGCGAGGTACTGATGTTCAAGCGCGATTTCGCACGCCTGAACGAACGCCAGCGCGCGGCCGAGCAGCGCGAATTCGCGAATCCGCGCAACGCGGCGGCCGGCAGCCTGCGCCAGCTCGACCCGAAGATCACCGCGCAGCGTCCGCTGTCGTTCTTCGCGTACGGGATCGGCATGCTCGACGGGATGCCGATGCCCGATACGCACAGCGCGTTGCTCGACTGGTACGAGTCGCTCGGCCTGCCGGTGAACCGCGAGCGTGCGATCGTGCACGGCGCAGAAGGCTTGCTCGGTTTCTTCCGCAAGGTCGGTGAGAAGCGCGAGTCGCTGCCGTACGACATCGACGGCGTCGTCTACAAGGTGAACCGGCGCGACGAGCAGGACCGCCTCGGCTTCGTGTCGCGCGCGCCGCGCTTTGCGCTCGCGCACAAGTTCCCCGCGCAGGAAGCGCTGACGAAGCTCGTCGCGATCGACGTGCAGGTCGGCCGCACGGGCGCGATCACGCCGGTCGCGCGGCTCGAGCCCGTGTTCGTCGGCGGTGCGACGGTGACCAACGCGACGCTGCACAACGAGGACGAAGTCCGCCGCAAGGACATCCGGATCGGCGATACCGTGATCGTCCGGCGGGCGGGCGACGTGATCCCCGAGGTCGTCGGCGCGCTGCTCGATCGCCGGCCGGACGACGCGGCCGAGTTCGTGATGCCGACCGAGTGCCCGGTGTGCGGCTCGAAGATCGAGCGCCTGCCGGACGAGGCGATCGCGCGCTGCACGGGCGGCCTGTTCTGTCCGGCGCAGCGCAAGCAGGCGCTGTGGCATTTCGCGCAGCGCCGTGCGCTCGACATCGACGGGCTCGGCGAGAAGATCATCGACCAGCTCGTCGAGCTGAACCTCGTGCGCACGCCGGCCGACCTGTTCAATCTCGGTTTCGCGACGCTCGCGGAACTCGACCGGTTCGCCGAGAAATCCGCGCAGAACCTGCTCGACTCGCTCGAGAAGGCGAAGCACACGACGCTCGCGCGCTTCATCTACGGGCTCGGGATCCGCCATGTCGGCGAATCGACCGCGAAGGATCTCGCGAAGCATTTCGGGTCGCTGACCCCGATCATGGACGCGTCGATCGAGGAACTGCTCGAAGTGAACGACGTCGGGCCGATCGTCGCCGAGTCGCTTCATCAGTTCTTCGCGGAAGAGCACAACCGGACCGTGATCGAGCAGTTGCGCGCACCCGGCAAGGTCACGTGGCCGGAAGGCCCGCCCGCGCCGAAGGCGCCGCAGGGCGTGCTGGCCGGCAAGACGGTCGTGCTGACGGGCACGCTGCCTACGCTCACGCGCGACGCGGCGAAAGAGATGCTCGAAGCGGCGGGCGCGAAAGTCGCGGGCTCGGTATCGAAGAAGACGGATTACGTGGTCGCGGGCGCCGAAGCCGGCAGCAAGCTCGTGAAGGCCGAGGAACTCGGCATCCCCGTATTGGACGAAGACGGACTGCACCAGCTCCTGGAGGGTAATACGCCATGATTCGCGAGATCCTGAAGATGGGCGATCCGCGCCTGCTCGAAGTCGCCAAACCGGTCGAGCGGTTCGACACGCCGGAACTGCACGAGATCGTCGCGGACATGTTCGAGACGATGCATCACGCGAACGGCGCGGGGCTCGCCGCGCCGCAGATCGGCCTCGGGCTGCAGATCATCATCTTCGGCTTCGGCAGCAACAACCGCTATCCGGAAGCGCCGCCCGTGCCCGAGACCGTGCTGATCAACCCGAAGCTCGAGTACATGCCGCCGGACATGGAAGAGGGCTGGGAGGGCTGCCTGTCGGTGCCGGGCATGCGCGGCGTCGTCAGCCGCTACGCGAAGGTGCGCTACAGCGGCTTCGACCAGTTCGGTGCGAAGATCGACCGCGTCGCGGAAGGCTTCCACGCGCGGGTCGTCCAGCATGAATACGATCACCTGATCGGCAAGCTGTATCCGATGCGCATCACCGATTTCACGCGCTTCGGCTTCACCGAGGTGCTGTTCCCGGGGCTCGATTCGACCGACGACGACTGATCGGCACGCGGATGCCCGCGCGGCGTGACGCGCCGTCGTAGTGCCGGAATGTACCGGAAATGAAAAAGCCCGCTTGCGCGGGCTTTTTCGTTGCATGGCACGCTGCGCGTGCCCGCGGTCAGAACGATTCGTCGGCCGACAGATAGCGCCATTGCCCTTGCGGCAGCGCGCCCAGCATCACGCGGCCCATCCGCACGCGCTTCAGGCCGATCACTTCGAGGCCGACCAGCTCGCACATGCGACGGATCTGGCGCTTCTTGCCTTCGCGCAGCACGAAACGCAACTGCTCGCCGTTCTGCCAGCTCACCATCGCGGGCTTCAGCGCGACGCCGTCGAGTTCGAGCCCGTGGCGCAGCTTCGCGAGCGATTCCGCGGGGAAATGCTGGTCGATGTCGATCAGCATTTCGCCGAAGCGCACGCGCACCAGGTACTCCTTGTCGATGTCCGACTGTTCGCCGATCAGTTGCTTCGCGATCCGGCCGTTCTGCGTCAGCACGAGCAGGCCGGTCGAATCGATGTCGAGCCGGCCGGCCGGCGCGAGCGCGTGCAGATGCTGCGGCGAGAAGCGCATTGGCGAACGGTCGCCGCTCCACTGGTTGGCGCGCGTGATCAGCACCGACGCCGGCTCGTAGCCGTCTTCTGCCTGACCCGACACATAGCCGACCGGCTTGTGCAGCAGGATCGTCACCTGCGCGGCCTGCGCGGCGCTCGCGCGCTCGTCGATCTCGATCTTCTGGTCCGGGCGGACCTTGGTGCCGAGCGTATCGATGCGCTCGCCGTCGACGAGCACCCAGCCCTTTTCGATCCATTCGTCGGCTTCGCGGCGCGAGCACAAGCCGAGCTCGGACATGCGCTTCGACAGGCGCATCAGGCCCGTTTCGTCGCCGTGATCGATGTCGGCGGCGCGGCGCTTGACGGGTTGCGCGGTCTTCAGCGGGGCGCCGGCTGCCTTGTCGCGATAGGGCGCGCGTGCACCGCCTTCGGCGCCTGCGCGGCGCGGTCGTGCATCGTCGTCGCTGCGGCGTGCCGGGCGGTCGCCGAAGCTGCGCTTCGGCGCATCGCCGGTTGCCTTGTCGCGATAGGGCGCACGTGCACCGCCTTCGGCGCCTGCGCGGCGCGGGCGTGCGTCGTCGTCGCGGCGTGCCGGGCGATCGCCGAAGCTGCGCTTCGGCGCATCGCCGGTTGCCTTGTCGCGATAGGGCGCGCGTGCGCCACCTTCGGCACCTGCGCGGCGCGGGCGTGCATCGTCGTCGCTGCGGCGTGCCGGGCGGTCGCCGAAGCTGCGCTTCGGCGCATCGCCGGTTGCCTTGTCGCGATAGGGCGCGCGTGCACCGCCTTCGGCACCTGCGCGGCGCGGGCGTGCATCGTCGTCGCTGCGGCGTGCCGGGCGATCGGCCGGCGGGCGGCGGTCGCCGAAGCTGCGCTTCGCGCCTTCGCCGGCCGCATTGTCGCGATAAGGGGCGCGGCCGCCCGGTTTCGCATCACCGCCGCGATAGCCGCGTTCGGCACCGCCGTCACGCGGAGCGCGCTGCGCCGGCGCGCGATCCGCGCCCGGGCGCTCCGCACCGCGCGGTTTGAATGCGCGTTCACCGGCGGCTGCCGGTGCGGCCGCCTTTTTCGGGCGCGCGGGCTTGTCGGCCGCGGACGGTGCGGCGGGGCGCACCGCCTTGCGGGCGACGAGGCTGCCGGAGCGGACAGGGGCGCGGGTCGGCGACGCCGGCTTCGGATTCTTGACGGTTAATTTGGTGCGCATAAACGCTGTGATTCATTCAGACTGCGATCGCGCGCAGCAATTCGGTTTCGAGCTGGATCTGCAGGCGGTTGTCGGACAGGCCGGCACCGTCGAGCAGGAAGATGTCCTCGACGCGTTCGCCGAGCGTATTGATCCGCGCCGCGTGGACGCCGACCTGATGCTCGGCCAGGACGCGCGCGATCGAATAGAGAAGGCCCGGCCGGTCGTTGGCGGACACGGACAGGATGTAGTACTGGCCGCGCTCGTCGGCCCGGAGGTCGACGCGCGGCGTGATCGGAAACGTCCGGGACAGCCGCGACAGGCGGCCCTTGGACGGCTCCGGCAGCGACGCGGTTTCGGCCAGGCGCGTCGCGAGTTGCTGTTCGACGAGATTCGCGATGTCGCGGTAGCGCACGTCGCGTTCGGTCTGCGTGACGATGAAGTTGTCGAGCGCATAGCCGTGCCGCGTCGTGCTGACGCGCGCATCGAGCACCGACAGCCCGTTGCGGTCGAAGTACGCGCAGATGCCCGCGAACAGGTCGGGGCGGTCCTTCACGTACACGAGTACCTGCAGTGCGTCGCCGATCGGCGACGGCCGCGCACGGACGATCGCGGTCTCGGCGTTCACGTGCCGGTACAGCACGCGCGTCTGCCATGCGATGTCGGCCGCATCGTGGCGCAGGAAGAAACCGATGTCGAGCTGATCCCACAGCGCGCGGTGCGCGTCGTCGGGCACGGTCTCGAGGCGCAGCAGCGCGAGCGCCTGCTCCTGCCGCGATTTCAGTTCCGAATGCGCGTCGGGGTTGGCGCCGCCAAGCACCGCGAGCGTGATGCGGTACAGGTCCTCGAGCAGCTTGCCCTTCCACGTGTTCCACACCTTCGGGCTCGTGCCGCGGATATCGGCGACGGTCAGCAGGTAGAGCGCGGTGAGGTACCGTTCGTTGCCGACGACTTCAGCGAAGCGCTTGATCACTTCCGGATCGCTCGTGTCCTGCTTCTGCGCGACCTGGCTCATCGTCAGGTGATGCTGGACGAGCCACACGATCAGCGCCGCGTCGTCGCCGGTGATCCCGTGCTCGCGGCAGAAGCGCCGCGCGTCGGTCATCCCGAGCGTCGAGTGGTCGCCGCCGCGGCCTTTCGCGATGTCGTGGAACAGCGCCGCGACATACAGTACCCACGGCCGCTCGAAATTACCGATCAGCTGGCTGCAGAACGGGTACTCGTGCGCATGCTCGGCCACCGCAAACCGGCGTATGTTGCGCAACACCATCAGGATGTGCTGGTCGACCGTGTACACGTGGTACAGGTCGTGCTGCATCTGGCCGACGATGCGGCGGAAATTCAGCAGGTAGCGGCCGAGCACGCTCGTCTGGTTCATCAGCCGGAACGCATGCGTGATGCCTTCGGGCTGCTGCAGGATCTGCATGAACGTGCGGCGGTTCTGCGGATCGCGCCGCCACGTGTTGTTCATGATTTCGCGCGAGTTGTACAGCGCGCGCAGCGTGCGGGCGGACAGGCCCTTCACGCCGCGGGTCGTCTCGTACAGCAGGAACGCTTCGAGGATCGCGTCCGGATGGCGCTCGAACACGCCGTCGTCGACGATCTCGAGCATGCCCTGCTTCTCGACGAAGCGATCGGGTGACAGCACGCGCGTGATGCCGCTCGTCGCGGGGAACAGCTGCGCCTCGATGTTCTGGATCAGGATCGTCGCGAGCTGCGTGACGGCTTTCGCGGCCCAGTAGTAGCGGCGCATCAGCTGTTCGCTTGCGCGCTTGGCCTGCGTCGGCCGGTAGCCGAAGCTCTCGGCCGCCTGCGTCTGCAGGTCGAACACGAGCATGTCCTGGCGGCGGCCGGCGATCACGTGCAGCCGCGCGCGCAGCGTCTTCAGGAATCCTTCGTTGCGGCGCAATTCACGCGCCTCGCGCTCGGTGATGAGGCCGCGCGTATCGAGTTCGCGCCAGCTGCTGCCGAAGCCGGCCGCGCGCGCGATCCACAGGATCGTCTGCAGGTCGCGCAGCCCGCCGGGGCTTTCCTTCACGTTCGGCTCGAGGCTGTACGGCGTGTCCTGGAACTTCGCGTGGCGCTGCCGCATCTCGAGCACCTTCGCGGTGAAGAACGCGCGCGCGTCGAGCGCCTCGTGATACCGCACGGTGAAGCGCTCGAACAGTGCGGTGCTGCCGACGATGCGGCGCGCTTCGAGCAGCGAGGTCTGCACCGTGACGTCCTGCGACGCTTCCTCGATGCATTGCGCGACCGTGCGCACGCTGCTGCCGATCTCGAGGCCGAGATCCCACGCCATCCCGATGAAGCGCTCGATGCGCGCGTCGAGCGCCGGGTCGTGCGCATCCGGCAGCAGCACGAGGATGTCGACGTCGGAATGGGGTGCGAGCTCGCCGCGCCCGTAGCCGCCGACGGCGACGAGCGCGAGCGTCGCGGGTAGCCCGCAGTCGTCCCACACGCGCTTGAGCGCTTCGTCGGTGAGTTTCGACAGCGCGTGCATCAGCGACGCGACGTTCGTCGCGCTGCGAAAGCGCTCGAGCATGTCGGTCTTGGCGGCCTTGAATTCGGCGCGCCGCGACAGCGCTTCGGGCGAGGGGGCGGCGTGAGCGCTCATGGGCGGTCGTTCAGGTGCAGGGGCGGGTGGGGCAGGCTGGCGCGATGGCGCTCAGACCGCGGCGGCCGGTTGCGCGAACACCGGACGCGCCGGCGTGCCGGCCGATACGGTCAGCACTTCGTAGCCCGTCTCGGTGACGAGCACCGTGTGCTCCCATTGCGCGGACAGGCTGCGGTCGCGCGTCTTGACCGTCCACTGGTCGGGCATAGTGCGGATGTCGCGCTTGCCGGCGTTGATCATCGGCTCGATCGTGAAGATCATCCCGGCCTTCAGCTCGATGCCGGTGCCCGGACGGCCGTAGTGGACGACCTGCGGATCCTCGTGGAACACCGTGCCGATGCCGTGCCCGCAGTATTCGCGCACGACGCTGTAGCCTTGCGCTTCCGCATGCTTCTGGATCGCGTAGCCGATGTCGCCGAGGTGCGCGCCGGGCTTGACCTGGTCGATGCCGAGCCACATGCACTCGTAGGTGGTCTGCACGAGGCGCTTCGCCAGGATCGAGCCTTCGCCGACGATGAACATCCGGCTGGTGTCGCCGAAGTAGCCGTTCTTGATCACGGTGATGTCGATGTTCAGCGCGTCGCCGTTCTTGATCACCTTCTCGCCGGGAATGCCGTGGCAGATCACGTCGTTGACCGAGATGCAGGTGGCCTTCGGGTACGGCGGATAGCCGGGCGGCTGGTAGTTCAGCGGCGCGGGGACCGTGCCCTGTTCGTTGAGCATGAACTCGTGGCAGAGCCGGTCGAGTTCGGCCGTCGTGACGCCCGCGACGACGTGCGGCGTGATGAAGTCGAGCACTTCGCTCGCGAGACGGCAGGCGACGCGCATCTCGGCGATGTCGTGTTCGTTTTTGAGCGTAATAGCCATCGAGGTATGCCTGGAATGCGGTGAATTGACGGATTATCGCACCTTATGGCGGGCCTCGCAGCCCCTGCTGGCGGCGCGGATGCGGGTTTTCGCGGATTGTCCGGCCGGCTGCCGCGCGGCAAGCGAAAGTGCCGGGCGACTTGAGAGCCGACAAATCGGCGTGCTATACTCTTTGGCTAAGTCGACATCCAAATGCCGAACGTGCCCCGTCTTGGGGGTGGCATGGCGATGAAAGGCTTGCGGCACGGGCATTTTCGCACGTGTCGAATCGCAAGCCGGCGCAACCAGGGTGCCGGCCGCGCGGAACGAAGGTCCTTCGGGGCGCGTTCGCGCGGCGGTACGGCAGCCGGCTTAAGACCCAACCCTCGTGGAGAATTTACATGGCAGTTACGATGCGCCAAATGCTGGAAGCGGGTGTCCACTTCGGTCACCAGACGCGCTTCTGGAACCCGAAGATGGCTCCGTTCATTTTCGGTCACCGCAACAAGATTCACATCATCAACCTCGAAAAGACGCTGCCGATGTTCACGGACGCACAGAAGTACGTGCGTCAGCTGGCAGCGAACCGTGGCACGATCCTGTTCGTCGGCACGAAGCGCCAGTCGCGTGACACGATCGCCCAGGAAGCGCAGCGCGCGGGCATGCCGTTCGTCAACGCACGCTGGCTCGGCGGCATGATGACCAACTTCAAGACGCTGAAGGTTTCGATCAAGCGCCTGAAGGACATGGAAGCGGCAGTCGAGGCAGGCGAGCTCGAGAAGATGAGCAAGAAGGAAGCGCTGCTGTTCGAACGCGAAATCGCCAAGCTGCAGAAGTCGATCGGCGGCGTGAAGGACATGGGCGGCATTCCGGACGCAATTTTCGTCGTCGACGTCGGCTACCACAAGATTGCCGTCACGGAAGCGAACAAGCTGGGCGTGCCGGTCATCGCCGTGGTCGACACGAACCACTCGCCGGAAGGTGTGGACTACGTGATCCCGGGCAACGACGACTCGAGCAAGGCAGTCGCGCTGTACGCTGAAGGCGTGGCCGACGCGATCCTCGAAGGCCGTGCTAACGCGGTCAACGAAGTGGTCCAGGCAGCGCGTGGCGACGACGAGTACGTCGAGGAAAACGCGTAACTGGCCCCGAGCCGGCGCAAAAAGGGGGCTCTCAACAGGCCCCCTTTTTTTAAGCTTGTGCGCCGGACCTGATCGCGCCGAATCGGCGCGGGTCCGGAAACGATTTTCGGCCGTTCGCGTCCAAGCGGGCGGCGTTGTGAATACAGACTCAAGGAGCGAATGATGGCGGCAATTACCGCAAGCATGGTGGCAGAACTGCGCGCAAAGACCGACGCACCGATGATGGAGTGCAAGAAGGCGCTGACGGAAGCCGACGGCGACCTGGCCAAGGCTGAAGAGCTGCTGCGCGTCAAGCTCGGCAACAAGGCAAGCAAGGCAGCATCGCGCGTGACGGCCGAAGGCGTCGTCGCATCGTTCGTCGGCGGCAACGCGGGCGCGCTGGTCGAGCTGAACTGCGAAACCGACTTCGTCGCGAAGAACGACGACTTCCTCGCGTTCTCGAAGACGGTTGCAGAACTCGTCGCGACGCAAAACCCGGCCGACGTGGCTGCGCTGTCGGCACTGCCGCTCGAAGGCTCGACGGTCGACGCAGTCCGTCTGGCACTGATCGGCAAGATCGGCGAGAACGTCTCGATCCGCCGTTTCGTCCGTTTCGAAACCGCGAACAAGATCGCAACCTACCTGCACGGCGCGCGTATCGGCGTGATCGTCGAGTACACGGGCGCGGAAGAGCAGGTCGGCAAGGACGTCGCGATGCACATCGCGGCAATGAAGCCGGTCGCGCTGTCGTCGGCCGACGTGCCGGCCGAACTGATCGAGACGGAACGTCGCGTGGCCGAGCAGAAGGCTGCGGAATCGGGCAAGCCGGCCGAGATCGTCGCGAAGATGGTCGACGGTAGCGTCCAGAAGTACCTGAAGGAAGTGTCGCTGCTGAACCAGACGTTCGTGAAGAACGACAAGCAGACGATCGAGCAGATGCTGAAGGCAGCGGATTCGACGGTGCAGAAGTTCGCACTGTTCGTCGTCGGCGAAGGCATCGAGAAGCGCCAGGACGACTTCGCCGCCGAAGTGGCCGCGCAAGTCGCAGCAGCAAAGCAGCAGTAAGCAGTCAGGCAGTATCCGCGGCGGGCGTCCGCTCCGCCGCGGCCGGCGGCGCTGCCGGCCGGCCGGGAACCCCGGTCCGGTCGTCGGCGCTTGCCCGAATCAGTATTTCGCCCCTACAGTTCGTGGTTGTCATCCTCTCGTCGCTCGGAAGCCCCTATGTCCAATGCCTATAAACGCGTCCTCCTCAAACTCTCCGGCGAAGCGCTGATGGGCGACGATGCCTTCGGCATCAATCGCGCGACGATCGAACGGATGGTGGCGGATATCGCCGAAGTCGTGGGTCTCGGTACGCAGCTCGCGGTAGTGATCGGCGGCGGTAACATTTTCCGCGGTGTCGCGGGCGGCGCAGCGGGCATGGACCGCGCGACGGCCGACTACATGGGGATGCTGGCGACGATGATGAACGCGCTGGCGCTGCAGGATGCGATGCGCCACGCCGGCATCGTCGCGCGCGTGCAGTCCGCGCTGCGCATGGACCAGGTCGTCGAGCCGTACATCCGGCCCCGTGCGATCCGCCAGCTCGAGGAAGGCAAGGTCGTGATCTTCGCGGCCGGCACGGGCAACCCGTTCTTCACGACGGACACGGCCGCCGCGCTGCGCGGTTCGGAAGTCGGCGCCGAGGTCGTATTGAAGGCGACCAAGGTCGATGGCGTATATTCTGCCGATCCGAAGAAGGATCCGTCGGCCACGCGTTACACGACGATCACTTTCGACGAGGCGATCAGCCGCAACTTGCAGGTGATGGACGCGACGGCCTTTGCGCTGTGCCGCGACCAGAAGCTGCCGATTCGCGTGTTTTCGATCAACAAGCCGGGCGCGCTCAAGCGCATCGTGCTGGGCGAGGACGAAGGTACGCTCGTCCACGTGTAAACTCCCGCGGATGCGGGTCGTCGGCCTGGTGTGCGTGGCGCGCCGGGCAGCACCCGCGTTTTTTGAAGGTTTGAAGGTTCGGAGGTTGAAATGAGTGTCGCTGATACCAAGAAGGGCGTTGAGCAGAAGATGCTGCGCTCGATCGATGCATTCAAGAGCGATCTGGCGAAGATCCGTACGGGCCGTGCGCATACCGGCATGCTCGATCACGTGCAGGTCGACTACTACGGGTCGATGGTGCCGATCTCGCAGGTTGCCAACATGACGCTCGTCGACGCGCGCACGATCGGTGTGCAGCCGTGGGAAAAGCCGATGGTCGCGAAGGTCGAGAAGGCCATTCGCGAAGCCGATCTCGGCCTGAATCCGGCAACGTCCGGCGACCTGATCCGCGTGCCGATGCCCGCGCTGACGGAAGAGCGCCGCCGCGAGCTGACCAAGGTCGTCAAGAGCGAAGGCGAAACGGCCAAGGTCGCGATCCGCAACCTGCGCCGCGACGCGAACGAAGCGCTCAAGAAGCTCGTGAAGGACAAGGAAATCTCGGAAGACGACGAGCGCCGTGCGAGCGACGACGTGCAGAAGCTGACCGACAAGCACGTCGCCGAAATCGACAAGCTCGTGCAGAGCAAGGAAGCCGAGATCATGACGGTCTGACGACCGTCCTCGCGCGCCGCCTTCTTCCCGCATTACTGTCTCAACGGCCATGACCTATACCAGCTCTACCGTTCGCGTGCCTGACGTCGGCGCCGTGCCGCGTCATATCGCGATCATCATGGACGGCAACGGCCGTTGGGCGACCGAACGCCGCTTGCCGCGCGTCGCGGGGCACACCCGCGGCGTGGACGCCGTGCGGGCGGCGGTCGAAGGTTGCGCGCGCGCCGGCGTCGAATACCTGACGCTGTTCGCGTTCAGTTCGGAAAACTGGCGGCGGCCGAACGAGGAAGTGTCGTTCCTGATGCGGCTGTTCATCACGGCGCTGGAGCGCGAGGTCGGCAAGCTGCATGCGAACGGGATCCGCCTGCGCGTGGTGGGCGATCTCGAGCGTTTCGAGCCGCGCATCCGCGACCTGATCCGCCGCGCCGAGACCAAGACGGCGCGCAACACCCGCCTGACCCTGACGATCGCCGCAAACTACGGCGGCCGCTGGGACATCCTGCAGGCGACGAAGAAGCTCATCGAGCAGGCCGTACGCGAAGGCCGCGAGGTCGAGGTGACCGAAGACGCGTTCGCGCCGCACCTGGCGATGGCCTACGCGCCGGAGCCGGATCTGTTCATCCGTACCGGTGGCGAGCAGCGCATCAGCAATTTCCTGCTGTGGCAGCTCGCGTACGCCGAATTCTATTTCACCGACAAGTACTGGCCGGATTTCGACGGCGCTGCGCTGGCCGACGCGATCGCGTCGTATACCGAGCGCGAGCGCCGTTTCGGGCGCACGAGCGCGCAGCTCGAACCGCAATCGCAGAACGCCGATTCCCTTTCATGCTGAAGACCCGTGTAATCACGGCGGTCGTGATGCTGGCAGTGCTGCTGCCGGTGACGCTGTTTGCGCCGCTCAGCGCGTTCGGCGCGCTGATCGGTGTCGTGCTCGTATTCGCCGCGTGGGAATGGGCGCGCCTGCTGAAGCTCGGCGCTGCCGGTTCTGTCGTCTATGCGATCGTCGCGGCGCTTGCGCTGGCGGCGACCGCGCCGCTCGGCATCGAAGCGGCTTCGTCCCGTCCCCTTTTCATGGCAGCCGGCGTGTTCTGGCTGCTGGTCGGCCCGTTCTCGCTGCGGCGCAAGCCGGAGCTCGCGGGCGGCGTATGGCGGCCGTTCCTGCTCGCGGCCGGGCTCGTGGTGTTCGCGGCCTGCTGGCACGCGCTCGTCGCGGCGCGTGCGCAGGGCGTGCCGTTCGTGCTGTCGCTGCTTCTGGTCGTCTGGCTTGCGGATATCGGTGCATATTTCGCGGGCAAGGCCTTCGGAAAGCGTAAACTGGCCATCACGATCAGTCCCGGCAAGAGCTGGGAAGGCGCGATCGGCGGCTGGCTCGCCGTGATGGTCGTTGCCGGTGTCGCAATGGCCGCGCACGCGTACGAACCGACCCTATTTTCCGCATTCGCCACGCGCTACGGGATGCCCGGCGCGTGGGCCGCGCTGACGCTGCTGGTCGCCTACAGCGTGATCGGCGACCTGTTCGAGTCGCTGCTCAAGCGTCAGGCGGGCGTGAAGGATTCGAGCGGACTGCTGCCGGGCCATGGCGGCGTGCTCGACCGTGTCGACGCGCTGCTGCCCGTGCTGCCGCTCGCGATGCTGCTGCTTGGTTAAACCACTATTTCTGTTATGCAAAAACGTCTGACATTGCTCGGTTCCACGGGCTCGATCGGAGACAGCACGCTCGACGTGGTCGCCCGCCATCCCGAGCGCTTCTCGGTCTACGCGTTGACCGCGCACCGCAACGGCGACAAGCTCGTCGAGCAGTGTCTGCGCTTCACGCCCGAAGTCGCGGTGGTCGGCGATGCGACGACGGCTGCGCACGTCGAAGCGCAATTGCGCGCGGCGGGCAGCAAGACCACGGTGCTGTACGGGCCGCAGGCGCTCGTCGACGTGTCGAACAGCGACGGTTGCGACACGGTCGTCGCGGCGATCGTCGGCGCGGCCGGCCTTGCGCCGAGCCTGGCGGCCGCGCGTGCCGGCAAGCGCATCCTGCTCGCGAACAAGGAATCGCTCGTGATGTCGGGCGCGATCTTCATGGACGCCGTGCGCGACCATGGCGCGATCCTGCTGCCGGTCGACAGCGAACACAACGCGATCTTCCAGTGCATGCCGCGCGACGAGAACGAGCACGGCGGGATCTCGAAGATCATCCTGACCGCGTCGGGCGGCCCGTTCCGCACGCGTGAGCCGGCCACGCTCGTCGACGTGACGCCGGACGAGGCGTGCAAGCACCCGAACTGGGTGATGGGCCGCAAGATTTCCGTCGATTCCGCGACGATGATGAACAAGGGCCTCGAGGTGATCGAAGCCCACTGGATCTTCGGTCTGCCTGGCGACCGGATCGACGTGCTGATCCACCCGCAGAGCGTGATCCATTCGCTCGTGTCGTACCGCGACGGCTCGGTGCTCGCGCAGCTCGGCAACCCCGACATGCGTACGCCGATCGCGCACGCGCTCGCGTTCCCGGAACGCGTCGACGCAGGCGTCGAGCAGCTCGACCTCGCGCAGATCGCGCAGCTGTCGTTCGAGAAGCCCGATTACACGCGCTTCCCGTGCCTGGCGCTCGCGCTGAAGGCGCTTGAGGAGGGCGGTATCGCGAGCGCTGCGTTGAACGCGGCCAACGAAATCGCGGTCGAAGCGTTTCTCGAGCGCCGGATCGGCTTCATGGCGATCGCAGCGACGGTCGACGCCGTGCTCAACGCACTGCCGAACCGCAGCCCGAACGGGCTCGACGACGTCCTGGCGGCGGATGCCGAGGCACGCCGCCTCGCCGCCGAGATCATTGCGAAAGCGCCTGCGCCACGCGTGGAGCGCACTGTCTGAATGAGGTTCTCATGAACGTGCTGGTCGAACTGATCGCGTTTGCGGTGGCGATCGGGGTGCTGGTCGTCGTGCATGAGTACGGACATTATCGCGTCGCGCGCTGGTGCGGCGTGAAGGTGCTGCGTTTCTCGATCGGGTTCGGCCAGCCCGTCGCGCGCTGGGTCAGCCGCAGGACGGGCACCGAGTGGACGCTCTCCGCACTGCCGCTCGGCGGTTACGTGAAGATGCTCGACGAGCGCGAGCCGGGGCCGGGCGTCAAGCCCGAGGAACTCGACCAGGCGTTCAACCGGCAATCGGTGTTCAAGCGCATCGCGATCGTCGTGGCTGGCCCGGCCGCGAACTTCCTGTTGGCAATTGTCCTGTTTTCCGCCGTATTCGCATCCGGCGTGACCGAGCCGGCCGCGGTGCTCGCGCCGCCGGCCGCCGGTACGGTGGCGGCGCGCGCCGGCTTCGACGGCAGCGAGACGATCGTGTCGATCCGCGACGTGCGCGCAGGCGACGGGCAGGGCGGCGAGGCCGTGCCGGTGCGGTCGTGGTCGGATCTGCGCTGGAAGCTGCTGGCCGCCGCGTTCGATCATCGCGAGGTCGTGCTCGGCGCGCGCGACGGCGGCTCGACGTTCGACTTCCGCGTCGATCTGCGCAATATTCCCGAAAGCGCGCTCGACGACGATTTCATGATGCGCCTGGGCTTCGAGACCGGCGGCGGCCCGCTGTCGGTTGCGTCGGTGCAGCCCGGCAGCGCGGCCGAGCAGGCGGGCCTGAAGGCCGGCGACAAGCTGCTCGCGCTCGACGGCAAGCCGATCGGCGGCGCATCGCGCTTCATCGACGCGGTGAAGCACCACGCGGGCCAGGCGGTCGAACTCCGGTTCGAGCGCGGCGGTGCCACGCAGACGGTGTCGATCGTGCCGCAGGCGCAGCGCGACGACGAAACGGGCCAGCAGGTCGGCCGCATCGGCGCGGCGTTGTCGATGCACACGCCGTCGGTCGACGTGCGCTACGGCCCGCTCGAGAGCCTGCAGCTCGGCGCGCAGCGCACGTGGGACATCTCCGTCTATTCGCTGAAGATGTTCGGGCGGATGATCACGGGCAACGCATCGCTGAAGAACCTGTCCGGCCCGGTGACGATTGCCGACTACGCGGGCAAGAGCGCGCGGCTCGGTCCGTCGGCCTTCCTGTCGTTCCTCGCCCTTGTCAGCATTAGCCTCGGGGTGCTGAACTTGCTGCCGATTCCCGTTTTGGACGGGGGGCATCTGTTATATTATCTGGTTGAAGCCGCGACCGGGAAAGCCGTTTCGGAGCGCTGGCAGCTGATTCTGCAAAGAGCCGGGTTGATCTGCATCGTCGTGTTGTCGGCGATCGCGCTGTTCAACGACCTGGCTCGATTAATCCATTTCTGAAGCGTCAGGCGGCGGCCAGTCGGTCGCCGCCTGATTTGATGCAGCTAAATATTGGGGATGCACGTTGTTCAAACCTCATCGCTTTGTACCTAAGACAGTTGCAGCGGCCGCGCTCGCCGCTCACGGCCTCGCGGCGCATGCAGCGGCACCGTTCGTGGTGCAAGACATCAAGATCGAGGGGTTGCAGCGCGTCGAAGCCGGTTCGGTGTTCGCATACCTGCCGATCAAGCAGGGCGATACCTTTACCGACGACAAGGCATCCGAAGCAATCCGCGCGCTGTACGCGACGGGCTTCTTCAACGACGTGCGGATTGCCACGCAAGGCAACGTCGTGGTCGTGCAGGTGCAGGAGCGTCCGGCCATCGCGTCGATCGACTTCACCGGCACGAAGGAATTCGACAAGGACAACCTGACGAAGGCGCTGCGCGCGGTGGGCCTCGCCGACGGCCGCTACTACGACAAGGCGCTCGTCGACAAGGCGGAACAGGAGCTCAAGCGTCAGTATCTGACGCGCGGCTTCTACGCGGCCGAGGTCAAGACGACGATCACGCCGGTCGACGCGAACCGCGTGTCGATCCTGTTCGCGGTCGCCGAAGGGCCGAGCGCGAAGATTCGCCAGATCAACTTCATCGGCAACAAGGCATTCAGCACCAACACGCTGCGCGACGAGATGCAGCTGTCGACGCCGAACTGGTTCTCCTGGTACACGAAGAACGACCTGTACTCGAAGGAAAAGCTGACGGGCGACCTCGAGGCTGTGCGCTCGTACTACCTGAACCGCGGCTACCTCGAGTTCAACATCGAGTCGACCCAGGTGTCGATCTCGCCCGACAAGAAGGACATGTACCTGACGGTTACGCTGCACGAAGGCGAGCCGTACAAGGTGTCGGGCATCAAGCTGTCGGGCAACCTGCTCGATCGCGAAGCGGAACTGAGCAAGCTGATCAAGATCAAGCCGGGCGATCGCTTCTCGGCCGAAAAGCTGCAGCAAACCACCAAGTCGATCGTCGACAAGCTCGGTGAATACGGCTACGCATTCGCGACCGTCAACGCGCAGCCTGACATCGACCAGGCGAACCACAAGGTGAACCTGAACCTCGTCGTCGATCCGAGCCGCCGCGTGTACGTGCGCCGCATCAACGTGGTCGGCAACACCCGTACGCGTGACGAGGTGGTGCGCCGTGAAATGCGCCAGCTCGAAAGCTCGTGGTTCGATTCGAACCGCCTCGCGCTGTCGAAGGACCGCGTGAACCGTCTCGGCTACTTCACCAACGTCGACGTGGCGACGGTGCCGGTCGAAGGCACGAACGACCAGGTCGACGTGAACGTGAAGGTCGACGAAAAGCCGACCGGCGCGATTACGCTGGGCGCGGGCTTCTCGTCGACGGACAAGGTGGTGCTGTCGGCCGGCGTGTCGCAGGACAACGTGTTCGGCTCGGGCACGAGCCTGTCGGTGAACGTCAACACCGCGAAGAGCTACCGCACGCTGACCGTCACGCAGGTCGACCCGTACTTCACGGTCGACGGCATCAAGCGGATCACGGACGTCTACTACCGCACGTACCAGCCGCTCTACTATTCGACGAGCTCGAGCTTCCGGATCATCAGCGCGGGCGGCAACCTGAAGTTCGGCATCCCGTTCTCGGAAGTCGACACCGTCTACTTCGGCGCGGGCTTCGAGCAGAACCGCCTCGACACCGACTCGAACACGCCGCAGAGCTACCAGGATTACGTCTCGCAGTTCGGCCGCGTGTCGAACACGGTGCCGCTGACCATCGCGTGGTCGCGCGACGCACGTGACAGCGCGCTGATTCCGAGCCGCGGCTACTTCACGCAGGCGAACATGGAGTACGGCGTGCCGGTCGGCAAGATCCAGTACTACAAGGCTGACCTGCAGGCACAGTACTACTATTCGTTCTCGCGCGGCTTCATCCTGGGCATGAACCTGCAAGGCGGCTACGGTAACGGCATCGGCAACCCGTACCCGATCTTCAAGAACTACTACGCGGGCGGTATCGGCTCCGTGCGTGGCTACGAGCCGAGCTCGCTGGGCCCGCGCGACACGAAGACGAACGACCCGATCGGCGGTTCGAAGATGCTCGTCGGCAACATCGAGCTGACGTTCCCGCTGCCGGGCACCGGCTACGACCGCACGCTGCGCGTGTTCACGTTCCTCGACGGCGGTAACGTGTGGGGCAACGCGCCGGGCGGCACGAGTACCGGCGCGAACGGCCTGCGTTACGGCTACGGTGTGGGTCTCGCGTGGATCTCGCCGATCGGCCCGCTGAAGCTGAGCCTCGGCTTCCCGCTGCAGAAGCACGAAGGCGACCAGTACCAGAAATTCCAGTTCCAGATCGGGACGGCGTTCTGATCGAACGCATGACAACAGCAACGAGAGGGTAATTTTGCTAACCGGTAAGTTTTCGAAACGAGTGATGTGTGCGCTGACCGTTGCGCTGGCCTTGGGCGCGGCGACGGCACATGCTCAGGACGTCGCCCGCATCGCGGCGGTCAATTCGGATCGGATCCTGCGCGAGTCGGCGCCTGCCAAGGCGGCGCAGACGAAGCTCGAAGCCGAGTTCGCGAAGCGCGACAAGGATCTGCAGGACCTCGCGGCGCGCCTGAAGTCGACGTCCGATTCGCTGGACAAGAACGGTGCGTCGCTGTCGGCGGCCGATCGCGCGCAGAAGCAGCGCGATCTCGCGCAGCTCGATACCGACTTCCAGCGCAAGCAGCGCGAGTTTCGCGAAGACCTGAACCAGCGTCGCAACGAGGAACTCGCTGCGGTGCTGGAGCGTGCGAACAAGGTCATCAAGCAGATTGCCGAGCAGCAGAATTACGACCTGATTGTGCAGGAGGCCGTGTACGTCAGCCCGCGCATCGACATCACCGACAAGGTGCTCAAGGCGCTCGCGTCCGGCTCGACGAACTGAACGGAGCAGACGACGAATGGCATTGACGCTTGAGGCACTCGTAAAGCGGTTCGGCGGCGAGATCGCCGGCGACGCCCAATGCACGGTGAGCGGCCTCGCGCCGCTCGACCAGGCAGGCCCTCAGCAACTCGCGTTTCTCGCGAATCCGAAGTACCTGTCGCAGGTCGAGACGACCCGCGCAGGCGCGGTGCTGATCGCACCGAAGGATCTCGAAAAGCTGGGCGCGGCCACTGACGGCCGGACGGCCGGCCCCCGGACGGCCGGCCCCCGCAATTTCATCGTGACGCCGAATCCGTACGCGTATTTCGCGCGCGTCGCTCAGATGTTCATCGATCTGGCCACGCCGCAGCGCGCCGCCGGCGTGCATCCGAGCGCGACGGTCGATCCGGCCGCGCAGGTCGCCGCGAGCGCGGTGATCGGCCCGCACGTGACGGTCGAGGCCGGCGCGGTGATCGAGGACGGTGTGCAGCTCGACGCGAACGTGTTCGTCGGCCGCGGCACGACGATCGGCGCGGGTTCGCACATCTATCCGAACGCGTCGGTGTACCACGGCTGCAAGGTCGGCCCGCGCGCGATCATCCATGCGGGTGCCGTGATCGGTTCCGACGGGTTCGGCTTCGCGCCGGATTTCGTCGGCGACGGCGATGCGCGCACCGGCAGCTGGGTCAAGATCCCGCAGGTCGGCGGCGTATCGATCGGCCCGGACGTCGAGATCGGCGCGAACACGACGATCGATCGCGGCGCGATGGCGGACACCGTCATCGAGGAATGCGTGAAGATCGACAACCAGGTGCAGATCGCCCACAACTGCCGGATCGGGGCCTACACGGTGATCGCCGGCAAGGCGGGCATCGCGGGCAGCACGACGATCGGCCGCCACTGCATGATCGGCGGCGCGGCCGGGATCGCCGGCCACGTGACGCTCGGTGACTATGTCATCATCACCGCGAATTCGGGCGTGTCGAAGTCGCTGCCGAAGGCCGGCATCTACACGAGCGCGTTCCCGGCTGTCGACCACGGCGAATGGAATCGGAGCGCCGCGCTCGTGCGCAATCTCGACAAGCTGCGCGACCGCATCAAGGCGCTCGAAACCGCGCTGGCCGCCCAGGGCGGCACGGACGCCTGACCGAAACCATGCGAGACCACGAACCGGGCACGGCCAGCGCATCCGGCCCGGTTTGCCAGACTGGGCCGCGCGGCGGCCCGCTTCAGCCTTTGCATCACCACCGCGCAGCCTCTGCGTGAGACGAACCATCATGAGCACTGAAAAAATCAATCTCGACATCCACAAGATCCTCACGCTGCTGCCGCATCGCTACCCGATTCTGCTCGTCGACCGCGTGCTCGAACTCGAGCCGCACAAGGGGATCAAGGCGCTGAAGAACGTGTCGATCAACGAGCCGTTCTTCCAGGGGCACTTCCCGAAGCGGCCGGTGATGCCGGGCGTGCTGATCCTCGAGGCGCTCGCTCAGGCGGCCGCGCTGCTGACCTTCGCGGAAGAGCAGCCGAAGGATCCGGAAAACACGCTGTACTACTTCGTCGGCATCGACGGCGCGCGCTTCAAGCGCGTGGTCGAACCGGGCGATCAGCTGATTCTGAACGTGACGTTCGAACGCTACATCCGCGGCATCTGGAAGTTCAAGGCGGTGGCGGAAGTGGACGGCAAGGTGGCGGCGGAAGCCGAACTGATGTGCACGGTCAAGACGGCCGACGCGGCGCCCTGAGCGACGCGGCACGCATGGGTAACGTAACGCGGGCAACGCGACACATCACATCGAGAGGCAACGGCGCATGACCAGGATTCATCCTACCGCGATTGTCGAACCGGGTGCACAGATCGACGAGTCCGTCGAGATCGGGCCGTACGCGATCGTCGGGCCGCACGTGACGATCGGCGCGCGCACGACGATCGGCTCGCACAGCGTGATCGAAGGTCACACGACGCTCGGCGAGGACAACCGCATCGGCCATTACGCGTCGGTCGGCGGACGTCCGCAGGACATGAAGTACAAGGACGAGCCGACCAGGCTCGTGATCGGCAACCGCAACACGATCCGCGAATTCACGACGATCCACACGGGCACCGTGCAGGACGTCGGCGTGACGACGCTCGGCGACGACAACTGGATCATGGCCTATGTGCACATCGGACATGACTGCCGGATCGGCAACAACGTGATCCTGTCGAGCAACGCGCAGATGGCCGGTCACGTCGAGATCGGCGACTGGGCGATCGTCGGCGGGATGTCGGGCGTGCACCAGTTCGTGCGGATAGGCGCACACTCGATGCTGGGCGGCGCCTCGGCGCTCGTGCAGGACGTGCCGCCGTTCGTGATCGCAGCCGGCAACAAGGCCGAGCCGCACGGCATCAACGTCGAAGGCCTGCGCCGGCGCGGTTTCTCGCCCGACGCGATCTCGGCCCTGCGCAGCGCGTACCGCCTGCTGTACAAGAACGGCCTGTCGCTCGAGGAAGCGAAGGTGCAGTTGCGCGAGCTGGCGGGGGCGGGCGGCGAAGGCGACGCGGCGGTCACCGCGCTCGTCGAGTTCATCGACGCGTCCCAACGCGGCATCATTCGCTAAGCGATGTCGCTCCCGACCAATCAGCTCCGGCTCGCAATGGTGGCCGGCGAGCCGTCGGGCGATCTGCTCGCGGCGTCGCTGCTCGGCGGGCTTCAAGAGCGGCTGCCCGCGTCGACCCGCTACTACGGGATCGGCGGGCAGCGGATGCTTGCGCACGGCTTCGACTCGCACTGGCAGATGGACAAGCTGACGGTGCGCGGCTACGTCGAGGCGCTGGGCCAGATCCCCGAGATCCTGCGGATTCGCGGCGAACTGAAGCGCCAGCTGCTCGCCGAGCGGCCGGATGCGTTCATCGGCGTCGACGCGCCCGATTTCAATTTCAACGTGGAACAGGCCGCGCGCGACGCGGGCATTCCGTCGATCCACTTCGTGTGCCCGTCGATCTGGGCGTGGCGCGGCGGCCGGATCAAGAAGATCGCGAAGTCCGTCGACCACATGCTGTGCCTGTTCCCGTTCGAACCGGCGATTCTCGACAAGGCGGGCGTCGCGTCGACGTATGTCGGCCATCCGCTCGCCGACGAGATTCCGCTCGAGCCCGACACGCACGGCGCGCGCATCGCGCTCGGCCTGCCTGCCGACGGCCCCGTGATCGCGGTGCTGCCGGGCAGCCGGCGCTCGGAGATCGGGCTGATCGGTCCGACCTTCTTCGCGGCGATGGCGCTGATGCAGCAGCGCGAGCCCGGCGTGCGGTTCGTGATGCCGGCGGCGACGCCTGCGTTGCGCGAGCTGCTGCAACCGCTCGTCGATGCGCATCCGCAACTCGCGCTGACGATCACCGACGGCCGCTCGCAGGTCGCGATGACGGCCGCTGACGCAATCCTCGTGAAGAGCGGCACCGTCACGCTGGAAGCCGCGCTGCTGAAGAAACCGATGGTGATCTCGTACAAGGTGCCCTGGCTGACCGGGCAGATCATGCGCCGGCAGGGTTATCTGCCGTACGTCGGCTTGCCGAACATCCTGGCGGGGCGCTTCGTCGTGCCCGAGCTGCTGCAGCATTTCGCGACGCCCGAGGCGCTCGCCGATGCGACGCTCACGCAGCTGCGCGACGACGCGAACCGCCGCACGCTGACCGAAGTCTTTACCGAAATGCATCTTTCGCTGCGGCAGAACACGGCCGCGAAGGCCGCCGAAGCGGTCGTGCGCGTGCTCGAGCAACGCAAGGGGCGCGCATGACGGCAGCCCGTGCACCACGCCGTCGCGCGTCGATCGACGTGCAGGGCGGCTTCGATTTCAGCCGGCCCGACGAGATCGTCTGCGGCGTCGACGAAGCCGGCCGCGGCCCGCTCGCGGGGCCGGTCGTGGCCGCCGCGGTGATCCTCGATCCCGCGCAGCCGATCGACGGGCTCGACGATTCGAAGGCGCTGTCCGCAAAAAAGCGCGACGCGCTGTACGAACTGATCGTCGCGCGTTCGCGCGCGTATTGCATCGCGTCGGCCAGCGTCGACGAGATCGATACGCTCAACATCCTGCACGCGACGATGCTCGCGATGAAGCGGGCCGTCGAAGGCCTGTCGGTGCTGCCGACGCTGGCGCAGATCGACGGCAATCGTTGCCCGACGCTGACGGTGCGCGCCGAAGCGATCGTGAGCGGCGACGCGCTCGTGCCGAGCATCTCGGCCGCGTCGATTCTCGCGAAGGTCACGCGCGACCGCATGCTGGTCGACCTGCATGAACGCTTCCCGGTGTACGGCTTCAACGTGCACGCCGGGTACGGCACCGCGAAACACCTCGCCGCGCTGCGCGAGCACGGCCCGTGCGAAGCGCATCGGCGCACGTTCGCACCCGTGCGCGCGGCACTAGACCTGATTCGATGAAAAGCATTACTTCCCGCGACAACCCGCTGTACAAGCGCCTGAAGGCGCTCGCGGGTTCGACGTCCCAGCAGCGCCGCGGCGGCCAGGCGCTGCTCGAAGGGTTCCACCTCGCCAGCGCATATCTCGATACGGGCGCCACGCCCGAGCTGTGCGTCGCAACCGAAGGTGCGCTCGCGCACGCCGAAGCGCAGGCGATCATCGCGCGCGTCGACGTACAGCGTGTGGTCACGCTGCCGGACGCGCTGTTCGGGCAGCTGTCGAACGTGGTCAGCGGCGTCGGTTTCCTGCTGCTCGTCGACCGCCCCGCGCAGCCGCTGCCCGAGCGCGTCACGCATACGTCGATCGTGCTCGACGGTGTGCAGGACGCCGGCAACGTCGGTTCGATCCTGCGCAGCGCCGCGGCGGCCGGCGTGCGGCACGTATTCTGCGCGCCGGGCACCGCCTACGCATGGTCGTCGAAGGTGCTGCGTTCGGGGATGGGCGCGCATTTCCTGCTGTCGATTCACGAAGACGTCGAGCCGGACGCGCTCGCCGGACGGCTCGATGTGCCGGTCGCGCTGACGGATTCGCACGGCGCGCAGGCGATCTACGACTGCGACCTGGCCGGGCCGGTGGCATGGGTGTTCGGCAACGAGGGTGCCGGCGTGTCGGCGTTCTGGCGCGATGCGGCCACGCATCGCGTGACGATTCCGCAGCCGGGCGGAATGGAGTCGCTGAACGTCGCCGCGGCGGCGGCGGTATGCCTGTTCGAGCAGGTGCGGCAGCAGCGGCGCGCATGACGCCGTGCCGCGCGGCGTTGCCCGCGCGCATCCCGCGCCACGAAAAAAGCCGCGTTCGACGCGGCTTTTTGTTGTCCACGGCGGTCTCGCGGCCGCCGGTGTGCCAGCCGTCAGTACGACTGCCGGTCGAGGCGGATTTCCTGCAGGATCGTCGTCGCGATTTCCTCGATCGACTTGTGCGTCGACGACAGCCACTTGATCCCTTCGCGGCGCATCATCGCCTCGGCCTCGTTGATCTCGTAGCGGCAGTTTTCCGGCGCCGCGTACTTGCTGCCCGGACGGCGCTCGTTGCGGATCTCCGACAGGCGCTGCGGGTCGATCGACAGCCCGAACAGCTTGTCGCGATGCGGCGACAGCGCCGACGGCAGCTTGCCGCGCTCGAAGTCTTCCGGAATCAGCGGATAGTTGGCGGCCTTCACGCCGTACTGCATCGCGAGATACAGGCTCGTCGGCGTCTTGCCGCTGCGCGACACGCCGACCAGGATCACGTCGGCTTCCGACAGGTTGCGGTTCGACTGGCCGTCGTCGTGTGCGAGCGAGAAGTTGATCGCCTCGATTCGCGTCTTGTATTCCTCGGTATCGGCGTTCTGGTGGCCGCGGCCCATCGCATGGCTCGACTTCAGCTCCAGTTCCTGCTCGAGCGGCTCGACGAAGCGCTGGAACATGTCGAGCACGAGCGCGTTCGAGCGCTTGACGATGTCGTTCGACTCGCTGTCGACGAGCGTCGTGAACACGATCGCGCGGCGGCCATCATGCACCGCGGCGTCGTTGATCTTCTCGACGGTCGCATAGGCTTTTTCGAGCGAGTCGACGAACGGCACGCGCACGAGGCGGAATTTCTGGTCGAACTGGGAGAGGATCGAGTGCGCGAATGTTTCGGCAGTGATCCCGGTGCCGTCGGAGACGATGAAAACGGTAGGCAGCATGAATCTGGGCGTCGAGCGTGAAGGGCGGTTGCGCGGACGGCTGGAGGTTCGCCTCCAGACGCAGTGACAAGGTCGCGCCACATCCGGCAGCCGGCACGGTAGAATAGCGGCAACCTGTTGGATAAGCAATTGCGGGGGCAGGGTGCGAACGGCACCCCGGGCTCGCCGTGATCGATCGAAAATTCCCGGCAAGTTCGGCGATTCGTCTGAATATATCGCCCTTCTGCCGGGATTTTTGCAAATCGGGTCGGAAGATTCTCCGCCGCTGCGATTGTTTATCTAACAGGTTGCGCAAGACGCGCCGCGCCTTTTTGCAAGCGCCCGCGTCCGAGCCCACTTGCGCAATCGAGCATTTTTTTCACACTTAGGGGCTTGTATGACTAACGCAGCAAACGTCGCAAAGGACCAGGCGTATGTAATCCCGTTCGAGCAGTTGCGGATGACCGATGTGGAGATCGTGGGCGGCAAGAATGCGTCGCTCGGCGAGATGATCAGCCAGCTTTCCGAAGCAGGCGTTCGCGTACCCACCGGTTTCGCCACGACCGCGCTCGCATTCCGCGACTTCCTCAAGCACAACGATCTGACCGATCGCATCGCCAAGCGTCTCGAGTCGCTCGACATCGACGACGTGAAGGCGCTCGCCGAAGCCGGTGCCGAAATCCGCAAGTGGATCGTCGACGCACCGATGCAGGCGCGTCTTGAGGAGGAAATCCGCGCACAGTTCGAAATCCTGAAGAACGGCTCGCCAGGCGAGCTGTCGTTCGCCGTGCGTTCGTCCGCGACCGCGGAAGACCTGCCCGACGCATCGTTCGCTGGCCAGCAGGAGTCGTATCTGAACGTCGTCGGCATCGACGACGTGCTCGACCGCATGAAGCACGTGTTCGCGTCGCTGTACAACGACCGCGCGATCTCGTATCGCGTGCACAAGGGCTTCACGCACGCCGAGGTCGCACTGTCGGCCGGCGTGCAGCGCATGGTCCGCTCGGACGTCGGCGCGGCCGGCGTCATGTTCACGATCGACACCGAATCGGGCTTCAAGGACGCCGTGTTCATCACGTCGAGCTACGGCCTGGGCGAAACCGTCGTGCAGGGTGCCGTGAACCCGGACGAGTTCTACGTGTTCAAGACGACGCTCGCGCAGGACAAGTACCCGATCATCCGCCGCTCGATCGGCTCGAAGCTGATCAAGATGGAATTCACGCAGCCGGGCGAGCCGGGCCGCGTGAAGACGGTCGACGTGCCGCACGAGCAGCGCAACCGCTACTCGATCACCGACGAAGACGTGATCGAGCTCGCGAAGTACGCGGTCATCATCGAGAAGCACTACCAGCGTCCGATGGACATCGAGTGGGGCAAGGACGGCCGCGACGGCAAGATCTTCATCCTGCAGGCACGTCCGGAAACGGTGAAGAGCCAGGCAACCGGCAAGGCCGAGCAGCGCTTCAAGCTGAAGGGCCAGTCGCAGGTGCTGGCGACGGGTCGCGCGATCGGCCAGAAGATCGGCGCGGGCCCCGTGCGCGTGATCCAGGATCCGTCGGAAATGGAACGCGTGCAGCCGGGCGACGTGCTGGTGGCGGACATGACCGACCCGAACTGGGAGCCGGTGATGAAGCGTGCGGCTGCGATCGTCACGAACCGTGGCGGCCGCACCTGCCACGCGGCGATCATCGCGCGTGAGCTCGGCGTGCCGGCAGTCGTCGGCTGCGGCGACGCGACCGACATCCTGAAGGATGGCGCGCTCGTCACCGTGTCGTGCGCGGAAGGCGACGAAGGCAAGATCTACGACGGCCTGCTCGAGACGGAAGTCACGGAAGTGCAGCGCGGCGAACTGCCGGAAATCCCGGTCAAGATCATGATGAACGTCGGCAACCCGCAGCTCGCGTTCGACTTCTCGCAACTGCCGAACGGTGGTGTTGGCCTCGCGCGTCTCGAGTTCATCATCAACAACAACATCGGCGTGCACCCGAAGGCGATTCTCGAGTACCCGAACATCGACCAGGACCTGAAGAAGGCGGTCGAGAGCGTGGCGCGCGGTCACGCATCGCCGCGCCAGTTCTACGTCGACAAGCTGACGGAGGGTGTTGCGACGATCGCTGCGGCGTTCTATCCGAAGCCCGTGATCGTGCGTCTGTCCGACTTCAAGTCGAACGAGTACAAGAAGCTGATCGGCGGTTCGCGCTACGAGCCGGACGAGGAAAACCCGATGCTGGGCTTCCGCGGCGCGTCGCGCTACATCGCTGAAGACTTCGCGCAGGCGTTCGAGATGGAGTGCCGTGCACTGAAGCGCGTGCGCGACGAGATGGGCCTGACCAATGTCGAAATCATGGTGCCGTTCGTGCGGACCGTGAAGCAGGCGGAGCGTGTCGTCGGCCTGCTCGAGAAGTTCGGCCTGAAGCGCGGCGAAAACGGCCTGCGCCTCGTGATGATGTGTGAAGTCCCGACCAACGCGATCCTCGCCGAAGAGTTCCTCGAGCACTTCGACGGTTTCTCGATCGGTTCGAACGACCTCACGCAGCTCACGCTCGGCCTCGACCGCGACTCGGGCATGGAACTGCTGGCCGTCGACTTCGACGAACGCGACCCGGCCGTCAAGTTCCTGCTGAAGCGTGCGATCGATACCTGCCGCAGGATGGGCAAGTACGTCGGCATCTGCGGCCAGGGCCCGTCCGATCACCCGGACTTCGCTCAATGGCTGACCGACGAAGGCATCGTGTCGATCTCGCTGAACCCCGACACGATCATCGATACGTGGCAGGCGCTGGCCAACCGGAAGTAACGGTCGGTCATGCATCGTCGACGAAAGGGCGGCTCGCCGCTCTTTCGGTGAAGGCAAAATGCAAGGTTCGTGCTATAAACACCCCGGTAAGCACCGGGGTGTTTTTTTTTGCCGGTCCGGGCCGCCCCAAGCGTGCCGCCGCTCGCTCGGGAGCAGGCGCAGCGAATATAGTGAGCATGGGGGCGTTTTTCTGGAGACCACAATGATGTCGGGGCATCTGTTCTGGTGGGTCGGAGTCGGCGTGCTGGTCGTCGCCGAATTGCTGACCGGTACGTTCTATCTGCTGATGATCGCGCTCGGCTTTCTCGCGGGCGGGTTGCTGCAGTTCGCGGGCTTCGCGCCGCACGTGCAGATCGGTGCGGCCGCCGCGGTCGCGATCATCGCGATGATCGTGCTGCGCCGCTCGGGGCTTGGGCGCAAGCAGAAGCGCGACACGTCGACGAATCCGGACGTCAATCTCGATATCGGCGCGACCGTCACGGTCGACGCGTGGCGTGACGGCCGCGCGCGCGTGCAGTATCGCGGCGCCGACTGGGACGTCGAGCTCGCGGCCGGCGAGCGCGATGATGCGCGCGTGTATCAGGTGAGTGCCGTGCGCGGCAACAGTCTCGTCGTCGTAGCGAAACCCGCGGGCTAATCGTCCACTGAAAAACAAGGAGGGAACACTTCATGGATTCGCTGATCATCTGGGTCGTCCTGCTCGTCATCGCCATCGTGATCGTGTCGAAGACGGTGAAGATCGTGCCGCAGCAGCATGCCTGGGTACTCGAACGCTTCGGGCGCTATCACGCGACGCTGTCGCCCGGTCTCAATATCGTGCTGCCGTTCGTCGACCGGATCGCCTACCGCCATGTGCTGAAGGAAATTCCGCTCGACGTGCCGAGCCAGGTCTGCATCACGCGGGACAATACGCAATTGCAGGTCGACGGCGTGCTGTACTTCCAGGTGACCGATCCGATGAAGGCGTCATACGGCTCGAGCAACTTCGTGCTCGCGATCACGCAGCTCGCGCAGACGACGCTGCGCTCGGTGGTCGGCAAGCTCGAACTCGACAAGACCTTCGAGGAGCGCGACTTCATCAACCACAATATCGTGTCGGCGCTCGACCAGGCCGCCGCGAACTGGGGCGTGAAAGTGCTGCGTTACGAGATCAAGGATCTGACGCCGCCGAAGGAAATCCTGCACGCGATGCAGGCGCAGATCACCGCGGAGCGCGAGAAGCGCGCGCTGATCGCGGCGTCCGAAGGCCGCAAGCAGGAGCAGATCAACCTCGCGTCGGGTGCGCGTGAAGCGGCCATCCAGAAGTCCGAGGGCGAGCGGCAGGCCGCGATCAACCAGGCGCAGGGCGAGGCCGCTGCGATTCTGGCGGTGGCCGAGGCGAACGCGCAGGCGATCCAGAAGATCGCGAACGCGATCCAGTCGCAGGGCGGGATGGATGCGGTGAACCTGAAGGTTGCCGAGCAGTATGTCGGCGCGTTCTCGAATCTCGCGAAGCAGGGCAACACGCTGATCGTGCCGTCGAACCTGTCGGATCTCGGCACCGCGATCTCGTCGGCGTTGACGATCGTCAAGAATGCGGGGGCGGCCTCGGGCGGGAAGGCCTGAGTCGGCCGTACGCGATGCGCGGCGGGCCGCCGCGTGCGATCGATGTGCGGCGAATCGTCGCGCAGCCGGAGCTCGGACGAGGCCAGTGGCACCTTTCTTCGGCCGCGGCAGACGGCATGGCGTACCGAAAGCTGCCCGAGCCGCCGCCGGGCGGCCTGCATCGGCGAATCACATAGCCCAAAGCAACACGGCCCGCTGCGAGCGGGCCGTGTCGTTTGCGTGGCAGGTTGCGGGCGTCAGGTGCCGGCGCGCATGATGCGCGCCTTCTCGCGTTCCCAGTCGCGCTTCTTCTCGGTTTCGCGCTTGTCGTGCAGCTTCTTGCCCTTCGCGAGCGCGATGTCGCACTTCACGCGACCGCCCTTGTAGTGGAAGTTCAGCGGCACGAGCGTGTAGCCACGCTGCTCGACCTTGCCGATCAGTTTCTTGATTTCCTCGCGGTGCAGCAGCAGCTTGCGCGTGCGAACCGGGTCGGGCGTGATGTGCGTCGAGGCTTCGGGCAGCGGGCTGATATGGGTACCGATCAGGAAGATTTCGCCGCTCTTCACAACGACGTAACCTTCCCGGATCTGGCCGCGCCCGGCGCGCAGCGCCTTGACTTCCCAGCCCTCGAGCACGAGCCCCGCCTCGTAGCGTTCCTCGATGTGATAATCGAAGTGCGCTTTCCTGTTGTCGATGATGCTCATGAAAGGATCGGGCCAACTCGTTTAAAATCACGATTTTAGCAAAGCGGGGCGGGAATCGCCCGGCTTGCGTTCTCACCTTAAGCGATGCCGCGCGATTTATGGCAGATGTCCAGAAAACCGTATTGATCCGCCATTCGGCGGAACAGATGTTCGACCTCGTCACCGACGTGGCCGACTACCCCAATTTCCTGCCCTGGTGCGGCGGCGTCGAGGTTCGCCGTCAGGATGACAGCGGGATGGAAGCGCGCATCGACATCAACTTCAAGGGCATCAAGCAGCATTTCGCGACGCGCAACACGCAGCAGCGCCCGACGCGGATCGACATGGAGTTTGCAGACGGCCCGTTCAAGAAGTTCACGGGCTCGTGGCGCTTCATCCCGCTGCGCGCCGATGCGTGCAAGATCGAATTCGCGCTGCACTACGAGTTCTCGAGCATCCTGCTCGAGAAGATCATCGGGCCCGTGTTCAGCCATATCGCGAACACGTTCGTCGATTCGTTCGTCAAGCGCGCCGACCAGCGCTACGGGAAGGGGTGACGCGATGCTGTCGATCGAAGTCTGCTACGCGCTGCCGGATCGCCAGACGCTGATTCCGGTGTCGCTGCCCGAAGGCGCGACCGTGCGCGCGGCGATCGACGCGAGCGGCGTGCTTGCGCTGCACCCGGAGATCGACCTCGCGCATGCGAAAACGGGCGTGCTCGGCAAGCTCGCGCCGCTCGACGCGCCGCTCGCCGATCACGACCGTGTCGAGATCTATCGCCCGTTGATCGTCGATCCGAAGCTCGCGCGCCAGCGGCGCGTCGACAAGACCCGTCGCGAAGGCTCCGTCGAGGGGCGCAAGTGGATGCACAAGGATGCGCGCTGACGCGCCGCTTCAGCGCCGCTCCGTCTCCGCCGTTTCGATTCGTCAGACCGGGCGCGGCCGCGTTCAGGCCGCGTTCAGTGGGTCGTGACGTTCGCGTTCACGGCCGCGCCGCCGGGCGTATTGCCGCCTGCGTGCGGGTCGCTGTGCCGGCGCACCGAACCGTAGACACCCGCCAGCAGCAGCGCGAGCGCCGCGATCTCGAGCGCGCGCGGCATCCGGTGGTCGTAGACGAACGCGTAGAGCATCGCGAACATGGTTTCGAACACGATCAGCTGGCCCGACAGCGTGAGCGGCAGCCGCTTCGATGCCGCGTTCCACAGTCCGTTGCCGAGCCACGACGCGCCGATCGCGAGCACGAAGTTCAGCAGCCAGAACAGTTGCCAGCGCGATGCCGGGACCGCCGCCTGTAGCGTGCCGGCCGGCAGCGCGAGAATCGCGAGCCAGCAGAGACCGCCGATCAGGCCCGTCACCACGCCCCACAGCACCGACCATTCGTTGCCGCCGAAATGATGGTGGCGCTGGAGGTAGCGCGCGTTCGCGACCGCGTACCAGGTCCAGCTCGCGAGCGCGCCGCTCGCGCATGCGATGCCCGCGAGCTTCTGGCCGAGCGTCGTCGCGTGCGCGGCTTCGGACGTGAAGAGATCGACGTTGATGCAGACGATGCCGGCGATCACCAGCGCGAGCGGGGCGGCGAGGCGCCGCAGCGGCACCGCGCCGTGGTCGCCGAGGCCCGCGAGCGTGACGGTCACGGGCAACACGCCGACGATCAGCGAGCTGGGTGCGATGCCGATCAGGTGCACGGCGCCGGACAGCAGCATGTAATACGCGACGTTGCCGATCAGCGCGAGCTTCGTGAGTGCGACGAGATCCTCGCGGGTCAGCCGCGCGAGCAGCGAGCGGGCTGCCGGCAGCGCGGCCGCCAGCGACACGAGGCCGTACATCGCATAGCGGCCCGCGCTCAGCAGCAGCGGCGAGAAGTCGGTCATCAGCCGCGGCACGAGAAATACCATGCCCCACAACGCGCCCGCGAGGACGCCATACACCACACCGCGCTGCATCGACTGCTCCGAACAAATGACTGACGAGCGCGCATCTTAGCGATGGCGGCGCGACCGCGTCTTGTTCATTCCTGCACTCCTGAGCGGGTGGGGTTCGGGATCGGCTGCGAGCGCCGCCGCGATCCGGTCCTGTTTACCGGGGATCGCGGCGGGCCGGGTTGCTCCTCGTCTTTCAGCGGATCAGCGGATCAGCGGATCAGCGCTCGACCGGTTCGGCCGCCGCCGCGCTGTCGCCCGCCGCGCGCGCCCGCGCGGGGCGGCGCACGGTGCGCAGCTTGCCGCTGTTGCCGCCGCCGCAGTAGAACACGTCGCGACCGTCGGATTCCAGCCCTGACACGCCGATACCTGGCGGCATGTCGACCTGTTCGAGCACCTGCCCCGTGCGCGGGTCGATCCGCCGCAGCTCGCTCTGGTCCGCTTCCCAAGTGCCGTGCCACAGCTCGCCGTCCACCCAAGTTACGCCGGTGACGAAGCGGTTCGATTCGATCGTGCGCAGCACGGCGCCCGATTGCGGATCCACCTGATGAATCTTGCGTTCGCGATACTGGCCGACCCACAGCGTGCCTTCGGCCCAGGCGAGCCCAGAATCGGCGCCGCCGCCGGGCGCGGGGATCGTCGCGAGCACGCGGCCGGAGTCCGGATCGATCTTCTCGATGCGGTCCTCGACGATCTGGAACAGGTGGCGCCCGTCGAACGCGGTGCCCGCATGCGCGGCGACGTCGAGTGCGCGCACGGTCGTGCCGCGTTCCGGGTCGAGCGCGTTCAGTTTGTCGCCGGATGCGAACCAGACGTGCTGCCCGTCGAACGTGACGCCGTGCACGCCGTCGACGCCCGGAAACGGGCCGTATTCGCGGAGGATGTCTGCCGTGGAGCGTTTCATGTTTGTCACCTCATCGTTGGTGCACCCATCCTAGTCGCCCGGCAGCAGCGCGGGGAGTAACAAGGTCGTCGCGAATCCTGGCAGCGG